>CAXTFY010000014.1:3458-8539 GCA_964243265.1 uncultured Acetobacteraceae bacterium | reverse complement strand
TGGGCGATCACCGGGAGCAGGCCGCTCCGCCCAGGACGCAGAACCGGGCGCAGTGTGGGTGGTTGAGCGGCACCGGGCGGTCCGCCTCGGCCAGGGTGGCGCCCAACTCGAATTGCGGGTCGTAGGGCAGCAGCGTGCAGGCGAGCACGGCGGGGGCGGCGGCGCCCCGGCGCTTCACGACCATGCGGGCGGTGGCGCACATGACGCTGTTGGGCGACTTGCCGAGGATGCCCCAGCAGGCGCCGGTGATCTCGGGCACGTCGGCGGACCCGTCCATCTCGGGGAACAGCATGAGCTGCACCGGGTCGGCGGCGTCGATGGCGATGCCGCGGGCGGCGAACAGGCGGGCGTAGCCGGCGCGCAGGGCGGCTTCCGGCTCGGTGCTGAAGCCGGCGCGGCCGGCGACGTGGACATGGATGCCGCTGGACGCCAGCCAGGCCAGGCCGTCCATCGTCTTATTGAAGGTGCCCGGGCCGCGTTCGCGGTCGTGCAGCCCGGGAGCGTAGTGGTCCAGGCTGACGCGCAGGGTCAGGCGGCCGGGATGGGCGTGGTTCAGCTCGCTTAGGCGGCCGGCGCTGCGCATCATCGGGCGCATGGCGTTGGTCAGCACCAGGGCGGGCAGGCCGCGGCGCAGCGTGTCGGCGAGCATGGGCAGCATGTCGGGGTTCATGAACGGCTCGCCGCCGGTGAAGCCGACCTCCTGCACCGGGTCGGGCCGGGCCTGGGCCTCGTTGAGGAAGCGGGCGGTGTCGGCGGCGGACAGGTAGGCCAGGGCGTCGTTGCGCGGGCTGCTCTCGATGTAGCAGTGGGCGCAGGTGATGTTGCACAGGGTGCCGGTGTTGAACCATAGGGTCCGCAGCCGGACCAGGGCGACGCTGGCGCGCGGCTCGCCCTTGGCGGTGCGTTGGGGGTCGCGGAACTTGGCGGGGTCGAGGGGGATCACCCGGTTCAAGGTGGGGCAGACCGCCCGCCATCGCCACCCCCTTGATCTCTGCGCCGCCGCATTCGGCCGCCAAAGCCGGCCGGCGAGACCGTTGCAGGGAGCAAGGTGCTGCCTGCGTGCTGTCCCTTCGGGCGGGGGGATCGCATGTGGTGGGAGGACCGCTTCTGCTCCCTCTCCCGCTTTGGGAGAGGGTTGGGGTGAGGGGGTCTTGCCTCGCGCCACGCGACGGTGCCGCCGGAACCGGGCTGTCCGGGCCAGCAGGGCTGTCCGGGCCAGCAGGGCTGCGCCGCAAGACCCCCTCACCCCGGCCCTCTCCCGGAGGGAGAGGGAGCAGCAGGCAGGAGGGTCATTGCCGGGACTGGGGCGACCCCTCTCCGCCCGGCGCCGTCTCCGGCATGGCCAGGGTCAGGGCGGCCAGGGCAGCCGACGCAGCCGCGCCCGCCGCGAGGAAGGCCGCATGGTAGCCCAGATGGTCCACCAGCAGGCCGGCAACCAGGCCGCTCAGGCTGGCGCCCACGCCCTGCAGAGTCGCCACCGCGCCCTGCGCCAGGTTGTAGCGCCCGGTGCCCCGCGTCAGGTCGGCGATCACCAGGGGCGTCAGCGCACCGAGGATGCCCGCGCCCACCCCGTCCAGCACCTGCACCCCGATCAGCCAGGGCGCGGCGTTGGAGAAGGTGTACAGCACCGCCCGCACCGGCAGGATGGCGAAGCCCGCCAGCAGGATCGGCTTGCGCCCCCAGCGGTCCGCGTTGCGCCCGACCACCAGCGCGATGGGCAGCATCACAAGCTGCGCCGCCACGATGCAGGCCGACATCATCGCCGTCGCCCAGGCCGGGTGCGACTGGGCCAGCTTCTGCCCGACCAGCGGCAGCAGCGGGGCGTTGGCGAAGTGGAACAGCATGACGCAGAGGCTGAACACCACCAGCGGGCGGTTGCGCAGCAGCATGCGGACGCCCTCCGGCCCCTGTCCGCCCTCGGTGCCGGATTGGCCGTCCTCCAGGCCGCGCGCCCGGTCCTCGTCGATGGCGGAGGCCGGGATGGACAGCACCGCCAGCGCCGCGAGCAGGGCGAACGCCGGGACGAGGAGGAACACCGCCCGCTGCGACAGCAGGTAGCCGACCGCCCCGGCCGCGATGGCGATGGCGACGTTGCCGGCATGGTCGAAGGCGGAGTTGCGGCCCATGCGCCGGGCCAGTTGGCCGCGGGCGTACAAGCCGAGCGTCAGGGCCGCGACCGCCGGGCCGAACACGTCGCCGACGACCGCCATCAGCGCGTTCGCCAGCAGCACCGGCCAGAACACCGGGGCGGCGAAGATAGTGGCCGCGCCGACCGCCAGCACGGCCAGGGCGAGCACGATGGCGCCGCGCTTGCGCTGCGTGGCGTCGATGGCGGCGCCGGCGGGGGTCTGCGCCAACAGGCCCAGCAGGCCGCCAGCCGTGGTGACCCAGCCGACCTCGGTTTGGCTCCAATGCTGCTGGGTGACCAGGAACACGTTGAGGAACGGTCCCAGCGCGCCGCGCACGTCGGCCAGCAGGAAGTTGATGGCGTCCAACGAGGCGGGGCGGAAGCTGGCCTTCTCCGCCGCCAGGCCGTCCACCGGCATCCTAGAAGATCGCGATCAGGGCGATGCCGCCCACCATCAGCGTCCCGCCGATGACGCGCCAGATGTTCAGGCTGTGCTGCTCGATGCCGAACAGGCCGAAGTGGTCCACCGCGAGCGACATCAGGATGTTGGCGGTGATGGTCAGCCCGCCGAACGCGCCCGCGCCGATCTTGTTGACGAACAGCAACCCGGCCACGACCGCGAAGGCGCCGGCCAGCCCGCCCAAGGGGGCCCACCATGGCATGCTTTGCAGGCCCTCGGCGGTGGGCATCGGGCGGGGCAGGCAGAGGAACAGGATCGCCAGCAGGAACACGATGGGCAGGAACGAGACGACGCTCGCCAGCCATGGGTTGGCCAGCGCGCCGCGCAGCGCGCCGTTCATCGGCGGCCCCCAGGCCTGCAGGGCGCCGGCGATCAGGATGAGGGGGTAAAGCCAGGCCGCGCTGATGTTCTGCACTGTCATGCTCCGAGAGGGTGCGAAGGGGATGGTGGTGTTTGGAGACTTTCGTTCCGCTGTCGCCGGGGAATGCTGTCGTTGCGGGCCGCCCTTGCGGCGTGGAGGGGCGGCCGGCGCACACTTCACAGCCCTGGATTGCGGCGTCGCAAGCGCTCCCTGCAATGACGGCTTACGGGTTGAGGTCAATGCGGTCAGAATAGGAAGGCGCCCGCGACGGCCAGCAGCAGCGCCGGCGGCATCACCAGCGCTCCGAGCTTCAGGAAGGATAGCGTGCTGATCGACTGGCCCTCCCGCCGCAGCGCCGTCAGCCAGAGGATGGTCGCCAGCGATCCCGTGACGGACAGGTTCGGGCCAAGGTCCACGCCGATCAGCACCGCGGCGCGGACGTGGTCGGGCACCTGCGCCAGCTCTACGACGCGGCCCGCGACCAGGCCGGCCGGCAGGTTGTTCACCAGGTTGCAGCCGACGGCGAGCACCACGCCCGATACCCAGGCCGCCAGGGGTGCGGACCGCTCCACCAGGTCGTGCAGCAGCCGGGCCAGGGTGTCGGTGACGCCGGACTTCTCCAGTGCCTCCACCAGCACGAACAGCCCGGCCACCAGGGGCAGCACGCCCCAGGACACCTCACGCAGCACCTTGAGCGGCCCCGATCGCGAGCGCAGCAGCACCAGCACCGCCGTCGCCACCCCGGCGAGGACGGTCGGCAACCCAAGCTGGATGCCGAACGCCGAGGACGCCAGCAGCACCAGCGCGGTGCCGCCGATGCCCCAGGCCGCCATGCGCCCGGCGGCCGAAAGCTCCGGCACGTCGATGTCGGCGGACACGTCCTGCAGGTGGCCCCGCTGGGTCCAGCGCAGCACGGCGTAGGTGGCGAGGATGGACAGCAGGGAGGGCAGCGCATAGCGCGGCAGCCAGGCGAGCAGCGGCGGCATGTGGCTGCCGTAGATCACCAGGTTGGCCGGGTTGGAGATGGGCAGCACGAAGCTGGCGGCGTTGGCGATGAAGGCGCAGATGAACAGGTAGGGCAGCGGGTGCTCGGCCTTGGCGGCCTTGACGACGGCGGCGACGGCCGGGGTGAGCACCACTGCGGTCGCGTCGTTGGACAGGAAGGTCGTGACGACGGTGCCGACCAGGAACACCAGGGTGAACAGCCGCTTGCCCGAGCCGTGCGCGGATCTGGCGGCATGGGCGGCGAGCCAGTCGAACAGGCCTTCCTGTCGGGCCAGCTCGGCCAGCAGCATCATGCCGACCAGGAACAGGTACACGTCGGCGCCCTTGGCCACGCCGGTCAGCGCGTCGGCCGGGGACAGCAGCCCCAGCAGCACCAGCAGCGCCGCGCCGGTCACCGCCCACACCCATTCTGGCCAGGAGAACGGGCGGAGGATGACCCCGGCCGTCGCGGCGGCGGCGATGCCCCAGGTGGCCCAGGGGGAGGCGGCGAGGGCGGCGATCATGCCGCTCCGATCACGGCCGTCACCACTTCCTCCCGTTCCGGTTGGGGCCTAGCTGGGTGCCCAGGATGCCGCGTTCCGGCCAGGGGCCGAGGCGGTCGGCATCGCTCCCGTCTGCGGTGCGGCGCGGTGGGGTCCATCCGGGGCGCGCGGGCTGCACGGCGTCGGTGTCGGTCCGTCCCCTGGCGTCCCACGCCCGGACGCGCACGGTGCTGGCGGGGGCGGCGCATTGGGCTTCCCACAGCGCCGCCCCCGCCGCGGGCGCCATCGGCTGCCAGGGGCCTTGGTCCACCTGCATCTCGACGGACGTGACCGGCTGGTCGTCCAGCACCTTTGCCCGCACCGTGAATGCGCCGTTCACGGGCTGCCCGGCGTCTGCCAGCAGCCTTCGGTCGGAGGGCTGCGTCACCAGCACGAAGGGCCAGGCGTCGTCCAGCGCCTTGAACCGCCAGCTTACGGCACGCCCGTCGATGGCGGCGACCGAGAAGCCCGGCAGCCCTTCCTCCGTCTGCCCGGTCGAGCGGGTGGCCATGAACACCGTGCCGCCGTCGTTGGCCAGCTCGTTGTAGTGGGTGTGGCCCATGTCCACGCATAGCACCTCCGGCCGGGCCAGCACGGCGCCGATCC
>CAXTFY010000014.1:0-3358 GCA_964243265.1 uncultured Acetobacteraceae bacterium | reverse complement strand
AACAGGCAGCGGTGGCCCTTGATGGTGTGCGCCGCCGGCAGCGGCTCGACGCCCAGTACGGCGTGGTAGGCGTCCAGGCTGCGCGGCTTGAAGTCGTGGTCGCCGGGCAGGATGTGCAGCGGCAGGTGCAGGGGAGCCACGGCGTCGCGCACCAGGGCGAACTGCTCCGGGGTGCCGTCGTCGGCGTTGTCGCCGGGCAGCAGCGCGAAGTCGAGGCTGCCCGACGGCAGCGCGTTGGCCAGCGCCACGATGCGCCGCAGGTCGCGGTGGTTGGCCAGCCCGGCCCCGGTGATGTGCAGGTCGCCGATGTGCAGCCAGGACAGCACGCCGCAGGGATCGGCGGGGAAGGCCGTGGGGGCCATCATTGCTTTTCCTTCGGGATGATGGAGATCGTGCCGTCGCGCTCGATGATGGCGTAGCGCATCGCGTCCTCCTCGATCATGCCCTGCTGTCGCATGGCGGTGCGGATGTCGGCCTGCTGCATCCGCAGCTTTCGCATGGCGTCCGCGGACCAGCGGCCCTCGTCGAACACGACGATGGGGGTGCCATCGACGATGCGCTCGAACAGCACCGAATGCAGCTTGAGCCAGCCGACCAGGACGTGCATCAGGCCAACGGTGAAGATGCCGGTCATGGCGGCGGCGAAGGAGCGGTCCTCGCCCAGGATGGCGGTCGTGGTCAGGCCGCCGAACAGGAACAGCACCACCATGTCGAACGGCGCCTGCTGGCTGGCGGTGCGCCGGCCGATCAGCCGCATGGCGAACAGCACGACGAGGTAGGCCGCGGCGGCCTTGAGGACGGTGGCCATGCTAGGGCAGCACCAGTTGGGACCAGGTGGCGGCCGGGCCGCTGTCCAGCTTGGCCTGCAGGTGCATCATCCCGCCGCCGGCCGGCATGCCGCCGACCTGCACCACCACGCCGGAGGCGCCGGGCTGCACGGGGAACAGCATACGGAGGGCGCCGTCCTTGCCGGTTTGCCACTCGCCAGCCTGCCACTCTATGGGTTGCGGGAACACGGATTGCAGGCCGTAGCGCCGTACGATGTCCGCGGGCAGGGTGATTGCAACCCGGTCCTGCCCCGGCGCTGCGGCGGCGCGCAGGGTCAGGCCGGTCGGCGTGCCGAAGCGGACGACCGGGGCGTATTCGACCTCCAGCGGCCCGGCGGTGGCCTTGCGCGTCCATAGGGTGGCGGGGCCGCCGCCCAGCAGGCCCGCCAGCGTCGCGCCGACCACCAGCAGCATGACGGCGCGGCCGACCAGCTCGGCGCGGCGCCAGCCCTGCTCGAAGCGCGGGTAGAAGCCGGCCTTGATCTCGTCCGGCATCGGGAGGGATGAGGGCATGGGTCGGGTCCTGGCTTGCCGGGGGTTGGGGGCCGCTGGGGCCACGCGAGATGCAAAAGGTCGTTTCAGTAGGGGGCCGGTCGCCGCACGCAGGCCGGGTCAGGCGTATGCTGCCGCTTTCGGATGCGGGCTGCCGTGGTTGCCTTTGGGCGTCTTCGGGGGTTTGCCGGTGTTCTTGGGCGTCACCAGCGCCAGGCTGGCATGGAGTGCGGCACCCAGGTGCGGTGGAACGGGGACTTCGACGCCGCCAAGCAGCATCATACCAACCGCTTTCTGCTCTGACCGTTTTGCCGGCCCATCCCTCGTCATTGCGAGGAGCGCTTGCGATGCGGCAATCCAGGGATCGTACGACGGGTATGCGGCCCTGCAGCCCTGGGTTGCCACGCCGAAGCCGGCTCGCAATGACGCCGGCTTCGGCGTGGCAGCGTAAGGGTCAGAGCGGATGACGTTTGGTATCAGGCCATCGGTACCGCGGCGCGGGTCAGTGAGGAGGCGGTGCATGATGCCGTCCAGCCTTGGGCCGTCGAGCACTGGCAGGTGGTCTAAGTCGATCCAGTGCATTTTGACGCCTCGGTTTCCGCCGCGTTGCCGGGGCTTGACCGAGATATCGCAAGCAGCGTGCCACGCGGCAGCGGCGGGATTGCTTGCATAAAACCTGGCTGCACTGCCGTGGCGTCGGGAAACAGGACGCTGGGCTGTCCGGTTCGGGGACGGGGTGGGCCGGACAAGGAGCAGGCTGTCCGGCCCGGGGCGGTCAGAAGGCTTCGGCGGCCATCAGGCCCAGCGTCTCGCCGCCGGCCATCACGCCCTGGAAGTGGACGGAGTGCCGGGGCAGCACGCGGGCCATGTAGAAGCGGCCGACGTCCAGCTTGGACTGGTAGAACACGGCGTCCCCGTTGGCGCCGGCGCGCAGCTTGGTGCCGGCGACCTCGGCCATGCGGCACCACATGAAGGCCATCGCCACCAGGTTGAACAGGCGCAGGTAGTCGGTCGCCGCCGCCGCTGCTTCCTCTGGCCGGGCCAGGCCGCGCTGGGCCACCGTCAGCGTCGCCTGCTGCAGGCGGGAGAAGGCCTTGGCGGTAGGGCCGGTGAACTCGGCCAGGGCCGGGTCGTCGGCGTGGGATTCCAGCCAGGCGCTGACGGGGTGGAAGAAGCGGCGCAGCAGGCGGCCGGTGTCCTGGCCCAGCTTGCGGCCCACTAGGTCCAGCGCTTGAATACCGTTGGTGCCCTCGTAGATCTGGGCGATGCGGGCGTCGCGGACGAGCTGCTCGACGCCCCACTCGTGCACGTAGCCGTGGCCGCCCAGCACCTGCACGGCGAGGTTCGCGGCCTCCGATCCCAGGTCGGATAGCCCGGCTTTGACGATGGGGGTCAGCAGGGCGACCAGGTCGTCGGATTCCTGGCGCACGGCGGGGTCTGGGTGGTGCTCGGCACGGTCCAGCTCCAGGCCGACCCAATAGGAGAGGGCGCGGCCGGCCTCGGTCTGGCTGCGGGCCTCCAGCAGCATGCGGCGGATGTCGGGGTGGACGATGATGGGGTCGGCGCCGCCCTCGTTCACGCCGGGTTCGGAGCTTTTGGTTTCCTTGGCGTCGCTGCGCTTGACGGACTTGCCCTGGCGGCGGTCCTTGGCGTAGGCGGCGGCGGACTGGTAGGCGGTCTCGGCGATGCCCAGGCCCTGCATGCCCACCGCCAGGCGGGCGGCGTTCATCATGGTGAACATGCACTTCATGCCGGCGTTGGGCGGACCCACCAGCCAGCCCTGCGCGGCGTCGAAGTGCAGGACGGCGGTGGCGGAGGCCTTGATGCCCATCTTGTGCTCGATGCTGCCGCAGGCGACGCCGTTGCGTGGGCCGGCGTTGCCCTCGGGGGTGGGCAGGAACTTGGGAACCAGGAACAGGCTGATGCCCTTGGTCCCCGCGGGGGCGCCGGGGAGTTTTGCCAGGACTAGGTGGATGATGTTTTCCGTGAGGTCGTGCTCGCCGGCGCTGATGAAGATCTTGGTGCCGGTGATGCGGTAG
>CAXTFY010000013.1:0-33564 GCA_964243265.1 uncultured Acetobacteraceae bacterium | reverse complement strand
TCTCGCTGTAGCCGATGATGGCCGACAAGGGCGTGCGCAGCTCGTGGCTCATGTTGGCGAGGAAGGTGCTCTTGGCGCGGTTCGCCTCCTCCGCCACGTCGCGGGCGGCCTCGACCGCCGCCTCGGCCTGCTTGCGCTCGGTGACGTCGGTGTGCGTGCCCACCCACTCGCGGACCGCGCCGTGCTCGTCGAGGATCGGCACCGCGTGCACGGCCATGTGCCGCCATGTCCCGTCCGCCCGGCGCACCCGGTGCTCGACCTCGAAGCGCGACCGGGCCTCGACGGCATGCCGCCAGGCCTCGATGGTGTGCTCCCGGTCATCGGGGTGGATCGCCTTGAGCCAGCCCGTGCCACGCGCCTCCTCGAGGCCCTGCCCGGTGAAGGCGCTCCAGCGCGGCTGCGGCTCATGGAACCCGCCCTTGGAGGGATCGGTGGTCCACACGATCGCCGCCGCCGTGTCCACCAGCGAGCGGAACCGCTCCTCGCTGCGGAGCACCCGCATCTCCCAGGCGCGCTGCTCGGTCACGTCCGTGTTGGTGCCGAACCAGCGTATCAATCGCCCGGCGGCGTTGCGGGTCGGCAGGGCGCGCGACAGGAACCAGCGGTACTGGCCGTCCTTGCCCCGCAGCGGGAAGGTGTCCTCCCAAGGCTCACCGGCTTCGATGGCGGCACGGAAGCGCTCGGTCACCAGCTCGACGTGGTCGGGGTGGTGGATGCCGCGCCAGCCCCACCCCTGCATCTCCGCCAGCGTCGTGCCGGTGTAGTCGTGGAAGCGCCGGTTGTACCAGAAGATCGAGCCGCCTGCGTCCGCAATCCAGGCAAGCTGCGCGATGGAGTCCGCCAGCATGCGCAGGTCCGCCTCGCTCGCCTTGGGCACATCGCCGTCTCCGGCCGGCGCCCGGCCTTCGACCGCAATCCGTGCATCCTCCGCCACGCCGGCCATGGCTGGCACTGCGGCACCGTCCTCAGGCAGGTGCTGATCGTTGTCCATGGCGTGCTCTCCGCTTGATCGGCCGTGCGCCTTTCCGGGACTGGCGCCCAGCGCCACTGCCCCCAAGGCTGACGCGGACAGGCCTGCAACGCGAGAGATCCGGAATAGCTCCTTGCAGGGACATAGGGCCGGTTCTGGACAGGCTAGGCTCTGCTGGCCGGGCAGGCTGATACCAGCGGCCCCCGCCCTGACCGGTTCAACCGTCTCCTGGTTCGCCGTAGCCCCGCCTGCCCTAGCGAGGAGCGGCTGCAACGCGGTAATCCAGGGGATGCAAAACCGAACCTGCGCCTAACCTCAACGCTCGCCGCGCGAAGCGTTCCAAGCGATGATCGCCGGCAAGCCCGGGGTTCGCGGCGCTGGCCTGATGGAGTGACAAGTGGCGTTACGCAACCGGAGGTGCAATGAACCGCCGCAACCCACGGCGCCGGCAGAGTTGCGCGCCGCCTGGATGGCGCGCTGGGCAGGCCGGATGCGGGTCCTGGCCGGGGCGTTGCTGTGCGTCATGCCGGTCGCGATGACGGAGGCGGCCGTGCCCGGCATCGCGCAGTACCTTTGGCAGTCCCGTGTCCTCCTGCTGTTCGCACCGGACAAGGACGACCCGGCCTTGATGCGGCAGTGGGGCCTCCTCGCGGGCGCCGGCGCGGCGATGGGTGAGCGCGACCTTGTGCCCGTCGAGGTCATCGGACCCGGGGACCAGGCGTTGCGCCGCAGGTTCGGGGCGGATGCGGGGCATTTCCGCGCCGTGCTTGTCGGCAAGGACGGGGGCGCCAAGCTGTCCTCGGCCGAGCCGCTGCCCGTGGACCGGCTGATCGAGGTGATCGACGCCATGCCGATGCGCCGGGGCGAGGCTGCGCGCAGGCCGGGCGGCCCGTGACGGCCCCCGGCGGCTGACCGGACGCAGCAGCGCAGGGGCCGAAAATGATGGCGGTTGCCGCGTTGGCGGTTCGGGACGTCTTGCCTGGCCCGTTTCCTGCTCGCGGATGAATAAGCCTGTGACCGACGCGTCGTTCAGCAGCGCCATCTGCACCCCGCGGCCGGCCACGCCAGGACTACCTGGTCTGCCAGCGCCCAGAGCCCGGTCTTGTAGATCTTGGGTCCGCACGTTGTTGGCGAACGCCGCCAAGTTGTTTAGGGAGCGCCGGGCGGCAGACTGGCATTGGCAGACTGGCATCAGCAGCCTGGGGTTGCCGCCGGGCGCGATCTGGATGTATGGCCCGAACGCCGGCACAGCGATTCAAATGATGGGTGAAACAGATGGCACGTAGTTGGCTGACCCGTGATTGGCGGGAAGGGCTGCCTCTGGTGCTGGTGGTGGTGCTCGGAGTGGCGGGGTGCACGCAACCGATCGGGCCGGTGTTCGGCGACTGGCAGGGTCAGCCGCCTGGAAGCAGTGCCGATTACCCTGTCGCAGTGGATCTCGTGCTGGGTGGCGGTCCGGGAGCCGCAGCCGGCCGTTATTACATCACCACCACCATGCAGAACCCAAACGAGTTCAGCAACAACGGAACGCAGGAGTGGGGCGGCCCCTGGACGAGCACGCAACGCATGGTGGACGGCGCGATGGTGAAGTTCATCACCCTGCATGACCACCTCGCGAGCCAGGTCGGCGGCTACGCCTTGACGGCCGATGGGAAGTTGCACGCGCTGGACCCGAATGGGCAGATCGACGCCAGCCCGGACGGGGCGCTCTATACCCTCTCACCGGTCCGCCCGCGCGGTGTTTACTGAACCCGCCCAGGCAATGTCGGCCTAGGCGGGTCCAGCAGGTGGGCGGCTGATTAGAAGCTGATGTGCGACTTGAAGCCGAAGATCGCAGCGTCCGGGATGTTGCCGACGCCGTTCGGCCGGAAGTAGTACTGGAACAGCGGCTGGAAGCTCACGCCCCGATAGATGTGGGCGTTGTAGTTGAGTTCGATGATCTCCTGGTGGCTCTGGATGCCCCCCGTTGGGCTGCCGGCCACCGGCAGGCCGAATGCACGGTCGATCGCCTGTTCCTTGCCAAGCGCGCCGCTGACGTTGGCGTAGTTGAACAGGAAGGCGATTGCGTCCTGCGGCCGGGCTTTCCAGAAGTCCTTGTAGATGCCGCCGACAAAGGCCTGGTTGGTGTAGTTGGACAGGCTCGGGTCCGTGTGGACGTAACCAGCCAGCAGGACCAGGCCATCCGTTGCCCCCGGCCCGTTGCGGAACACCATCTGGTCGGCGAGCGCCCAGTAACCGGTCTTCTGCCCGGTGCCGTCGTTGCCGCCCGCCAAGACGGCAGCGATCGTCGTCGGATACTTGGGATAGGTGCTCGTGTCGTAGCCGAAGCCGAGCTTGTAGTGGCCGGGCATCGCCTGCGGGCCGATGGTCGGCTCGTAAGCGACCTCGACCGGGATCATCACGCCGCTGTCCTTACCCCCGTTGAACGTGAACCCCGAGCGGTACACGGGATAGCTGTAGATGCTCTGGTTGACCTCGAACACGCCGACCTGGATGTAGGTATCAGCCGTCGGGCGTACCCGCACACGCCCGAAGAACACGGAGTCCGGGTAGGAGCTGAACCCCACGTCTGACTCGGGGAGGGCTTTCGGGTTGCCGCAGAGCGAGTTGTTGATGAAGTTACAATAAAGCGGGGAGGCGGAGAAGTCGTTCAGCTCAGGTGCCCGTCCGACCGCGAGGTTGACGCGGCCATTCAGCAGCGACTCTTCGGCATAGGCGTAAACCAGGTGGACCACCGTGTCTCCGCCGGCGCCATAGATCTCCTGCACCTGGTTGAGGCTGTCGCCGAAGTTCGAGCCGACGTTGCTGCCCTGGCGGTTGACGATGACGACATGGGTCGAGAGGCCCTGGACGCCGGCAAGCTTGTTCCAGTCGATGTCGGCCTCGAAGCCAACCTGGCCGGCATAGCTCGAGCTGCTGCGGGTTCCGCCCGTGACGTTGCCGGCGACCTCGGCGATGTAGTCGAGCTGCAAGTCCACGCCCACCCGCGCCAGCTTGGCGCGATAGCCGCCAAAGTCTGGGATGAGGTGCTCGGTCGCCGGCGCTGGCGGAGCACCTGCTGGTGAGAGCTCCTCGCTGGGTCCGACGCTGATGGACGGGTTGGCTGGCTGCGCACTGGCCGGATGCAGGCCCACGCCGAGTACCAGGACGGCGGCGGTGGCAAGGGCATGCAAGCGATGCCGATGCGGTGAGAAGGCTTGAGTCACGACTGTATTCTCCCCTGTTTACTCATTGTACTCTGGCTCTGTTCCGTTCAGGCACGGACACGCATTCTATTGGTTTGCTGGCGCAGAGGGCTACACGGATTCCACCCCGGCGCGCCCGGACAGTCCCAAAAATGTCATTTGTGCCGCACTGTGGCGCTGTCGCCACAACTGCCCGGCTGGCCAACAGCGGCGGTCCAACCGCATGTGGGCCACCGCATGATAGGACAGTGCGCGATGACAGAATGCCGCCTGCTTCCCGGCCTTGGGACTTGCCAAGCAAACCTCTGCAGGTTTGCGCACAGATGAAAAGCTGAGCAGCCTGGCACGGCCGCAGGCCACTTGCGTGCCAGGCCGCACAAGCCTGCCTAAGCGCGAAACTCTCCCAGCCTTTCCTTCTCAGGCCCAATAGCCGAAGCAGACAACCAGCCCCGCCATGCCCTCTCGTTCCAGCGTTTTCTGAGGCCCCGAAGCGAATTTCCTAACCTGTTGTGTTCACTTACCATATCCCCGATTTATCGCGGTGTCGCGCTATCCCAGGCCAGATGCGGAATGCACAGGGTTGTTGTAAATAGGATCGGCTAGGCCGTGGCTACTCCGACCAACCTTGGCCGTTGACCCTAAGCAGAAACCACGCCCATTACCCGTTGTGGACAATGGGCGTCGTTTCCGATGAAGCCGGTCCCACCCCGAGGCAGGACACTGGCCAGGCCGTTACCCGATCATGGCGGAGCGCCGCGGCCGGTGGCGGTCGATGCGGGTTTGATCATACCCGGGCGGCCATCCCGCAAGCTCAAAGGCTTTTTCCTGGCGCCGGATCAGCCGCATTCCGCTTCCATCACTCCTCGACGCTGCGTGGCGCGCCGCTGCGCATTTCGCTCTATGAAACAACCTAATTTTGGCCGCCTCCTCGATACTTTCTTTGCAGGCTCCGTATCCAGTGCCTGAGAAGCCGTCGGATGCGGCTGCCAGTCAGCGGCACGTGTCGTGCCGGATGGCTTGCGCCTGCTGCGCCGCCGTCTTGTCGGCCGCCGGGCGAGGGATAGGCGGCAGGGTACTACGGCCCGGTGGTCTGACCCTTACGATGGCGCAGCCAAACAGGCGCTATCCATCGCAAGCCGGCTTCGGGCCCGGCAATCCAGGTCTGCACGGGCTGGGCTTCCGGTCTTGCGCCCCTGCATCGCCGCATCGCAAGCGCTCTTCGCAACGACAAGCATGGGGGCAACGACGAGCAAGGGGTGGGCAATCCGGTCCAGAGGACGCCTGGTGTCCGATTGCGCACGTCTGCGCCGATGCACGCTGCCTGCGCCTTAGCCCAGACGCTGCAACGCGATCCCCGATCGAAATGCGGAAGACCCATCGAACGAGGCTGCAGACTGGTAGCCGGCAGAACCGCCTCGCTGCGGCGCGCACTGAAGGCGGGCCTGATGGAGTGGCTGGAACAGCAACGCCATCCGCAACCGAGCCTTGGAGGGGTCAGCCTTCGCGGCCCCCCCATGCCAGAATTTCCAAGCCCAGCGTTCATGCAGGGCGGTCACCGCCGCTGGTTGTAGACGTCCACGCAGACGGCGCCCAGCAGCACCAGCCCCTTGATGACCTGCTGGAAGTCGATGCCGATGCCCAGGATGGACATGCCGTTGTTCATCACCCCCATGATGAACGCGCCGATGATCGCGCCGGCCACCGTGCCCACCCCGCCATACGCCGAGGCGCCGCCGATGAAGCAGGCGGCGATGGTGTCCAGCTCGAACCCGGTGCCGGCCTTCGGCGTCGCGGTGTTCAGCCGCGCGGCGAAGATCAGCCCCGCCAGCGCCGCCAGCACCCCCATGTTGACGAAGGTCAGGAACGTCAGCCGCTGCGTGCCGATGCCGGACAGCTTCGCCGCCTTCTCGTTGCCGCCGACGGCGAACACCTGGCGGCCGATCGTGGTCCGCGTGGTGACGAACCCGTACAGCGCGATCAGCACCGCCATCACCACCAGCACGTTCGGCAGCCCCCGGTGCGACACGATCAGCCAGGTCAGCCCGCCGATCACCGCCAGCATCACCGCATTCTTCACGACGAAGAACCCGGCCGGCTCGATCTCGATGCCATGCTGCTTGCGTCGCGCCCGGGCACGCACGTTGAGCACCACCAGCAGCACCCCCACCGCCAAGCCGATCAGCAGCGACGACACGCGCACGCCGTCCAGCTCCGGCAGGAACTCCGGGAGGAAGCCCGACGACAGCCGCTGGAACGCCACCGGGAACGGCCCAACCGACTGCCCGCCGAGCACCGTCAGCATCAGCCCGCGGAACACCAGCATCCCCGCCAGCGTCACGATGAAGGACGGGATGCGGACATAGGCCACGAAGTAGCCCTGTCCCGCCCCGATCAGCGCCCCGGCCAGGATGCACAGCACCGCCGCCGGCGCCAGCGGCACCCCCCACTGCACCAGCATCACCGCCGCCAACGCGCCGACGAACCCGGCGACCGACCCCACCGACAGGTCGATGTGCCCGGTCACGATCACCAGCAGCATGCCCAGCGCCATGATGGCGATGTAGCTGTTCTGCAGCACCAGGTTGGTGAGGTTCAGCGGCCGCAGCAGGGTGCCGTTGGTCGCGATCTCGAAGAACACCATGATCGCGAACAGCGACAGCAGCATGCCGTACTGCCGCAGGTTGGCCTTGATGACGTTGCGCCCGGCGGCCCTTGCTGCGGCGGCCGGCGGTGCCGTGATGTCGCTCATGCCTCTATCCCCTGCATGGCATGGTTCCCCCGCACGTCCCTGTTGCGCATGATCGCCTGCATGATCGCCTCCTGCGACGCCGCCGCCGCCGGCATCTCCCCCACGAAGCGGCCCTCGTTCATCACGTAGATGCGGTCGCACAGGCCCAGCAGCTCCGGCATCTCGGACGAGATCACCACCACGCCCTTGCCGCTGCCGGCCAGCGTGTTGATGATCTGGTAAATTTCATATTTGGCGCCAACGTCGATGCCCCGCGTCGGCTCGTCGAGGATCAGCACCTCGGGGCCGCTGAACAGCCACTTCGACAGCACGACCTTCTGCTGGTTGCCGCCCGACAGGGTGCCGCTCTCCTGGTAGACGCTGGAGCAGCGTATCCGCATCCGCGTGCGGTAGTCGTCGGCCACCCGCAGCTCCCGCACGTCGTCGAGCACCAGGTTGCTGGACACGCCGCCGAGGTTCGCCAGGGTGATGTTCTTGCGGATGTCCTCCCCCAGCAGCAGGCCGAGCTGCTTCCGGTCCTCCGTCACGTACGCCAGCCCGGCGGCGATGGCGCGCGGAACCGTGGACACGTCGACCGGCTTGCCGTCCATGAATGCCTGGCCTGTGATGTCCCGCCCCCAGGATCGGCCGAACACGCTCATGGCGAACTCGGTGCGCCCGGCGCCCATCAGGCCGGCGATGCCCACTACCTCGCCGCGGCGGACATGGAAATCGACGCCGCGCACCACCTCCCGCTCGGCCTGCTGCGGATGGCGGGCGCGCCAGTCCTCCACGCGGAACACCACCTCGCCGATGCCGGGTCCGGTGGGCGGATCGCGGTGCGGGAAGCGGCTGTCGAGGTCGCGGTCCACCATGCGGCGGATGATGTGGTCCTCCTCGACCGGGCCGGCGGCGCAATCGACGGTCTCCACCGTGCGCCCGTCACGCAACACGGTGATGCGGTCGGCGACGCGGGCGACCTCGTTCAGCTTGTGCGAGATCAGGATGGAGGCGATGCCCTGGCGGCGGAACTCGATCAGCAGGTCGAGCAGCGCCGCGCTGTCGCGTTCGTTCAGGCTGGCGGTCGGCTCGTCAAGGATCAGCAGGCGGACCTGCTTGGACAGCGCCTTGGCGATCTCCACGAGCTGCTGCTTGCCGACGCCGAGGTCGGCGATGCGGGCGTCCGGCGGCTCGTTCAGCCCGACCTTCGCCAGCAGCGCCTGGGTGCGGCTGTGCACCGCCTCGCGGTTGATCACCCCGAAGCGGCCCGGCGGATCGGCCAGGAAGATGTTCTCGGCAATCGACATCAGCGGGATCAGCGCCAGCTCCTGGTGGATGATGATGATCCCCAGCGCCTCCGAGTCCCTGATCCCCTTGAAGTGCCGCTCCGCCCCGTCATACAGGATGGCGCCGTCGTAGCTGCCCGCCGGGTAAACGCCGCTCAAGATCTTCATGAGCGTGGACTTGCCAGCGCCATTTTCGCCCACCACGGCGTGGATTTCGCCCGCGCGCACCGTGAGGTCCACGTCGCGCAGGGCGATGACGGGGCCGAAGCGCTTGGTGATGCCGCGCATCTCCAGGATGTCGGTCATGCCTGGCCCCCTCTGGCCCTGCTGCCGGAAGTATTGAGCCGCTCACTCCGGCAGGTGCCCGTCATTGCGAACCGGCTTCGGCGCGGCAATCCAGGGCGGTCAGGACAGTGCATGCCGCCCCTGGATTGCCGCGCCGCACGTGCGGCTCGCAATGACCATACCCCTGGCATGGAACCTACCCCGTCTGGATCTGCGACAGCTTGTAGTAGCCGCTATCGACCAGGACCGGCCGCCAGTTGGACTTGTCCACGATGACCGGCTTCAGCAGGTAGGACGGCACGACCTTCACGCCGTTGTTGTAGGTCTTGGTGTCGTTCACCTGCACCGTCTTGCCGCTGAGCACCGCATCGACCATGTCGGCTGTCACCCGTGCCAGGTCCCGGGTGTCCTTGAAGATGCTGGCATACTGCTCCCCGGCCAGGATCGCCTTCACCGACGGCACTTCGCAGTCCTGCCCGCTGATGATCGCCATCGGCGTGCCGCCGCTGCCGTAGCCGACGCCCTTCAGGGAGGAGATGATGCCGATGGACAGGCCATCGTACGGCGACAGCACCGCGTCCACCTGCTTGTCGGTGTAGTAGGCGCTGAGCAGGTTATCCATCCGCGCCTGCGCCGCCGCGCCGTCCCACCGCAGGGTGGACACCTTGTCCATCCCGGTCTGCCCGCTGCCCACCTTCATCTTGCCACCGGTGATTAGCGGCTGCAGCACCGACATCGCGCCGTCGTAGAAGAAGTAGGCGTTGTTGTCGTCCGGCGACCCGCCGAACAGCTCGATGTATAACGGTCCCTTGCCGTCGCGCGGCTTCAGCCCGGCCAGCAGCGACTGCGCCTGCAGCACGCCCACCTCGAAGTTGTCGAACGTCGCGTAGTAGTCGATGTTGGGCGAGTTGCGGATCAGCCGGTCGTAGGAGATCACCTTGATGCCGGCCCGCCCCGCCTGGCCGAGCACGTCGGACAGGGTGGTGCCGTCGATGGCGGCGACCACCAGCACCTTGGCGCCCTTGGTGATCATGTTCTCGATCTGCGAGAGCTGGTTGGGCACATCGTCGTCGGCGTACTGCAGGTCGGTCGCGTAGCCCCGCTCACGCAGCACCTTCACGATGTTGTCACCGTCGGCGATCCACCGGGCCGAGACCTTGGTGGGCATGGCGATGCCGACCGTGCTCTTGGCCTGCGCGTGGGCCGGAAGGGTCCGCAGCGCCGCCCCGGCTGTGGCCCCTGCCATCGCTGCGGCCCCGGTCATCAGTGTGCGCCTGGTTGTGTTCATGTGTCGTGTCCCCCAATCCTGGCGCTGCGTTGCCCGCGGCGTCCATTGGCTGGTTTCGCACCAGCCTGCATCCCCGTAGCCTACATCATCGGGGCGGATTGAGAAGCCTGACGTGCGCGGTTACGGCCGCCCATCCTGCGTCCGGCTTGCTCGAACCCCGGCTTGCTTGACAACCACAGGTCGCGCCAGCAGGGTCTCCCCGGCTAGATGATCGCGCGCTGGACAACCGTGCGGGTCAAACCAGACTAAAGTGCTAGGCCGAGCCCAGTTCTGCAATTCCGGTCTTGTGGCCGCGATGCGAACCGGGGGCCGCCGAGGCGCCGCAGCCATGCCGGAAAAGGTCCAGAAGGACCAATTATGGAGGGAATGATGCTCAGAAGGACGTTCTTGGCGGTTGCCGCCGGCGTGGCTGGGACCGGGTTTGCCGCAACCGCCGCCTCGGCGCAGGACCTGCCGAAGCTCAAGCAGAAAGACAAGTATAAGGTCGGCTTCGCCCAGACCGAGTCGAACAACCCCTGGCGCATCGCCCAAACCGACAGCATGAAGTCCGAGGCCGCCCGGCTCGGCCATCAACTCGTTTACACCGACGCCGCCGCCTCAGCGGCCAAGCAGGTCGCCGACGTCAACTCCATGATCGCCCAGGGCGTTGACATGATCTTCCTGGCCCCCCGCGAGGAGAAGCCGCTCGTCCCCGCCGTCATGGCGGCCAAGCGCGCCGGCATCCCGGTTGTCCTGCTCGACCGCCGCGTGGACGAGAGCCTCGCCAAGCCTGGCCGCGACTACGTGACCTTCATCGGCTCCGATTTCGTCGTCGAGGGGCGCCGGGCCGGCGAGGCGTTGGCAAAGGCGATGGGCGGCAACGCCCGCATCATCCAGATCGAGGGCACCACCGGCTCCTCCCCCGCCAACGACCGCCGCAAGGGCTTCGAGGACGGCATCAAATCCAGCCCCGGCATGAAGATCATCGCCTCCCAATCCGGCGACTTCGTGCGCGACAAGGGCCGCCAGGTCGCCGAGACGCTGCTGCAGGCCCACCCGGACGCCACCGCGCTGTATGCCCACAACGACGAGATGGCGATCGGCGCCATCGCGGCGCTGGAGGCGGCAGGCAAGAAGCCCGGCCACGACGTGATCATCATCTCGGTGGACGGCACCCGCGACGCCCTGCAGGCGATCATCGACGGCAAGATGCTGGCGACGGTGGAGTGCAACCCGAAGTTCGGGCCAAAGGCGTTCGAGACCCTGGCCCGCTACGCCAAAGGCGAGACAATCGAGCCGTGGGTGGTGAACACCGACCGCTTCTACGACGCCTCGAACGCAGCCCAGCTCATCGACGACGCCTACTGACCCGGCGGGCGCCGCCGGTCCCGACGGCGCCCCCTTTCACGCCCCCTTTCCACGGCATCCACAGCCCATGACCCCACCGCTCCTCGCCATGCGCGGGATCGACAAGCGCTTCGCCGGCGTGCCCGCGCTGACTGGCGCCTCGCTGGAGGTCGGGCGCGGCGAGGTCCACGCGCTGATCGGCCAGAACGGCGCCGGCAAGTCCACGCTGATAAAAATCCTCACCGGCTATCATGCGCGGGATGCCGGGGAGATCTTGTTCGACGGCCGCTCCGTGGCGTTCGGCTCGCCGGGCGAGGCGCAGCGCGCGGGCATCAGCACCATCTACCAGGAAATCAACCTGGTGCCGTTCCGGTCGGTGACGGAGAACATCTGCCTCGGGCGGGTGCGGCGGCAGTTCGGGCTGCTCGACTGGCGCGCCATGCACGCGGAGGCCGAGGCGTTGCTGGCCCGGTTCGGCATCGACGTTGACGTGCGCCGCCCGGTCATGGCCTACCCGACCGCGGTGCAGCAGATGGTCGCCATCGCCCGCGCGGTCGGCTTCGAGGCCGCGCTGGTCATCATGGACGAGCCGACCTCCTCCCTGGCCGAGCGCGAGGTGGAGGTGCTGTTCGACGTGATCCGGCGCTTGAAGGCGTCGGGCGTGTCGGTGGTCTTCGTCAGCCATAAGCTGGACGAGCTGTATGCCGTGTGCGACCGCGTCACGGTCATGCGCGACGGGCGCACGGTGCGGGCGGGCGCGATGGGGGAAGTGACGCGGATCGACCTGGTCACGACCATGCTGGGGCGCGAGCTGGAGCAGGCGCTGCGCGGGGCAGGCGCGCAACAGACCGGTGCGGACGCGCCCGCAGTGCTGGAGGTGCGCAACCTGCAGGCCGGCCCCAAGGTGCGCGGCGTCAGCCTGGACGTGCGCGAGGGCGAGATCGTCGGGCTGGCCGGCCTGCTCGGCGCGGGCCGCACGGAGACGGCGCGGGCGGTGTTCGGCGTCGATCCCGTGCAGGGCGGCACGATCCTCTTGCCCGGCGGCGTCGGCGGCCGTACGCCGGCGGACGCCATCCACGCCGGGCTGGGCTTCGTGTCGGAGGACCGCAAGCTGGAGGGCATCGTGCCGGGCATGTCGGTGCGGGAGAACCTGACCCTGGCGCTCATGCCGCAACTGGCCCGTGGCGGCGTGGTGAACGAGGCGAAGTCGCGCGCCGTCGCCGACCGGTTCATCAAGCGCCTTGGCATCCGGTGCTCCGGGCCGGAGCAGCCGATCCGCGAGCTGTCGGGCGGCAACCAGCAGAAGGTGCTGCTGGCGCGGTGGTTGTGCATGAACCCGCGCCTGCTGATCCTCGACGAGCCGACCCGCGGCATCGACGTCGGCGCCAAGGCGGAAATCCTCGGCCTGGTGCGGGAACTCAGCCGGGGCGGCCTGGGGGTGCTGATGATCTCCTCCGAGCTGGAGGAGCTAGTGGAGGCCGCCAGCCGCATCTTCGTCCTGCGCGACGGGCGCAGCGTGGCGGAGCTGACGGGTGAGGCGATAAACGAGCCGGCGATCATGCAGGCGATGGCGCAAGAGCCTGAAGCGCAGGAGTTTGGGGCGCAGGAACCCGGAGCGCAGGAGGCCGCCGTTGGTTGAGATCGCAGCCCCCGCGCCGCCGCCCGCGCCGGCACGGCCGGCCGCCCTGGACCTGCGCACCCTGCTGGGCCGCTACGGCGCGTTGCTGGCGCTGCTGGCGCTGATCCCGTTCAACCTGCTGGTCACGCCCAACTTCGCCAGTTGGCAAACGCTCAACATCAACCTGACCCAGGTCTGCGCCACCGTGATCGTCGGCGTTGGAATGACGCTGGTGATCGCGACCGGGGGCATCGACCTGTCGGTCGGCGCGCTTATGGCGATCGCGGGCACGCTGGCGCCGCTGATCTTCCTCGGCAAGCTGTTCCCGTTGCCGGGCGCCATGGTCGGCGTGGCGCTGGCCTTCGTGCTGCCGGTACTGGCCACGGGGGCGCTGGGCTGGTTCAACGGCTGGCTGGTGACGCGATTCCGCATCCAGCCGATCGTCGCCACGCTGATCCTGTTCATCGCCGGGCGCGGGGTGGCGCAGGTGATGACCAACGGCAACCTGCAGCCGTTCAAGGCGCCGGACTTCCAGTTCATTGGGCTGGGCCGGGTGTTCGGCGTGCCGTTCCAGGCGGTGCTGATGGTGGTGATCGTCGCCGCCGCGGCTTGGATGCTGCGCCGGACGGTATTTGGCCGGCAGGTGCTGGCGGTCGGCGGCAACGAGCGGGCGGCGCGGCTGGCCGGCATCCCGGTCGGGCCGGTGCGGCGGGGGACCTATGTCATCAGCGGGCTGCTGGCGGGGGTGGCGGGCCTGATCGTCGTCGCGCGCAACTCGGCGTCCGACGCCAACTTGGTCGGGCTGGGGATGGAGCTGGACGCCATCGCCGCCGTGGCGGTCGGCGGCACGCTGTTGACCGGCGGGCGGGCGACGGTGATCGGCACCCTGCTGGGCGCGTTCATCATCCAGCTCACCCGCTACACGCTGCTGGCCAACGGCGTGCCGGACGCGGCGGCGCTGGTGGTGAAGGCGGCGATCATCGTGCTGGCGGTCTGGCTGCAGCGGCAGTCCCAGGCATGAGCGCCCCCGCATGAGCACCCCTGGCATGAGCACGACGACCTCCGGCTTCGGCCCGCAAGCGGTGCGGCGGATCAGCCAGCACGGCGCGCTGCTCGCGCTGGCGGCGCTGATCTTGTTCGGCGCGCTGCGCTACGACCACTTCCTCGGCATCTTCAACGTGCTAACCGTGCTGCGCTACAACGCCATGTTCGCGCTGGTGTCGCTCGGCATGGGCTTCGTCATCATGACTGGCGGGATTGACCTGTCGGTCGGCACGGTGGCCGCGCTGGGCAGCGTCGCGGCGGCGCTGCTGTCGCCGTACGGAGCGCTGGCGGGACTGTTGGCCGGCGTGGGGGCGGGGCTGCTGGCGGGGGCGGTCAGCGCCTTCGCCATCGTGCGCCTGCGCATCCTGCCGTTCATCGCCACGCTGGCGACCATGCTGGCGGCCGGCGGCGTGGCGCTGCTGCTGGCGGGTAACGAGTCGGTGTCGGTGTCCTATGACACCGCCTTCACCGAGCTGGGCCAGGGCGACCTGCTCGGCTTCCCCGTGCCGGCCTGGATCGCGGCCGTGGCCTACATCGTGGGCACCGTCGCGCTGAGCCGCACGGCCTGGGGCCGCACCGTGCTCGCCGTCGGCGGCGGCGAGGAGGCGACCCGGCTCATGGGCCTGCCAGCCGACCGGGTGAAGGCGTCGGTTTACGTCCTCAGCGGCGGGCTGGCGGGGCTGGCCGGGGTGATGCTGGCGGCGCAGTTCGGCGCCGGGCAACCCATCGAGGGCGTCGGATGGGAGCTGTTCGCCATCGCCGCCGTGGTGGTGGGCGGCACGCTGCTGACCGGCGGCGTCGGGTCGGTCGGCTCGACGCTGGCGGGGGTGCTGCTGCTGGGGCTGATCTTCAATATCCTGAACTTCGAGAACGGCCTCGGGTACATCAGCCTGTCCGCCTATTGGCAATCGGTGATCCGCGGCCTGTTCCTGCTGGTCGTCGTCGTCCTGCAGGCCCGTCTGGTGCGGCAGGCCGAGGCGCCGGCCTGACGCCCCGGCGCGGTGCGGCCCGGGGCAGCGCGCCGGCATCTCCGAATGCGGCCAAGCGGTTATAGGTCAACCTAGGTAGGCGTGCCGTCATTGCGAGCCGCGCTTGCGGCGTGGCAATCCAGGGAAGCCAGCGCAGTCCTGCGGCTCTGGATTGCCACGCCGACGCCGGCTCGCAATGACGGCACGGCTCTGGATGAGTCAGGCCTCCGTTGCGGGCTGCACCAGGATGGCGCGGAAGTCGTTGATGTTCGTGCGCGTCGGCCCCGTGACCACCAGGTCGCCCAGCGCCGAGAAAAAGCCATAGCCGTCATTGTCCGCCAGCCGGTCCCGGGCGCGCACTCCCAGCGCCGCCGCACGCGCCAGGCTGTCGGGGTCGAGCAGCGCGCCGGCGTTGTCCTCGGTCCCGTCGATCCCGTCGGTGTCCCCCGCAATGGCGTGGATGCCGGGCCGCCCGTCCAGCGCAACGGCCAGGGCGAGCAGGAATTCCACATTGCGTCCGCCGCGCCCCGAGCCGCGCACCGTCACGGTGGTCTCCCCGCCGGACACCAGCACGCAGGGGGCCGGGGCAGGTTGCCCGTGCGTCGCCACTTGGCGGGCGATCCCGGCCATGACCCGCGCGACCTCCGAAGCCTCGCCCTCGATGGCATCGCCCAGGATGACCGGGGTAATCCCGGCCGCCCGCGCCACCGCCGCCGCCGCCTCCAGCGCCGCCTGCGGGGTGGCGGTCATCACCGTCCGGGTGCGGGCGAATGCGGCATCGCCGGGCTTCGGGGTTTCCGCCGCCGGGTCGTGCAGCCAGGCCGCAACGGCCGGCGGCGGCTCGATGCGGTAGCGCGCCAGCACGGCCCGGGCGTCCTCCAGGGTCGTCTCGTCCGGCACGGTCGGGCCGGAGCCGATCACCGAGGGGTCGTCGCCCGGCACGTCCGAGATCAGCAAGGTCACCACCTCCGCCGGGGCAGCCGCCTGCGCCAAGCGCCCGCCCTTGATCGAGGACAGGTGCTTGCGGACGCAGTTCATCTCGACGATCCCCGCGCCGCTCCGCAGCAGCGCCCGGTTCACCGCCTGCTTGTCGGCGAGGGTGACCCCATGCGACGGGAACGCCAGCAGGGACGATGCCCCGCCGGACATCAGGCACAGCACCAGGTCGTCGGCCTGCAAGCCCCGCACCAGGTCCAGCATCCGCCGGGCCGCGTCCTGCCCGGCGGCGTCCGGCACCGGGTGCGCGGCCTCCACGACCTCGATCCGGGGCAGCGGGCCGACGCCGTGGCCATACCGCGTCACCACCAGGCCGGACAGCGGGCGGTCCGCCGGCCAGTGCGCCTCGACCGCCTGCGCCATCGCCGCCGCCGCCTTGCCGGCGCCGACGACCACCGTGCGCCCGGACGGCGGGACCGGCAGGTGCGCCGGCAGGCACAGGCCCGGCGCCGCCGCATCCACCGCCGCGCCGAACATCCGCTGCAGCAGGCCGCGTGGGTCCGTGATCATGCCAACCGCCATCTGCTGCGTCCCTTACGGTGTTGCATCCACTCAGTTTCCGTCATTGCGAGCCGGCTTCGGCGTGGCATAGGGGGACTGCACGGACTGCGGTTCCAGCCTTGCGCCTGCTGGATTGCCACGTCGCAAGCGCTCCTTGCAATGACGGACGGAGCAATGACAAACAGGCACGCGGTCGAGGCATGAGACGGTCGGCATCGTTGACCAGTGGGCGCCCCTGGATCGGGCACGCCGCCGCTGAGCGCCGCTACTTCGCGGGTTCGAGCACCCTCGGCGCCGGCGCCGCCATGTCCTGGCTCCCCTTGATCGACAGCGTGGGGTCGAGGCACAGAATGTCCTCGAACTCGTTCACGCTGTCGACCTCGGCGCCCATCGAGATGTTCGTCACCTTCTCCAAGATGAACTCCAGCACCACCGGCACCTTGAACTCCGCCATCAGTGCCTCGGCACGGGCAAAGGCGTCCTTGAACTCGTTGGGGCTTTTCACCCGGATCGCCTTGCAGCCCAGCCCCTCCGCCACCGCCACGTGATCCACGCCATAGCCCGGCACCGCATCCCCGTCCGGCGGCGAGTTGATGTTGTCGAACGCCAGGCTAACCTCGAAGTCCATCTGGAACCCCCGTTGCGCCTGCCGGATCAGCCCGAGGTAGGAGTTGTTCACCACCACATGCAGGTAAGGCAGCTTGTGCTGCGCCCCGACTGCCAGCTCCTCGATCATGAACTGGAAGTCGTAGTCCCCCGACAGCGCCACGATCTTGCGGTCCGGATCGGCCGCGCGCACGCCCAGCGCCGCGGGAAGGGTCCAACCCAGCGGCCCCGCCTGGCCGCAGTTGATCCAGTTGCGCGGCTTATAAACCTTGAGGAACTGCGCCCCGGCGATCTGCGACAGCCCGATGGTGGTCACGTAGCAGGTGTCGCGGTCCAGGATCTCGTTCATCTCCTGGTAAACCCGCTGCGGCTTCAGCGGCACGGCGTCGAAGTGCGACTTCCGCAGCATGCTGGCCTTGCGGTGGGCGCAGGCGCCGGCCCACTCCTCCCGGTTGCGCAGCGTGCCCAGGGCGTGCATCTCGCGCGCCACCTCCAGGAACGCGAGCAACGCCGCCTTGGCGTCCGACACGATGCCGAAGTCCGGGCCGAACACCCGGCCGATCTGCGTCGGCTCGATGTCCACGTGCACGAACTTGCGTCCCTTCGTATAGACATCGACCGAACCTGTGTGGCGGTTGGCCCAGCGGTTGCCGATGCCGAACGCGAAGTCGCTCTCCAGGAACGTGGCGTTGCCGTAGCGGTGGCTGGTCTGCAGGCCCACCATGCCCGCCATCAGCGCATGGTCGTCAGGGATGCTGCCCCAGCCCATCAGGGTCGGGATGACGGGCACGCCGGTCAGCTCGGCGAACTCCACCAGCAGGTCGCAGGCGTCGGCGTTGATGATGCCGCCGCCGGCGATCAGCAGCGGGCGGTCGGCGTCGTTCAGCATCGCCATCGCGCGCTCGGCCTGGCGGCGGGTGGCGGCAGGCTTGTACACCGGCAGCGGTTCGTAGGTGCTGTCATCGAACTCGATCTCGGCCATCTGCACGTCGATGGGCAGGTCGATCAGCACCGGGCCGGGGCGCCCGGACCGCATGACGTGGAACGCCTGCTGGAACACCATCGGCACCAGCGCCGGCTCGCGCACGCAGACTGACCACTTGGTGACGGACTTGGCGATGGTCTCGATATCGACGGCTTGGAAGTCCTCCTTGTGCATCTTGGCGCGCGGCGCCTGGCCGGTGATGCACAGGATGGGGATGCTGTCGGCCTGCGCGGTGTACAGGCCGGTGATCATGTCGGTGCCGGCCGGCCCCGAGGTGCCGATGCAGACGCCGATGTTGCCGGCCTTGGTGCGGGTGTAGCCGTCGGCCATGTGCGAGGCGCCCTCGACGTGCCGGGCCAGGATGTGGCGGATGCTGCCGCGTGCCTTCAGGGCGGCATACAGCGGGTTGATGGCGGCGCCGGGCACGCCGAAGGCGACGGTGATGCCCTCGTGCTCCAGCACCCGCACGGCTGCGTCGATTGCTTTCATCTTGGCCATTGTCCGCTCCCTGTTTGTGGTCTCTGCGTTGGAGCAACCATCGCGCAACCGGAAAGGCTGCGCCAGCATTTTGTAAAGCGTTTCCGCAATGTGGAAATAGGTAGGTTTCCTAGAGCATAAACAGCACGTTGCAGGATTGCAAAATGCGGGATGCCTCCCATATTGGGTTCTGTCATGTCAGTCGCTTTTTACCCTGACCGGCGCTCGCCCAGGTTCATACCGTCATTGCGAGCCGCCCTTGCGGCGTGGCAATCCAGGGGGCGGCGCGGTTCGTGCGGCCCCTGGATTACCGCGCCGAAGCCGGCTCGCAATGACGGTACGTCGGTAGCCGGTCAGACTCGCAGGCGGCGGGTGTCAACGGAAGCAGCCAGGCGTCTGCCTGGCTTAGGAGGCCCATGAAGACCCCACGTGCAGCGCCGGCGGCGAAGCCGGCCCGGCCCCGGCCCAGCGTCGCCAAGCCGCACGCTGCCAAGGCGGCCTCGGAACGCTCCGACCAGGTGCAGTCCCTCGTCCGCGCCCTGGCCATCGTGAACCGCCTGGCCGCCGCCGACGAGGGCGCCACGCTGACCGAGGTCGCGCAGCAAGTCGGCCTGTCGCCTTCCACCGCCCACCGCCTGCTGACGACGCTGGAGCAGGAGCGCTACGTCCGCTTCGACGCCGAGCGGCGGCTGTGGTCGGTCGGCGTGCAGGCCTTCGTCGCCGGCAGCGCCTTCCTGAAGACGCGCAGCCTGGTGCCCACCGCCCGCCCGCACATGCGCGCCCTGATGGAGGAAAGCGAGGAGACCGTGAACCTCGCCGTCGAGGACCAGGCGGAGGCGGTCTATCTATCGCAGGTCGAGTGCCGCCAGATGATGCGCGCCTTTGCCCGGCCCGGCGGGCGGGTGCCGCTGCACTGCTCCTCGGTCGGCAAGGCGCTGCTGTCGGCGATGCCGGACGCCGACGTGGCCCGGGTGCTGCACCGGCACGGCCTGGCGCGCGTGACGGTCAAGACCCTGACCACCACGCCCGCCCTGCGCGACGACTTGGCGCGGGCGCGCACCCGCGGCTACGCCATCGACGACGAGGAGCACGCGGTCGGCCTGCGCTGCATCGCCGCCGTGGTGTTCAACGAGGCCGCCGACCCGCTGGGGGCGCTGTCGCTGTCCGGCCCGATGGCGCGCATCCCGGACGAGCGCATCCCGCTGCTGGGTGACCTGGTGCGGCGCACGGCCGATGCGGTCACGGCGCAACTGGGCGGCTGCCTGCCGGGCTGGCGCACCCAAGGAGGCTGGTGACGCAGGGAAGCCGCTGCGCTCGACGCAGGGGCCGCCGGGTCAGGCGGCTGCGGCGCCCGGTCGCGTACGGGCCCGGCTGCTTACCGAATGAAGGCAGGCATCGTCACTGCTGTGGCGGCGGCGGCGGGTGCGACGCGGTGTCCCCGCCCTGCCCGGTCCCGTCCGGGCGCGGATCGCGGTTGTAATAAGGGATCGCCACCGGATCAAACGGCAGCACGCCGCGTTCCGTCGGCAGGTCCTGCGTGCTGAAGCCGCCGCCGACCGCCAGGATCAGGTTCACCGTGTTCTGCAACTGCGCCGTCCTAGCTTGCGCGGCCACAATCGCCGCGGTCAGCGCCGTCTCCTGCGCCACCACCACGTCGAGGTAGGTGATGAGCCCGCCGACATAAAGCTGCTCCGTGAGGTTCTGCGCCTTATTGGCCGCCGCCACCGCTTGGTCCTGAGAGCTGGTCTGCGCCAGCAGGCTGCCATACAGCGTCAGCCCGTCCTCCACCTGCTGGAACGCCGCCAGCACGAGGGTGCGGTAGTTGTCGCGGGTCTGCGCGAACTGCGCCCAGCTCTGCTGCAGCTCGGCCCGGCGCAGCCCGCCCTCGAACAGCGGCAGCACCGCGCTGGCGCCGATCGACCACAGCGAGTTCGGGATGCTGGCCAGGTTGAACCCGGTGTCCTGGAACCCGGTCGACGGGTTGATGGTGACGGTTGGATAGAACGCAGCACGGGTGATGCCGATGCTTGCATTGGCCGCCGCCATCTGCCGCTCGGCGCTGGCAATGTCCGGCCGCCGCTCCAGCAGCTCGGACGGAACGCCGGTCGGGACCGTCGGGTTGACCAGGGTGTCCCGCTCCTGCACCGGGATGGAGAACGTGGTGGGATTGGCGCCGACCAGGACGGCAATGGCGTGCTCCAGCACGGAGCGGCTGGCCAGGGTGGCGGCCAGCAGGGCCTCGGTGGAGGAAAGCTGCGTCTGGGCGCGCGCCACGTCCAGCCCGGCGGCGAGGGCGCCCTGCAGCCGGAGCTGCGTGATGTGGACGGATGTCTGGTAGGTCGCGACTGCCTGCTTGTAAACCGCGTCCTGGATGTCGAACCCGCGCAGCCCGAAGTAGTTGCTGGCAAGCTGCGCCTCCAGGCTCAGCCGGGCGTTGGCCACCAACGCCGCACTGGATTGGGCGAGCCTGGCCTGCTGGCGTTCGGTGTTGCGGATGCGCAGCCAGAAGTCGGGCTGCCACGTCGCCGCCAACTGGACGATGTTGTTTGGCGCGACCAGGCCGACGGTGCTTTGCGGGTTCCTGAACGGCGTATTTTGCGATTCCTTCTCCAGCGAGAGCTGGCCGTTGATGTTCAACTGCGGATACAGGCCCGACCGGGCGATGGCGGCTGCGTCGCGCGCCTGGACATACATGTCGTACATCGTGGCGAGGCTCGGGTTCTCGGCCACGAGCTGCTCCTCGAGCCTGTTGAGCAGCGGATCGCCGAACCGCTCCCACCAGGGACCGCGCGGCAGGGTGTCGCGGGGGGTGGCGAGCGTGAATGGCCCCGAGCCGCGCCAACTCGCCGGCAAGATGTAGTGCGGCGGATTGTAGAACGGCGCGAGGTCGCAGCCGCACAAGCCGGTAAGCATCCCCAGCAGGGTCGCGCACAGGGCGAGCCTCCGCACGCCAGACCGGCTGCCGCAAGGTGCAGCCGGCTCGTTCCGGGACGCGCCCAACCTTGCGAGCCAGCTCCGGCGCGGCCATCCAGCCGCTAGATGCCTGATTACGTTGGATTGCCAGCCCGCAAGCGCGGCTCGCAATGACGACGCGCCCATCATGGGTCGGAACTCTCGGCGGCCAGCATCAATCGTCAGGCTGTGACCCGGCGTTGGACGAAGCCTCGGCCGCCTGCGCACCCCCGTTGTGCGGCTGCTGGCCGGCCTGAGGGGAACCAGGCTGCTGGCCCGGTTGGGACTGGTTGGCCGGCGCGGCAGGCGCGGCGCTAGGGTCCGCCCCGGCGGCTGGCTGGACGACCTTGACCTGCTGGCCGTCCAGCAGCCCGAGCGAGGGGTTGGCCACCAGCTTGTCGTCCCGCTTCAGCCCTGAGGTCACCTGAACGTCGGTGCCGAGGTTGCGGCCAAGCACGACGTCCTGCAGCCTCACCTTGTCGCCGTCGCCGATCAGTGCAACCTGCGTGCCCTGCGCGCGGAACAGCACGGCCTGCTCGGGCACGACCAGCACGTTGGGATCGCTGGGAAAGACGAACTGCACGCTGGCATAGGAGCCGGGCCACTGCTCGTGGTTGGGGTTGTCGAGCATGAACTCCGTGACGACGCTGCGCGTGGCGGTGACGACGGCCTTGGCGGTGGTGAGGAACTGCAGCGGGATGCGCTTGCCCGGCTCCTGCGGCAGCGTCATCGTGGCCTGCAGGCCAGGACGCAGCGCGTCGGAGAAGTTCTGCGGCACCGAGACGAAGATGCGCAGCTTATGCACGTCGGAGACGGTGAACAGCGCCTGCGGGACGCCCCTGGAATTCGGGTCGCTGCCGGCGGCGCTCACGTAGTCGCCGAGGTTGACGCCGCGTGTGGTGACCACCCCGTCGAACGGCGCGACCAGCCGCTTGAACGCGCTCTGCGCCTCGTACCTGATGACGTTTTGTTCCGCCGCCGCGACCTCCGACTTCTGCTCGGTCTCGTCGGCCTTCCTGATGTCCACGTCCTGTTGAGCCACCGCCTGCGTGCCGGCCAGGGCGGAATACCGCTTGGAGGTGACCACGGCCAGGTTATAGCGGGCCTTGGCCGTCGCGAGCTGCGCCTTGGAGGCCGCCAGCTCGGCGTCGAGGCTCGGCGTCTCGATGGTGGCCAGCACGTCGCCGGTCTTCACCTCCGCCCCATAATCCTTGTACCAGGCCGAGACGTAGCCGGTCACCTGTCCGTAGATGGCAGCCTGGTACCAGGCCTCGACGTTGCCGGGCAGCGTCAGGGAACGCTGCTTCGGGCCGCCTTTGGGCATGATCATCTGCACCCGCGGCAGGGACGAGTCATCGGTGGTCTTCGTAAGGTCCGTGGTCGCGCTCTGCCGCGTCCAGATGCCATAGCCCGCCAGTCCCCCGGCAACCAGCAGGCCAACCCCGGCGATCGGCCAGCCCCAGCGCCGCGGCTGCCCGGCCTTTGCTGCTGCTGGGGCGGCCGTCTCGAACTTCGTCGCGCTCATGCCATTGCACTCATGCCAAACACCTTCTGCTCTGACCTTCGAGACGGCGCAGCCCTGTCGAGACCACCATTGCGAGCCGCGCTCACGGCGTGGCAACCCGGCGCCGCACAGGGTGCGCTTCCGGTCCTGCACCCCCGGGACGTCTGCATCGCAGGCACTCCCCGCAATGACGACCGATGCGGCGGCAGGCCGGTCAAGGTGGCAGCGGCCATCATCATGCCGGCTTCTCCTGCCCTACGCCGCCGCCGTGCCTGGCGACATGCTTGCCGTCCTGGTGCTTCGCCTGCTGCCCAGACTTGTTGCGGTGCACGATGGCGAACACGTTGGGGACGAACAGCAGCGTGGTAAACGTCGCTACGATCAGCCCGCCGATCACCGCCCGTCCCAACGGCGCATTCGTCGTGTTGCTCATCGACATCGGGATCATGCCCACGATCATCGCCAGCGCCGTCATCAGCACCGGGCGGATGCGCCCCTCCCCGGCCTCGATGGCGGCCCGCTCGGCGTCGCCGTGCTCGTCCAGGCGTTCGCGTGCAAATGCCACCACGAGGATGGTGTTGGCCGTCGCCGTCCCCATGCACATGATGGCGCCCGTCAGCGCCGGCACCGACAGCGTGGTGCCGGTGAGGAACAGTGCCCAGGTGATCCCCGCCAGTGCCGCAGGAAGCGCCGAGATGATGATGAACGGGTCAACCCACGACTGGAAGTTGACGACGATCACCAGGTAGATCAGCACGACCGACAGCCCCAGCCCGATCAGCAACTGCAAGTAGGACGAGTTCATCGTCTTTGCCTGTCCGTTCAGCGTGATCGTGGCACCCTTCGGCAGCTTCGGCGTCATCTCGGCCATGATCTTCTGGACATCGCGGCTGACGGCGCCGAGGTCGCGGCCCTGGACGTTGGCATACACGTCGAACACCGGCTTGATCCCGTAGTGCGACACCAAGCCCGCGGTGCCGATCTGCGAAACCCGCGACAAGGCGCCAATAAGCTGCGACTGGCTGTTGGTAGGGTTGCCGTTGCCCTTGTCGACCGTGATGGTCTCCAGGTCGTTCATCGTGGTCAGTTGTTCCTGCGGCGTCTGGATGTTCACCAGGCGCGTGATGCCGCTGTTGGTGTCCAGCCAATAGGTCGGCGCGGTCTGGCCGCTGCCGGACAGCACCGCCAGCGCATTGTTGGCGATGTCGGACTCCGTCAGCCCCGTGCCGCTGGCGAAGGTGCGGTTGGACGACAGCAGCAGGGTGGGCTGGCCCATGATCTGCTGGATGCGCACGTCGGCCAGGCCGGCAACCTGCTGCAGCCGGGCGGCGATCTGCGTGGTGAAGGCGTAGTTCGCGTTCTGGTCCTGGCCGTTGATCTGCACATCAATCGGGGACGGCAGGCCGAAGTTCAGGATCTGCGCCGTGATGTCGCCAGCCAGGAAGTTGAACTGTGTGCCTGGGAACCGCTCGGTCAGGCCGGCGCGCAGGGTTTTCTGATACTCATCGATCGGCGACTCCGGGTTTTTGAGTGAGATGTTGATGTTGCAGTCCTCACTGCCGACCGTGCCGGTGTTGCTGTAGGCCTGGTTGATGCCGCTGATCGGCTTGCCGCAGTTCAGCAGCGTGTTGGTGACTTGGCCCGGCAGCAGCCGGCGCACCTCCGCATCGACCAGCGTGGACAGCTTAGACGTCTCCTCGATCATGGTGCCCGACGGCGTGCGCAGGTGCAGCGACATCTCACCGGACTTGATGGTCGGGAAGAAGTCCTGGCCGACGAACACCAGCAGCCCCAACGATGCCAGCGCACCCAGCAGGTACAAGGCGACGAAGGTCTTTGGCCGCTCGCCGGTCCGCTCCAGCAGGCCCTGGTAGCTTTTGCGGAACTGGGTGAACCGCCGCTCGAACCCGGCCTGGAACCGCGTGAAGATGCCCGGACGCTTGTTCTTGTCCGGGTTGCGGTGGGCTTCCACCTGCGCGCCCAGCAGGTAGGCCGCCATGGTCGGCGTAAGCGTGCGCGACAGGATGAACGAGGCGATCATGGCGAAGACGATCGCCTCCGCCAACGGCAAGAACAGGTATCCCGCGACGCCGCCCAACTGGAACAGCGGCAGGAAGACGATGCAGATGCATAACGTGGAGACGAAGGTCGGCACCACGATCTGGTTCGCCGCATCGACGATGGCGTCATGCAGGCTCTTGTCGCCGTCCTCCTCCAGGTGGGCGTTGATGTTCTCGATCATCACCGTGGCGTCGTCCACCAGGATGCCGACCGCCAGCGCCAGGCCGCCGAGCGTCATGATGTTGATCGTCTGGCCCAGCGCGGACAGGCAGATGATCGAACTCAGGATCGACAGCGGGATCGAGGCGGCGACGATCAGCGTCGAGCGCCAACTGCCGATGAACAGCAGCACCATCAACCCGGCGAGCACGGCGGCGGTCGCCATCTCCTGCACTACGTCCACGATCGAGGTGATGACGAAGCCCGACTGGTCCTGGAGTGGCGTGATGGTGATGCCAGGCGGCATGGTTTTCTGGATCTGCGGCAGCAGCGCCTTGACGCCGGCGACCACGGACAGGGTTGAGGCGTTGCCGGTCTTCAGGATCGACAGCAGGATCGACTGCTGCCCCTTGACCAGCACGATGTTCTGTTGCGGCGGGCCGCCCGCGCGCACGGTGGCGACGTCGCGCAGGTAGACGACGGCGTTGCCGACCTGCTTGATCGGCAGGTTGCTGAACTGGTCGATCCTGAGCGGGGTGGAGTTGGTTTGCACCATGAAGTCCACCGGCCCGATCTTCTGGTCGCCGGCCGGCAACACGACGTTCTGGCCGGCCAACGCGTTGCCGACATCGGTCGCCGACAGCCCGTATTGCAGCAGCTTATCCCGGTCGAGGTCCACCTCGACGTTCGCCGCGGTACCGCCGTACGGGGTTGGGATCGCCACCCCAGGCACCCCCACCAGCGCCGGACGGATCAGGTTGGCGGCGACATTGTAGATGTCGGACGGCGTCATGTTGTTGCCGGCGACCTGCAGCGACAGCACGGGGACGCTTGAGGCGTCGAACACCAGGATGCCCGGCGGCGTGGTGCCCTTCGGCATCTGGTTGATCACCGTCTGCGAGGTGGCGGTGACCTGCGCCTGGGCGGCGGAGATGTCGGTGCCGGGCTGGAAGTAGATCTTGACCACGCCGCTGCCGTAGTAGGACCCGCTCTCGATGTGCTCGATATTGCCGACCGTCGTCGTCAGCGCCCGCTCATAGTAATAGACGATGCGGCCCGACATATCCGAGGGCATCAGCCCGGTATAGGTCCAGATGGCGGCGATGACCGGGATCTTGACCGGCGGGAAGATGTCGGTCGGCGTCTTGAACACCGACATCACCCCGAACAGCAGGATCAGGATGGCCAGCACGACGAAGGTGAGCGGCCGCCGCAACGCAACGAGGACAATGGCGTTCATAGCAGTGAAAGCACGAAGTGCCCCTTATAGTTTCGGTGGGGTCTGCCTGACGGCAAGGATACCTGCAAGGCTTATGCCAGGACCATGCCGGGAGTACTGTTCGGAATGGCAGCGACATCCTGGGGCGACATGTTGACGTGGGCGGCGACTGTGACGAACGGCGTATAGGCGGGCCAGTCGGACAGCGATGCTGACTGGTACAGGCTGATGCTGAGCACCTCAAGGAATACCAGGTTAAATATTGGTAGTGTTCTTCACATAATGGCCAGCGCCACGCTCCGTGCAGCGGACATCAGGGTCCAGGTTGGTGGTCACTGGCTGTGAACCCACGTCAAACACCTTCATCTGCGCTGTGCCCTTGATATGACCTTGGTGTGGTGGTGCCACTCGTCGGCGTCCCGGCACCAGTGATCTCGCGCGTGCCGCCAGAATGGACCGTCACGAGCGCTGCGCCGATCATACGGCCCTAATGGACTCGAACCCACGCGTTCCAGGCCCTGTAGCGAACGCGGGCAGCCCGGTAGGAAGCACCAGAGGTCGCCCGCCTTCACGTCGGCCACCTTGACCCGAGGGGCTGAACAGGGTGGTGCGGCAATTGACGCAGCTCACGAACGCCCGCTCGGCGGCATGGCGCCGCATCGCTCGCGGATGCCGCCAGGGTTGGAGCCGCTGGCTTACGCCGAAGACCGATCCTGGGATGTTGAAGCCGGCCTTGGCCGCTTGGCGCGCACACCCGCCGGGCTGGATGCGCCGGGGGCATTTCTGAACCCGACGCTGCCTGCAACGTTACAACCTGACACTGTAGCAACGGATCGACCAGAATGAGCACACCCAGCCGCCGCCTCGCCCTCGCCGCACTTCTGGCCGCCCTTGCCAGCCCCGCCCTTGCCGCCGCCGGCGACCCCGGTGAGACCGGCCCCGCATCGGGCACCGTCACCTTGCAGGCCCGGTCCGCCGCGGTCGGCGTCGGCTTCACCTGGGGCGACGGCGTGCTGAACTACCACGGCCATCACTACGCGTTCACGGTCAAGGGCATCAGCGTCGCCGACGTCGGCTTCAGCCGCCTGGTGGGTCACGGCCGCGTCTATAACCTGAAGCGCGTCGGGGACTTCACCGGTACCTATGCCGCCTCGACCGGGGAGGCGACGGTCGGTAAGGGCCTGGCTGGCCAGGTGCTGGTCAACGGCACCGGGGTGCAGGTCCGGATCGACAACGTGACCCGCGGCGCCGAGTTGGCCGGGTCGGCGGACGGCATCCAGCTCACCCTCAAGTAGCCAGCACCCCATGCTGCCGCAGGAACCCCAGCAGCGGCAGCATGGGCAGGCCCAGGATGGCCGAGTGCTCGCCCTCCACACGGTCGAACAGGTGCAGCCCTAAGCCTTCCAGCCGGTATGCGCCGACACACGACAGCAACGCATCGCCTTCGGCCACAAGGTAGTCCGTCAGGAACGCATCACCGAACGGCCGCATCGTCAGCCGCGGCGTGGCGAGGTGCTGCCATACCATCCGCCCGCCGCGCGTCAGCACCATCGCCGTTACCAGGGTATGCGCCCGGCCCCGCAACGCCATCAGGTGCGCCCGAACCTCCCCGGCATCAGCCGGCTTGTCGAACCAGGCGCCGTCGCACACCAGCAGTTGGTCGGCGCCGATCACCAGGGCGTCGGGGTCGCGGATGCGTTGGGCCTTCATCTCCGCCAGCATGGTCGCGGCGTCAGCGGCCTCGACGCCCTCCGCGCGGCACGCCTGCTTCACCGCGGCCTCGTCGATGCGCGCCGGCCGGGTCTCGAACCGCAGCCCGGCCGCGTGCAGCAGGCCGGCGCGGGCGGTGCTCTCGCTGGCCAGCACCAGCGTCGGCGTATCTGCCTGCAATCCGGCTGCCTGCAACAAAGGGATCAGCCCGCGGCATGCGCGGCGGCGTGGGCGTCCTTGCGGCGGCGCTCGTGCCAGGCGTCCATCAGTTGCAGGACGGTGGCGGCGGTCTCCTCGATGCTGCGCCGCGTGACGTCGATGACCGGCCAGCCGCGCCGGGTGCACAGCCGCCTGGCCCACAGCAGCTCGGCCTTCACGGCGTCCACGTCGATGTAGTCGCCCGAGTCCTGGCGGATGCGGCCGGTGTCGTTGCCGGCGGCGATCAGCTTCAGGCGGTGGCGGCGGATCTCGATGAGGGCCTGCGGGTCCAGGGTCAGGCCGATCACCGGGCACACCGGCGCCTCCAGCCCCGGCGGGTCCGGCGTGCCCGGCACCAGCGGCACGTTCGCCGCCTTCACCCCGCGGTTGGCCAAGTAGAACGATGTCGGCGTCTTGCTGCTGCGCGACACGCCAACCATGACGACGTCGGCCTCGGCGATCCCTGCCTGCGCCTGCCCGTCGTCATGCGCCAGGACGTAGTGCATGGCGTCGATGCGGCGGAAGTAGTCGGCGTCCAGCACATACTGCCGCCCCGGCCGCGACTGCGCCTGCGTGCCGATGGTGTCCTGCAGCAGGCCCATCACCGGGTCCAGCACATTCACCACCGCCACGCCCAGGCGCAGGCAGGTGGTTTCTAGGTCGTTGCGCAGGGCCTTGTCGATGACGGTCGACAGCACGGGGCCGGGTTCCGCCTCGATCCCCTCCAGCACGCGGTGCAGTTGGAAGCGGGTGCGGATCAGGCTCCAGCGGTGATAGATGATCTCCGGCTGCTCGAACTGCGAAATGGTGGCGCGGGCGATGCTGTTGAGCGTCTCCCCAGTGGCGTCGGAGACCAAATGCAGGTTCATTGCCGCTCCACCCCCGTCTGGCTCCGGCGTCCGAGGTCGCCCCCTGGAGCCGGCCCATGCGGCTTGAAGTGCCACGTCGCTGTGCTCCTCGCAATGACGGAGGGTTCGGGCGCAGCACAATGACCTTGATGATGGGAATGCTGCCTTCTCCCTCTCCCTCCGGGAGAGGGCCGGGGTGAGGAGGTCTTGTGGCGCAAACCCCCTGGCCCGGGCAGCCTGGTTCCGGCAGCACCATCAGGTAGCGCACAGCAAGCAAGACCCCCTCACCCCAACCCTCTCCCAAAGCGGGGGAGGGAGTCAGGGCGGTCCTTGCGGCCTATGCGGGCTGACTCATGAGTCAGCGTGCGAGTCGGGGATAACCCCGGTTTCCCTTGATGCCGCGCCGCCGCGGCCGTGGGAGCGGGGACAACCCGGCGGAATCCTGGTACGGGGGATAGTACGGGCCTGCAACCTGTACGGAGTCGTGGTACCCCGTAAGCCCCGAGCCAAGATCAATGGGTTGCACGCCCCCAGGGGGATGGACAGGCGGTGCATAACTCGGGGAGAACCGGGTACCACATGACTCACACCCCTTACTGCTACCCCTACCAATCAACGACTCTTAATTCTTCTTCTATGAAGGCGTCCTGCATGACAAAGCCGCTGCTGCGCGTCCTGGCCGGTGAGGCCGTCTGGCCCCCCCCGATGTGGCTGATGCGCCAGGCCGGGCGATACCTTCCGGAATACCGCGCCATCCGCGGCCAGGCCGGCGACTTCATCAGCCTCTGCACGACCCCTGCCATGGCGGCCGAGGTCACGCTGCAACCGATCCGCAGGTATGGCTTCGACGCCGCCATCCTGTTCAGCGACATCCTGATGCTGCCCTGGGCGCTGGGCTACGGCCTGGCGTTCAAGGAGGGCGAGGGGCCGGTGCTGCCGCGACTCACCACCGCAGCCGACGTGGCGGCGCTCGACCCGTCGAGAGTCGCGAAGGCGATCACCCCCATCCTGGAAACCGTGCAGCGCACCAAGGCCGGGCTGGACGACGCAACGGCGCTGATCGGCTTCGCCGGCAGCCCCTTCACCGTCGCCTGCTACATGGTGGAGGGCGGCGGCTCCAAGGACTTCGCCCGCATCCGCGGCATGGCGCACGGGCAGCCGGAGCTGTTCGGCAGCCTGATCAACGTGCTGGTGGACTCCACGGTCGAATACGTGTCGGCGCAGATCGACGCCGGGGCCGACGTGGCGATGCTGTTCGACAGTTGGGCCGGCGTGCTGTCCCCCCTGCTGTTCGCCCGCTACGTCACCGACCCCACCCGGCGCATCGTGGACGCCCTGCGCGCCCGCCACCCCGGCACGCCGATCATCGGCTTCCCGCGCCTGGCCGGCGTGCAGGTCGGCGCCTATGCCGCCGCGACGGGGGTGGACGCCGTCGCCCTGGACACCGGGGCGGAGCTGCACGTCGCCACCGGCCTGGTGCCCGCCACCGTCGCCACCCAGGGCAACCTGGACCCGCTCGCCCTGGTCGCCGGCGGCGCGGCGTTGGAGGCGGAGGCGCGCGGGGTACTCGACGCCGTGCGCGGCCGGCCGCACATCTTCAACCTCGGCCACGGCATTGTGCCGCAAACCTCGCCCGATCACGTCGCAGCGCTGGTTGCGCAGGTCCGTGCGGCTTGAAGCCATCGGGGGACTTGCCACCTTGACCAACATGCAAAAGCCCCGGACTGCCTCAGGCGTCGCCTCGAAGACCGCCGCCCCACGGACCGCCGCTCCGAAGATAGCCGTCGTGCTGTTCAACCTCGGCGGACCCGACAAGCCCGCCTCGGTCCGGCCGTTCCTGGTCAACCTGTTCAAGGACCCGGCCATCCTGCGCGTGCCGTTCTTCGTCCGCCCGCTGCTGGCCCGGGTGATCGCTTACGCCCGCACCAAGGCCGCCAGCGCCAACTACGCCATCCTCGGCGGCAAGTCCCCGCTGCTGGAGTTGACGGTCGAGCAGGCCCGCGCCCTGGAGGCCGCCCTGCCGGAGCTGGACGCCAAGTGCTTCATCGCCATGCGCTACTGGCACCCGTTCAGCCTGCCGACCGCCCGTGAGGTCAAGGCGTGGGACCCGGACGAGGTCGTGCTGGTGCCGCTGTATCCGCAGTACTCCACCACCACCACCGGCAGCAGCCTGTCTGCCTGGCGGGAGGCCGCCGCGCAGGCCGGGCTGATGAAGCCGACGACGACGCTGTGCTGCTATCACAGCGACCCCGGCTACTTGCGCGCCACCGCCGCCGAGGTCCGCCGCAGCTACGACAAGGCGCGCGCCGAGCTGGACCCGGCGATCCCGTTGCGCATCCTGTTCAGCGCGCACGGCCTGCCGGAGAGTATCATCAAGGCGGGCGACCCCTACCAGTTCCAGGTGGAGCGCACGGTGGCCGGCGTGGTCCGCGCGCTGGACATGCCCGACCTGGACTACACGACCTGCTTCCAGTCCCGCGCCACCCCGCAGAAGTGGATCGACCCCAGCACCGAGGCCGAGATCGAGCGGGCCGCGCACGACAAGACCGCCATCCTGGTGGTGCCCATCGCCTTCGTGTCCGAGCACTCCGAGACGCTCGTGGAATTGGATGTGGAGTACCGCGAGTTGGCGGAGAAGGAAGGCGTGCCCGGCTACTTCCGCTGCCCGGCGCAGAACAGCGACCCCGGCTTCATCGAGGCCCTGGCCGAGCTGGTCCGCGCCAGCATGGGCCGTGGCCCCGGGCTGTGCAGCTTCGTCGGCTCCCGCACCTGCCCGAAGCCCTACAAGGACTGCCCGCACGCCCGCGCCGGCGCCGGCGCCCCTGCGGCGGAGCGGGTCCTGGGCGAGGTCGCGTGACCTCCCAGCCTTTGTCTCCCACGCCTTTGCCCCCTGGCCCCCCGCAAAGCGAGCCTCTTCGGCTGGTCATCTTCGACTGCGACGGCGTGCTGGTGGACAGCGAGGGTCCAGCGGCGCGGGTGTGCGCGGAGGAGATCACCCGCATCGGCTGGCCGATGACAGCCGGCGACAGCATGCGGCTGTTCGTCGGCTGCAACTTGAGCGACATGCTGCCGATCATCGAGGGCCACCTGGGCCATCCGGTGCCGCCGGGCTGGGTCAGCACCCTGCGGAGCCGCGTGATCGACGCCATGGCCCATGAGGCCGAACCGATGCCCGGCGCCGCCGAGTTGCTGCGCGCCACCGCGGCGCTCGGGCTGCCGTACCGCGTCGCCTCCAACTCCTCGCATGAGGAGATGGCGGTGAAGTTCGCCCGCACCGGGCTGGCGCCCCTGGTGGCGGGCCGGGTGCACAGCTATCGCGACGTGGCCCGCGGCAAGCCTGCCCCCGACGTGTTCCTGGCCGCCGCCGCCGCCGAGGGCATCCCGCCCGCCGCCTGCATCGTGGTGGAGGACAGCCTGCCCGGCGTCACCGCCGCGGTTGCCGCCGGAATGGCGGTGCTGGGGCTGGACACGCACGGGGACGGCGCCGCCCTGCGCGCGGCCGGCGCCCGCCCGATCCATGCCCTGTCCGAGTGCCCGGCCCTGTTCCGCATCGCGATGCTCCCCGCCGCCCTCGCCTCGGCATGACCATCCCGGCGCTGGCGTACGTCTATCCCTGGACCAAGGCCCTGCACGTCATCAGCGTGATCGCCTGGATGGCGGGCATCTTCTACCTGCCGCGGCTGTTCGTGTACCATTGCGACCTGCCGCGCGGCTCCGTCGAGAGCGAGCGGTTCAAGGTCATGGAGCGCCGGTTGCTGAAGCAGATCATGCTGCCGGCGATGCTGGCGACGTGGACGCTGGGGGTGCTGCTGGTGCTGACGCCGGGCATCGTCGATTGGTCGGGCTTCAACTGGTGGCACGTGAAGCTGGGCGCGGTGCTGCTGATGACGGGCTTCCAGGGTGCTGCGGGCAAGTGGCGGCGGCAGTTCCTGGAGGATCGCAACGTGAAGCCGCACAAGTACTACCGCGTGGCGAACGAGGTGCCGACGCTGCTGATGGTGGCGGCGGTGATCATGGTGATCGTGAAGCCGGTGTTCTTTTAACCGAAACCGCCCATAAGTCTGCCCGGTGCGGCTGTGCCGTCATCGCGGGCGTCCGTGCCCCGTAGCGCTCCGTAGTCGGTGAGGGGCTACGCCATGACAACCGCCCCAGCCCAAGCAGCGGACCCGCACAGCCTGCCGACACTTCGGGAAGCCGTCCGCGTCTGGGCGAGCATCGGCTGCCTGTCATTCGGCGGCCCGGCCGCGCAGATCGCGCTGCTGCACCGCGAGGCCGTGGAGCAGCGCGCCTGGGTCTCCGACCGGCGTTTCCTGCACGCGCTCAACTTCTGCACCCTGCTGCCGGGGCCGGAGGCGATGCAGCTCGCGGCCTATCTCGGCTGGCTGATGCACGGGGTGCGTGGCGGGCTGGCGGCGGGGCTGCTGTTCATCGTGCCCGGCGCCGTGGTCATGCTGGCCCTGTCGCTGCTCTACACCGGCTACGGCGCCGTGCCGGGCGTCGCGGCGGCGTTCTTCGGGCTGAAATGCGCGGTCCTGGTGCTGGTGGCCGATGCGCTGCGCCGGATCGCGCGGCGGGCGCTGCGGGCGCGGGCGGCCTGGGTGGTCGCGGGGGCGGCGTTCGTCGCCCTGTTCGCGTTCGGCGCACCGTTCC
>CAXTFY010000012.1:0-34012 GCA_964243265.1 uncultured Acetobacteraceae bacterium | reverse complement strand
GCCTTCAAGTCGCGCTTCACCTTGTCCATGTCGCGCGGGCTGGTCAGCGCCTCCATGCCGACACCGCTGGCCATCGGCGTGTCCGGGCAGAAAAACCCGACGCCGGTGCGGGACATGCCCGGCGCGTCGCCGACGACGGTCGTCACCACATCCTGCTGGCTGACCGCGCCGAGCAGGGCGCGGCGGATGCCGGGGTTATTGAACGGCGGCTGCAGGTGGTTGAACCGCAGGATGGGGATTTGGCCCGAAGGCTCCTGCACGACTACCTTCACGCCGCGGCTGCGCGACAGCAGGGGCATCAGGTCGGCGGTGGCGTAGTCCCACCAGTCCTGCTCGCCGTTGATCAGCGCCTGGGCGGCGGTGGTCGGGTCGGGGATGGTGGTCCACTCGACCCGGTCGAAGTTGACCACCTTGGGGCCGGCAGTCCAGTCGGGGGTGCCATCCTCCCGCGGACGATAGTTGGTGAAGCGCTCATACACAGCGCGGGCACCGGGCACCCGGTCCCCGGCGACGAATCGGTAGGGGCCGCTGCCGGTCATGTCGGTGACTTGGGTGAACGGGTCCGTTTGGGCGATGCGCTCGGGCATGATGGCGGGCATGTAAAGCGGCGTCTTGGCCAGCGCCTTGGGCAGAAGCGGGAACGGCTTGCGCAGGCGGAAGGTGAAGGTGCGGTCATCACCCGGCACCAGCTCGTCGGTCGCGGCCATCAGCGCGCCGCCGAACGCATCGCGCTTGCCCCAGCGCTGCAGGCTAGCGATGCAGTCCCGGGATCGCACGGGCTCCCCGTCATGGAACAGCAGGCCCGGGCGCAGCCGCAGGATCCAGGTCTTGCCGTCATCCTCGGTCGTGAACGACTCCAGCATCTGCGGCGAGGGCCGGTACTGGCTGTCCTGGCCGAACAGCGTGTCGTACACCATGAAGGCATGGTTGCGGGTGACGTAGGCCGTGGTCCACATCGGGTCCAGCACCGTCAGGTCGGCCTGCGGGATGAAGCGCAGCACGCGGCTGCCCTGCGCCCGCGCCAGGGAGGGCAGCGCCAGCAGCGCCGGTGCGGTCAGCAGGGTGCGGCGTTTCATCGTGGCCTCCAGGTCGGTTTTGCCGACAGAACCACGCCTGCGCCCGGCAGGCCAGCGTGGCGCCGGTCCACCCGGCCGCCTTCGACTGCTTCCCTCCAAGGCCGCGCCGTCATTGCGAGCCGGCTGCGGCGCGGCAACCCAGTCGCCAAGGACCGCCCTGGCCCGCCTGGATTGCCACGCCGCAAGCGCTTCTCGCAATGACGCCATGCCGTATGCACGTCAGGAATAATTGCTGTTGGACCGGGATGGTGGCCCGCTGCCGGGATTTCCGCTACTGCGGGCGCCATGCTGGCGCCCTCCTGGCTTCCGTCCCCGATCCGTGCCGCCCTGACGCCGGACCGGATGCGGCTGGGCCAGCAATTCCTGCAGTTCGGCATCGTCGGGTTCGCCGGGTTCATCGTGGACACCGCGGTTGTCTATGCGTTGCGGGGGCAGGTCGGGCTGATCGCCGCGGGGCTGCTCAGCTACTTTGCCGCAGTGACAACGACCTGGGCCGGCAACCGCGCCTGGACCTTCGCCGGCCGGCGAGGAAACGGCGCGGCCCGGCAATGGCTGCTGTTCGTCGCCGCCAACGGGGTCGGCTTCGTGCTGAACCGTGGCGCCTTTCTTCTGCTGGTCTGGAACGTGCCCGTCTGCGCCGCGTATCCGGTGCTGCCGATCCTGGCCGGGGTGGCGGCGGGGTTGCTCGCCAACTTCAACCTGTCGCGCCGGGTGGTGTTCAGCGGCGGGGGACGATGACGCACCGGGTCGCGGTACTGGTGCCGTGCTTCAACGAGCAGGCGGCCATCCCCGTCGTCGTCCGCGCTTTCCGGGCGGCGCTGCCGGATGCGGCGATCTACGTCTATGACAACAACTCGTCGGACGGCACCGCCGCCGCGGCGCGGCAGGCCGGCGCCCTGGTGCGCACCGAGCGACTGCAGGGCAAGGGCAACGTGATCCGCCGCATGTTCGCCGACATCGACGCCGACGCCTACGTGCTCGTCGATGGCGACGACACCTACGATGCCGCCTCCGCCCCGGCCATGGTGGAGCTGCTGCTGCGCGACGGCCTGGACATGGTGAACGGCGCCCGCGTGTCGGAGGTGCAGGCCGCCTACCGGCCGGGCCACCGCTTCGGCAACCGGGTGCTGACGGGCCTGGTGACGGGCATCTTCGGCAACCGGGTGTCGGACATGCTGTCGGGCTACCGGGTGTTCTCCCGCCGCTTCGTGAAAAGCTTCCCCGCGCTGTCCGGCGGCTTCGAGACCGAGACGGAGTTCACCATCCACGCGCTGGAACTGCGGATGCCGATCGGCGAGGTGGCGACGCCTTACAAGGAGCGCCCGGCCGGCTCGGCGAGCAAGCTGAACACCTACCGCGACGGCCTGCGCATCCTGCGCACGGTGCTGCTGCTGGTGAAGGAGGAGCGTCCGCTGCCGTTCTTCGCGGTGATTGCCACGGCGCTGCTGCTGCTGGGGGTGGTGATCGTGCTGCCGGTGGTGCGGACCTATCTGCAAACCGGGCTGGTGCCGCGCCTGCCGACGGCGGTGCTGGCGACCGGGCTGGTGCTGTTGTCTTTCCTGTCGCTCACCTGCGGCCTGATCCTGGACTCCGTGACGCGGGGCCGCAAGGAGGTCAAGCGGCTGGCCTACTTATCCATCCCTGCTTCCTCTCCCTCCGGGCTTGGGCCGTGAAACGGATCAAGGCCGGGGTAAGGGAGCAGGCAGCACCTTATGTCACTTGCGGCTGCTCTGCCCTCTCCGTGGCGTAGCCTTGTGGGTGCGATAGCCGCCAGCCGGCCGCAGTCCCGACGATGCTGTCTAAGTCAGCGTATTGCGGCGCCCACCCGGCCTCCCGCCGAATTAGCGCGCTTGAGGCCACCAGCACCGGCGGGTCGCCCGCGCGGCGTTCGCCGAACACCACCGGCACCGGCCGCCCCAGGTTGCGCTCCACGGCGCCGATCACGTCTCGCACCGAGTGCCCCAACCCATTGCCAAGGTTGTAGGTGACGCTGCGCCGGTCCAACTGCCGCAGGGCGCACAGATGGGCATGGCCCAAGTCGGTCACATGCACGTAATCGCGGATGCAGGTGCCGTCCGGCGTGTCGTAATCGGTGCCGAACACCGTGAGCGGCGGACGACGGCCCAGCGCGGCGTCGATCACCAGCGGGATCAGGTGGGTCTCGGGATCGTGGTCCTCCCCCAACACCCCCTCCGGATCGGCCCCAGCAGCATTAAAGTAGCGCAGGCAGGCGCTGCGCAACCCATGCAACCGGTCGGCCCAGAACAGCGCGCGCTCGATCATCAGCTTGCTCTCGCCGTATGGCGACGCCGGGGCGATGCGCGCGTCCTCCGCAATCGGGATCGTGTCGGGCAGGCCGAACAGGTTGGCGGTGCTGGACAGCACGAAGCGGCGCACGCCATGCCGGATGCAGGCGTCGATCAGCCGGATGCCCAGGGCGGCGTTGTCCAGCAGGTAGCGCATCGGCTGCTGCATGCTCTCCCCCACCAGGGAAAGGGCGGCGAAGTGGAACACGGCATCCCACGGCCCCTCCGCGAGCACCGCATCCACGGCCGCGGCATCGGACAGCTCGGCCACGACCAGCCGCACGCCGGGCGGCACGGCGGCGCGGTGGCCCTGGCGCAGGCTGTCAAGCACGACGACATCCGCGCCCTGGGCGGCCAGCAGGGCCACCAGGTGGCTGCCGACATAGCCGGCGCCGCCGGTGACCAGGAAACGCGCCATCGAGCACCTCATGCCTTGGTTGTTATGTCTGGGGGCTGGCCTGGCCTCCACAGAAAGGGTCTATGGAGGCGCTCCGTGACCGCTGCCACCAGGTTTCCCTGCATGACCAGTCCCCGTGCCGCCCTTCTAGCCGTTCTCGCCCTATTTTGGAACGGTCCTGGAGGCGCATCGGCGCAGCAACGGCCGGAGCCGGTGCGGATCGTCGGCGGACCCGGCGGCGGCTGCATCGCCGGGGCCGTCGAGCTGCCAGCGTCCGGGCCGGGCTACCAGGCCATCCGCGCCAGCCGGAGCTGGTTCTGGGGCCATCCGGACACCATCGCGGCGCTGCAGACCCTGGCGGTGCGCGCCTACGCCGCCGGGCTGCCGACGTTGTACATGAACGACATCTCGCGCCCCCGCGGCGGGCCGATGCCGGGCATCCACGCCAGCCACATGCTGGGGCTGGACGCCGACGTGTGGCTGGACGTGCGCCCCAAGCCCCATCTCAGCCCGGCGGCGCTGGACAACGTGGAGGTCCGCAGCCTGGTGACGCCGGACGGGCGCGGCATCGACCCCGACGCCTGGTCCCCGGAGCACGTCACCCTGCTGCACCTGGCGACCGGCCTGCCGGGCCTCGACCGCGTGCTGGTCAACCCGGCCATCAAGCAGCAGCTTTGCCGCGTCGTGACCGGGGACCGCACCTGGCTGCACCTGATCCGCCCCTGGTACGGCCACACCGCGCACATGCACCTGCATTTCCGTTGCCCGGCCAACCAGCCGGAGTGCCGGGACCAGCCGCCACCGCCTGCCGTCGAGGGTTGCGACGCCTCGCTCGACTGGTGGTTCACCCAGCTTGACGCCCCGTCGTCCCCGCCCCGGCCGCCGGCGCCGCTGCCGGCCGCCTGCACCGCGATCCTGGCGGGTGAAGGCCCGGGCGGCAAAGGCCCAGGCGGTTGATCGCCAACCGCCAGGCCGGCGTCGCCGCCGCGGGGTTTTGCACGTTCATCAACCTCTATTCCACCCAGGCGATCCTGCCGACCCTGGCGCGGGAGTTCGGCGCCACCCTGACGCACACCGGCCTGACCGTCACGGCGACGCTGGTCGCGGTCGCGCTGGTCGCGCCGTTCGTCGGCGGCGTGTCCGACACGCTGGGCCGGCGGCGGCTGATCGTCGGCGCATCCCTGGCCCTGGTGGTGCCAACCCTGCTCGGGGCGTTCGCGCCGGACCTCAACGGGCTGGTGCTGTGCCGCTTCCTGCAAGGCCTGCTGCTGCCGTTCATCTTCGCCGTCACCGTCGCCTACATCGCCGACGAGTGCCCAGGCACCGAGGCGATCCAGGTCACCGGCACCTACGCCATCGGCACCATCGTCGGCGGCTTCGGCGGACGGTTCGTGGCCGGATGGGTGACGCAGTACGGCGGCTGGCGGCTGGCCTTCCTGGTATTGGCGGCGATGACGCTGCTATGCGCCGGCGTGATCGCGGCCTGCCTGCCGCAGGAACAACGGTTCCGCCCGGTGCGGGGCTGGCGCGGCACGTTGGCCGGGTTCGCCGACCAGTTCGGCAACCCGCAGGTGCTGGCGACCTGCGCCGTCGGGTTCGCGGTGCTGTTCTCGATGGTGGCGACGTTCACCTATGCCAACGTCCTGCTGGCCGCGCCGCCGTTCGGGCTGGGGCCAGCAGGGCTAGGGTCGGTGTTCGTGGTCTATCTGGTGGGCGTTGTGGCGACGCCGGTGGCGACCCGGCTGGCACTGCGCTTCGGGCGGCGGCGGACGGTGCTGCTGGCGGCGGCGGTCGGCATGGCGGGGCTGCTGCTAACCCTGCTGCCGTCGCTGCCGGGCATCCTGGCCGGCCTGGCGCTGGCGGCGGGGGGCATCTTCACCGAGCAGGTGCTGTCGCTCGGCTACGTCGCCGCCGCCGCCCGGTCGTCGCGCTCTACGGCGGTCGGGCTGTACGTGACCAGCTACTACATCGGCGGCAGCCTGGGCGGCCTGTTGCCGGCCGGCGTCTGGGCGCATGCCGGCTGGCCCGGCTGCGTGGCGCTGGTGCTGGGGGTGCAGGCGGCCGCGATGCTGGTCACGCAACTGGTCTGGCCGCGGCACCCTCGCGCAATGCGCATGGCATCCTAAATCCTCCTGCACCATCGACGGAGATGCCCTGATGAACGCCTACCTCGACCCTGCAGATGCCAAGTTCGCCATCGGCCAGCCCGTGTCCCGCAAGGAGGACCCGGTGCTGCTACGCGGCGAGGGGCGCTACAGCGACGACCTGAACCTGCCGGGGCAGCTCCATGCGATAATGGTCCGCAGCCGCAACGCGCACGGCATGCTGCGTGGCGTGGACCGGGCGGCGGCGCTGGCGATGCCTGGCGTGCTCGGTGTGTTCACCGCGGCCGATTTGCGCCAGGGTGGGATGCAGCCGATGCAGTCCTCGTCCGGCAAGAACCGCGACGGCTCGCCCACGCCGCGGCCGGAGCAGATGGCGCTGGCCGAGGGCAAGGTGCGCTACGTCGGCGACCCCGTGGCGATGGTGGTGGCCGAAACGGCGACGCAGGCGCGCGACGCGACAGAGGCGGTGCTGCTGGACATCGACCCGCTGCCGGCCGTGACGGCGGCGCGGGCTGCGGCGACTGAGGGCGCGCCGCTGGTGCATGACGGCGTGCCCGGCAACCTGGTGATGGACTACCACCACGGGGACGCCGCCGCCGTCGCTGCTGCCTTCGCGCGGGCGGCGCACGTCACGCGGCTGTCGATCAGCAACAGCCGCATCGTGGTCAGCGCGCTGGAGCCGCGGTCGGCGCTGGCGGAGTTCGATGCGGACACCGGGCGCTACACGTTGCGCGTCGGCTGCCAGGGCGTGTTCGGCCTGCGTTCGACCCTGAAGGACGTGCTGGGCGTGCCGGTCGAGCAGGTGCGCGTGCTGACCGGCAACGTCGGCGGGTCGTTCGGCATGAAGGCGTCGGTGTATCCGGAGTATCCCTGCCTGCTGCTGGCCGCACGCCTGCTGGGCCGCCCGGTGAAGTGGACCGATGAGCGCAGCGACAGCTTCCTGTCCGACAGCCACGGGCGCGACCACGACGTCGATGCCGAGTTGGCGCTGGACGCGGAGGGGCGGTTCCTGGCGATCCGGGTGACCGGGTATGGCAACCTGGGCGCCTATCTCAGCAACGCGACGACGATCCCGCCGACCGTCAACACTATGAAGAACATGATCGGCGTATATGCGACGCCGCTGATCGAGGCACAGGCACGATGCGTGTTCACCAACACCACCCCGGTCGGCCCCTACCGCGGCGCCGGGCGGCCGGAGGGCAACCTGTACATGGAGCGGCTGGTGGACGCCGCCGCGCATGAGATGGGCATCGACCGGGTGGAGCTGCGCCGCCGCAACCACATCCAGCCGGATCAGATGCCCTACTCGGCACCGTCGGGCATGGTTTACGACAGCGGCAACTTCCCGGAAATCCTGGACCGGGCGCTCGGGATGGCCGACTGGGACGGCTTCCCCGCCCGCCGCACCGCGAGCCGCCGGGCCGGCAAGCTGCGCGGGCGCGGCATCGGCCAGTACTTGGAGGTGACAGCCCCGCCGCAGCAGGAGATGGGCGGCATCCGCTTCGAGGCGGACGGGACGGTGACGATCATCACCGGCACCCTGGACTACGGCCAGGGCCATGCGTCGCCGTTCGCGCAGGTGCTGTGCGACCGGCTGGGCGTGCCGTTCGACAAGGTGCGGCTGCTGCAGGGCGACAGCGACCAGTTGATCGCCGGCGGCGGCACCGGCGGGTCCAAGAGCATGATGGCCAGCGGCGCCGCCATCGTCGAGGCCAGCGCGATCTGCATCGAGCAGGGGCGGCAGGCGGCGTCGCATGTGCTGGAAGCCGCCGTGGCCGACATTGAGTTCGAGCGCGGGCGCTTCGGTATCGCCGGCACCGACCGCGGCATCGGCATCATGGACCTGGCCGCAGCATTGCGGACCGCCGGGCCGTCGCCAGAGGGCGTGCCTGCCAGCCTGGACGTGCAGCACATCCACGAGGCCGCGCCAAGCGCCTTTCCCAACGGCTGCCATGTGGCGGAGGTGGAGGTCGATGCCGACACCGGAGTGGTGCAGGTGGTGCGCTATGGCATGGTCAACGACTTTGGCGTGGTCATCAACCCGATGCTGGTGGAGGGCCAGGCGCATGGCGGCATCGTGCAGGGCATCGGACAGGCGCTGCTGGAGTCCGTGGCCTATGACGAGGACGGTCAGTTGGTGACCGGCTCGTTCATGGACTACGCCCTGCCGCACGCCAGCGACGCGCCGGGCTTCCAGTTCGTGAGCCATCCGGTGCCGGCGCGGACCAACGTGCTGGGTGTGAAAGGCTGCGGCGAGGCGGGCTGCGCCGGGGCCCTGCCGGCGGTGATGAACGCCCTGATGGACGCGCTGCGGCAGGTAGGCGTGTGCCAAATGGACATGCCGGCGACCCCGCAGCGGGTGTGGGCGGCAATCCAAGCGGCACAAGGCTAGGCTCGCTTCTCCCTCTCCCGGAGGGAGAGGGAGAAGATCGGTTATTGCTCACGCCCAATGGATGCGGCGCCTCCTAGCGGCGACGAGCGGCTTTGGCCAATATGGCGCCATGCAGACCCAACCCGTCCTGGACCACATTGAAGCCACGCTGGACGCCGCGCGGGAGCGTTGGTTCAGCTTCCTGCGCATCCCCAGCGTTAGCGCACAGCCGGCGCACGCCGGCGACTGCGCCGCGGCAGCCGATTGGATGCAGGAGCAATTAGCGGCGATGGGCTTCACCGCCGCGGTGCATCCGACGCCGGGCCACCCCATCGTGCTCGGCCATCACCCCGGCCCCGGCCCTGACGCGCCGCACCTGCTATTCTATGGCCACTACGACGTGCAGCCCGCCGAGCCGCTGGAGCTGTGGACTAGCCCGCCCTTCGACCCCGTACTGATTGAAGGCCCGAATGGCCCCCAGGTGGTCGCCCGCGGCGCAGTGGACGACAAGGGCCAAGTCATGATGTGGCTGGAGGCTCTGCGCGCCTGGCACGCCGTACACGGCACCCTGCCGGTCCAGGTCACCGCCCTGATCGAGGGTGAGGAAGAAGTCAGCAGCGAGAACCTGGAGCCATTCCTGTCCGCCCACCGCGACGCCTTGCGCGCCGACGTCGCCGTGATCAGCGACACCGGCATGTGGGACCACGACACCCCGGCCCTCACCACGCGGCTACGCGGCATCGCCTACGTGCAGGTGGTGGTCCATGCGGCGGCGCGGGACCTGCACTCCGGCATCTTCGGCGGGTCCGCGCTGAACCCCTGCAACCTGCTGGCGCGCATCCTGGCCGACCTGCACGACGAGCAGGGCCGGGTGCAACTGCCGGGCTTCCTGGACGGCGTGGCCGACGTGCCCCCGGAACTGGCGGCGGAGTGGGCGGAACTGGGCTTCGACGAGGGCGCGTTCCTCGGCGGCATCGGCCTGTCGGTGCCGGCGGGGGAGGTGGGGCGCACCGGGCTGGAACGGCTGTGGGCGCGTCCGACCGCCGACGTGAACGGCATCTGGGGCGGCTACGCCGGACCCGGCAGCAAGACTGTCATCGCCGCGGAGGCCGGCGCCAAGGTCTCGTTCCGCCTGGTGCCCGGCCAGGACCCGGACCGCGTGGTGCAACTGTTCCGCGACTTCGTGCAAGCCCGCCTGCCCGCCGACGCCCGCGCGCAGATAGAAGTGTTCGGCGCCGTGCCGGGCATCGAGGTGCCCTCCAGCAGCCGCTTCGTGCAGGCTGCCCGCGAGGTGCTGGCCGAGGAGTACGGCCGCCCCGCCGTGATGATCGGCAGCGGCGGCAGCATCCCGGTGGTCGAGAGCCTGCGCCGCCTGCTGGGCGTGGACAGCCTGCTGATGGGCTTTGGGCTGGACGACGACCAGGTGCACAGCCCGAACGAGAAGTTCGACTGGGCGTGCTTCCACCACGGCCTGCGCGCCCATGCGCGGCTGCTCGGCCGGCTGGGCGCGGCGCAAGGTTGAGGCTGCGCGCCCAGGACCTGCGCTCGCCGCTGGCTGGGCCGTTCAGCTTCGGGGTGCCGGCCGGCGGCTGCCTGGCTGTCACGGGGCCATCCGGGTCTGGCAAGAGCCTGCTGCTGCGCATGCTCGCCGACCTGGACCCGCATGACGGCGAAGCCTGGCTGGACGGCGTCGCGCAGTCGGCCACGCCTGGCCCAGCCTGGCGTCGGCAGGTCGTGCTGTCCGCCGCCGAGCCGGGCTGGTGGATGGACCGCGTGGGCGACCACTTCGCCGCACCGCGGCCCGACGCCGCCCGCCTCGGCCTGCCCGCGGATATCTGGGATCGGCTGGTCATCCGCTGCTCTACGGGGGAGCGGGCGCGTCTGGCCCTGCTGCGCGCCCTCGCCGGCCAGCCCGCGGTGCTGCTGCTGGACGAGCCGACCGGCGCGCTGGACACCGCCGCCACCGCCGCCGTCGAGGCGCTGCTGCGGGAACGGCTGCTGGCTGGGCTGGTCCTGGTGCTGGTCACGCACGACCCGGCGCAGGCGGCCCGCCTGGGCACCGAGCAGCGGCGCATGGACGCCAAGCGGCTGGCCCCTGCTTGAACACCATCCTCCTGACGCCGCTGGACCTCGCCGCGGCGGCGTCCCTGCTGCTGGCGGACGCCGTGCTGTCCGTGGCGCTGGGGCTGCATCTGCACCGCGCCGTGCTGCTCGCGGCGGTGCGGATGGTGGTGCAGCTTGTGCTGGTCGGCTACGTGCTGCGTTTCGTGTTCCAGGCCGGCTCCCCGGCAGCCGTGCTGGCCATCGTGCTGGCCATGTCCGCCGTCGCGGCGCGCGAGGTCGCGGCACGGCCCAAGCAGCGGCTGGCACGGGGTGGCAACCTATGGGTCTCGGCCGCGGCGGTCGGCGCCTCGACGGTGCTGGCGGTGCTGCTGGCGCTGACGACGGCGCTGCGGCCACAGCCCTGGTGGGACCCGCGCTACGCCATCCCGATTGCCGGCATCGTCCTGGGCGGCGCGCTCAGCAGCGGCAGCCTGGCGCTGGACGGGGTGCTGGGCGGCGCCGCGGCGGCACGGGCGGGGATCGAGGCGCAACTGGCCCTCGGACACCCATTCGCCCAGGCGGTGCGCCCCTTGGTGGGGGAGGCGATCCGGCGGGGCCTGCTGCCGGTGGTCAACCAGATGACCGCCGCCGGGGTCGTCACCCTGCCCGGTGCCATGACCGGACAAATCCTGGCCGGCGTCGATCCGGTCGAGGCCGTGAGGTACCAGATCCTGATGCTGCTGCTCATTTCCGGCGCGGGCGGCGTGGCGGCGGGCGCGGCGGCCCTGCTGGCGGCCCGACGCCTGACCGACGCCCGCGGACGGCTGCGGCTGGACCGGCTGGTTACGCCTTGACGCCCTGCAGCAGCGCCGCCGCGATGGCCTGCCACTCCTGGTCCAGCAGCGCGGTGCTGGCCGGGCGGTGCGCCAGGCCATACCAGTACCCGGCGTTCTCGGCGTCACCCTCGACCCGGTGCAGGTAGGCATGGACCCACGCGGCGTCCGGGCCGGGATCGGACTGGGCGACCTCGTGCGCATGGTCCCAGTCGTCCCGGGCGGCCCACCACAGGGCTTGCAGGGGTGGGGACAGCGCCGTGGGCTCGTCCAAGCGCCGCAACTCGTCAGGTGTCATGCTGCATCCCTTGCTCGGCGGTCGCCGCCGTGACGCCGACGCTGCGCCGCGCCCGCGACCTGCTCGCCGTGCCATGGCGCAACGGCCAGGGCACGACGCGCGATGTCGCGACGCAGCTCGGCCCGGACGGCGCGTTGCTCTGGCAGGTCAGCATAGCCGAGTTGGTGCGGGATGCCAGCTTCTCTGACTACGCCGGCTACGACCGCATCTTCACGCCGGTGCTCGGTGCGGGCATCGCGCTGTCGCTGGATGGCGGCGGGCTGCTGCCCTGCCCGTTGCTGGCGCCGTTCGCCTTCCGCGGCGAGGCCCGGGTCGAATGCCGTTTGGGCGGCGCACCCGGGCGGGCCTTCAACGTGATTGCCGCCCAGGGGCGCTGCCAGGCCCAGGTGCAGGTGCTGCGCCTGGCCGCAGGCCAGCGGATCGACCCCCTGGTGCAGGGGACCGGGCTGCTGCATTGCTGGTCCGGCGCCCTGGCCGCGATGGACGCGGAAGTGCAACCCGGCGACACCCTGATCGGCGCCGCTGCGGCGGCGGTTGCGCCATCGGTCGTGATCCAGGTCCACATCCTGGATGCGGGGTCCGGTGCGTCCCAGGGCTGACGTGCATACTCTGGCCTGCTCCCTCCGGCACGAAAGCGGCGCCATCCTTACCCCGGCGCGTCCAGCAAGGCGCGCAGCACGGCCGGCTTGCACACGACCAAGTGGCCATCCTGCTCGTCCAGCACCCCGGCCTCGTGCCAGTAACGGAGCTGCTTGTTCACCCGCTCCCGCGTGGCCGCCACCTGGGTGCCGATGTCGCGCTGCGACAGGCGGATGCGCAGGCGCACGCCGTTCGCCACCGGCGTGCCATGCTGCTCGGCCAGGCCCAGCAGCAGCCGGGCCAGGCGGGCCGGCAGCGGCAGCAGGGCCAGGTCCTCGAACGCGGTGTTGATCTGGCGGAGGCGGCTGCAGAGCAGGGCCATTAGGCGAAGCGTCAAGTCGGGCCGGGCGCGGAGGAAGGGCAGGAAGGCGCTGCGCTCGACGGACAGCAGCAGGCTGTCGGCCATGGCGATCACGTCCAGGCTGCGCGGCTGGCCATCGAGCAGGGCCATCTCGCCCAGCACGCCGCCGGGCTCGATCAGGCCCATGGTCACCTCCCGTCCGTCCGCCGACGTGGTGCCCGCACGCAGGCGTCCGTGCACCAGGATTAGCAAGCTGCTGCCGGCGTCCCCGCGCCGCATCACCAGGGCATCGCGGCGCACACGGTGCTCGGTGACCAGGCTGGTGAGCGCATCGAGTTCCGCCGTGTCGAGCAAACGGAACAGCGGTGTGGCGGCCAGCACGTCGCGGCGGGCTGCCTGCGACAGGCGCGCGCCGGGCGGGCTAGCACGGGACGCAGCCGCGGTCATCCTGCAGCGGCAAGCAACGGGAGTGAAGCGGGCCGCATCTGCCGGAACCCTCCATGCCCGACGGTTGCCGGCGGCGATAACCTTGCCGCATCGCGTGACGCGAGTCACTGCCGTATAGCAATCGAACACCTTCGATGCGGGCTGCGTCCGGCCGTTGAATCCGAACCGAGGTTGCAACCCTGCGGATCAGCATTGACGGCAATGCACGGACGCCGGTCGCGCGACCAGGGCAGACCCGCCCGTCCGCACCCGTCCTTGCCGCCCCGGTTCCTTGACGCCCGGGCCTGGGCGGCGGCGGCGGCCCTGCTCGCCGCAGACCTAAAGCGGCAGGCTCGACCGGGCTATCGGCCCATGGTCGCCTCGGCCTGGTGCTGCGGCCCGTCAGAGCGCCACGTCACCTGCGCCTGAGACCGCGCTAGGCCAGGCGGACTGCGACTCGGCGAGGCCTCCGCGGCTTGAAATGGCGTGTCGCGCCCGGTTTGGGTGATCCAGCACAGCAACACCGCACCGTAAATCGTTGTCGGGCTGAACGTGAGGGCCGGGGCCAGTGGAATCAGGGTTCCCATGCGGTAAAGCCCCTGCTTACGTCGGCCGACACCTGGCGTGCATTGCCGTCGGGTGACACAGACCAGCGCCATAGGGGACACGCATGAACATCGCAGAACTCGCCGACCACATCGCCGGGCAGCACGGCATGGACAAGAAGCAGGCAAAAACGGTGGTGGAGGCGGTGTTCGCCGCCGTCGTCGAAACCGCCGTGAAGGGCGAGGAGGTATCGTTGCCCGGCTTCGGCAAGTTCAAGGTCGCCAGCCGCGACGCCCGCCAGGGCCGCAACCCGGCGACCGGTGCGGCCATCCAGATCGCCGCCAGCAAAAAGCTGGCGTTCACCCCGGCCAAGCAGGTCAAGGACGCGCTGAACGTCGCGGTGAAGCCGCCGGCGCCGGCCGCCAAGCCCGCCGCCAAGCCGCGCGCCAAGAAGGCAAGCTGATCTGCTGCACCGCGGCGGCGTCTCGGCCACAGCATTGACCACGGCCGCCCGGTGATCCCCGTGGACACCGACCGCTTCCTCGCGGACCTGCAGGCGCTGCGGGCGTTCGGGGCGTTCCGCACCGGCGTCCACCGCCCGACCTACAGCCCCGACGACATGGCGGCGCGCCACTGGCTGATCGAGCGGATGGCCGAGGTCGGGCTGGACCCGGTAATGGACGGCATCGGCACCGTGCTGGGCCGCCACGCCGGCCCCGGCCCGAAGCTGCTATGTGGCAGCCATCTCGAAAGCCAGAACGAGGCCGGGTGGCTGGATGGGGCGCTCGGCGTGATGGCGGCCCTGGCCCTGGCGCGGGCCGGGCTGGCGGTGGACGTGGTGGCGTTCGCCGACGAGGAGGGGCACTACGGCTCGTTCATCGGCTCCCGCTCGTTCACGGGGCTGCTGGACGAGGCGGAGATCGACCGGCTGGCCAACCGCTACCACAACAAGTCGCTGCGCGAGGCGCTGGCCGAGGCCGGGCTGGCGGGGCGGCCTCGGGTGGAGTTGGAGGTTGGGCGCTACCAGGGCTTTCTGGAGATGCACATCGAGCAGGGCACGGCGCTGGAGGGCGGGGGCCTGCAGGTCGGCGTCGTGACCGGGATCGTGGCGATCTGGCAGTACCGCATCGTGATCGAGGGCCAGCAGGACCACGCGGGCGGTACCACGATGGCGGAACGGCGGGACGCCGGCTTGGCGGCGGTGCGGCTGCTGGCATGGCTGGATGCGGAGTTTCCGCGGCATTGCGCGGAGCGGACGGTCTGGACCGTGGGGCGGATCACCTTGTCGCCGGGCGCGGCGTCGATTATCCCCGGGCGGGCGGAGGTGCTGTTCCAGATGCGCGACATGTCCGCCGAGGTGTTGCAGCGGTTGGAGGCGGTGCTGCACCGGGGCGTGCAGGAGAGCAACCGGCGGGAACGCTGCTCGGCGGTGCTGGAGGTGGTGAGCCAGTCGCAGCCGGCACCGTGCGACCCCCTGCTGCAGACGGCGCTGGCGGAGGCTGCGGAGCGGGTGGCGCCGGGTCGCTGGACGCGGTTGCCGAGCGGCGCCGGGCACGACGCGCAATACATGGCGCGGGTGATGCCGTCGGCGATGCTGTTCGCGCCGTCGATCGGCGGGGTGAGCCACCATTGGGCGGAGGACACCGCTGTGGAGGACCTGGCTGTTGGGGTGCAGGTCTTGGCCGAGGCGGCTGATCTGCTCCAGCGGCAATAGTTTTTGCATCAAGGCGCTGCGTTGCCCTGCGCGACGGCCGCGCCTCCCCGAAGAGGTTGTGGTGGCGGAGTTCGGCAGGGCTGGTGAACGCCAGATGCCCGCGCGTCCAAACCCTGCGGCAATCAGATGAACTCGCCTCTGCCCCCGCGCCCGGACGGCGGCAAGCCCTACTTGCATTCGACAGGGCCGTGCGAACCGGCGCGGCCCTCAAGCGCCCGGCACGCGCCGAACTAGGCGGCATCACCGGCATACACCGCGGAGCGCAACTCGCCCCAGGTCAGCCGCTGGACGACGGCCAGCGATCCGCGTCCTCGTCGTCCCTCTCCTTCGCGTCACAGCCAGCAATTTCGCCGAGTCCATGCCGTCCCCCAAACAGGGTTCATGCCAACGGCCCTCCACTTTGCCCCTTACGATGCTGCACCCAATCCGCAACCGTCATTGCGAGCCGGCTTCGGCGCGGCAATCCAGTGGGGCATGGGTTGCGCTCCGGTCTGGCGGCCCCTGGATCGCCGCGTCGCAAACGCTCCTCGCACTGACAGACGGGAGCGGGCAACCGGTCCGACCAGAGGGCCGTTGGCATTAGGCCAGGTACGGCGTGCTTCGACCGGGCATATTGGCGCTGTCGATCACGGGCCGCGCTTGCGGCGCGGCAATCCTGCTGAGGGACTGCATCTGCGACCGCTCCACCGGCGGCCTGGCCCCGAGTACAGCCTGGCCGCCATCTGGACCGGGGACTTCAGCCGGGCTATGCGCTTGCCGCGCAAGGCCAGGCCAGGTGGTCGTGAACAACTGCGGCGCTGGCGGGCGGGGCAGGGCGCTCTTTCGACGGCATGTGGGGGTCCAGACACGGGCAGGATAAGGGTTCGAGGCACCAGATGGCTTCGGCGCCTTAAGATCATCGCCATCAAGCACGGGAGCTGACATGGCTGCGAACGGGGCGACGAATGGGGCAGCGGGTGGCGTGACGGGCGGCCGCCCGCTCGCCGGACTGCTGGTGCTGACGTTGGAGCAGGCGGTGGCGGCGCCGTACTGCTCCTCGCGCCTGGCCGATGCCGGGGCGCGGGTCATCAAGATCGAGCGGCCGGAAGGCGACTTCGCCCGAGGCTACGATGCCTCCGTCAACGGCCTGGCCAGCTACTTCGTGTGGTTGAACCGTGGCAAGGAAAGCCTGGTCGCCGACATCAAGGACCCCGCCGACGCCGCCCTGCTGCATGCCATCCTGGCGCACGCCGACGTGTTCATCCAGAACCTGGCGCCCGGCGCCGCGGCGCGGGCTGGCTTCGGCTCGGACGCGCTGCGCCGCCGCTACCCGCGCCTGGTGACGGTGGACATCAGCGGCTATGGCGAGGGCCACGAGTACTCGGACATGAAGGCATACGACCTGCTGGTGCAGGCGGAAAGCGGGCTGGCCGCGATCACCGGCCACCCGGCCGGGCCAGGCCGGGTGGGCGTGTCAGTGTGCGACATCGCCTGCGGCATGGCGGCCCAGAGCGCAATACTGGAAGCCCTGATCGCCCGCGGCATCACCGGCGCCGGGGCAAAGCTGGAGGTCAGCCTGTTCGACGGCATGGCGGACTGGATGAACGTGCCGCTGCTCTACGCAGAGGGCACAGGCCGGGCGCCGGAGCGGGTGGGCCTCGCGCATCCCTCGATCTGCCCGTACGGCGCCTTCGCCCTGGCGGACGGGGCGCTGGTGCTGATCTCCATCCAAAACGAGCGGGAATGGCGTCGGTTCTGCGCGGACTTCCTGCGCGACCCGGACCTGCCGGCCCGGCCCGGCTTCGACACCAACAACGCCCGCGTCGCTAACCGCCCCGCGGTGGATAGGCTGGTCGCCGGGACATTCGCCACGCTCGACCGGGACGAGGCGGCGCAGCGCCTGCGCGAAGCCGGCACGGCATATGGCTTCGTCAACGGTGTGTTGGACCTGCCGCGCCACCCGGCGCTGCGGCGCGTGACGGTGGGCACCGAGCGCGGCCCGGCCTCGGTCGTGGCACCGCCCGCGCTCCGCGACCGCCAGGCGCCCGCATTGGGGCCGGTGCCGTCCATCGGTCAGCACAGCGCGGCGATCCGGCAGGAGTTCAGCGGGTCCGTTGCCGCAGACTAGGTAGGGTGGCGCCTGCCGCCGCCGCTGCGAGCCCGGCACCAAGCGACCAACAACGGTTGCCCACTCGTCAGGACGGTCCTGACCCTTTCGTGCCGCCTACTTTCTCACCCCAGGCCCTGCCACCTCCATCGCCTGACGATACGCCGGCCGCTCCTCGATCCGCCCCAGATACCGCCGCAACGCCGCGTAAGGCCCCAAGTCCACCCCCCGAAACCGCAGCAGCGTCGTGAACGGGAACACCATCATCACATCCGCCGCCGTGAACTCCGGCCCGGCAAAGTAATCCGACCCCGCCAAGTGCCCGTCCACGAACCCCAAGTGCTGCCGCGTCGCCGCCCGCACCCGTGCCATGCCCGGCGCCGCATCCGCGTCCGGCAGGAACCGCTCCAACGTCCACTCCCGCAGCAGTTGCAGCAGCAGGCTGCCCTCCGCGTAGTGCAGCCAGTACAGGTATTGCGCGAACGCCGAGTCCGACGGCGTCACCCCAAGCCGCCCGCCGCCGTGCCGTGCCACGATGTATTCGACGATGGCCCCGGACTCCGCCAGCACCGTGTCGCCATCGCGGATCACCGGCGCGCGGCCCAGCCCATGCACCCGCTGCAGTTCCTCCGGCGCGAGGATATTCGGCATTCGGTCGAACCGCTCCAGGGCATAGGGCAATCCTAACTCCTCCATCAGCCAGACAATGCGTTCGGAGCGGGAGGTGTCCAGGTGGTAGATCGTGATCATGCAGGCAGTGTCGGCCGGCGCGGCGGGGCTTGGCAAACACCTGCGGCCCTTGCATGGCCGTGCCGGTGACGCGGCACTGTAAGGGTCAGAGCAGACGGCGGTGGGTGTCATACCAACGGCCCGCCGCTCTAACCCTTACAATAATGCATCAAACAAGCCGCCGTCATTGCGAGCCGGCTTCGGCGCGGCAATCCAGGGCTGCAGGGGCTGCGTTCCAATCGTGCGATTCCCTGGATTGCTACGTCGCAAGCGCTCCTCGCAATGACAGATAGGGCAACGGCAGACGGAGGCGGGGGCAGAACGATCATCGCAAAGGGCCGTTGGTATCACCCCAACCTCGGAGGGTTTGCGGATAACCTTTGGTCGGTGTGGGTGGAACGCTCCATCGTAGGGGCGGCGCTCAAGCCCGATTGATGTTCACCATCAAGGCTACCACGCAGGCCAGTGGGTTGGAACGCCTCAACACCGGCAACGGCCGCTCTACCGAACCCCTCCGGGCCACAACACCACCCGGATCGTCTGCAGGATAATCAGCAGGTCGAACAGCACCGAAAAGTTCTTCACGTAGTAAAGATCGTAGCTCAGCTTGCTCCGCGCATCGTCGATCGACGCCCCATAGGGGTAGTTGATCTGCGCCCACCCCGTCAGCCCCGCCTTCGCCACATGCCGCTCCTTGTACAGCGGGATCGCCTCCGTCAACATCGCCACGAAGTCCGGACGCTCCGGCCGCGGCCCGACGAAGCTCATCTCCCCCTGCAGCACGTTCAGCAGTTGCGGCACCTCGTCCAGCCGGGTCCGGCGCAGGAACGCGCCGATCCTGGTGATGCGCGGGTCCGCCTTCGCCGCCCACACCGCGCCTGCACGCTCGGCGTCCACCCGCATCGTCCGCAGCTTGTTGATCTGGAACAGCCGGCCGCCGCGGGTCACCCGGGTCTGCCGGTACAGCGCGGGGCCGCCATCCTCCAGCCGGATCGCCAGCATCGCCGCCAGCAAGAACGGCGACAGCAGCAGCAGCGCCATGCTGCTCACCACCAAGTCCAGCGTCCGCTTCAGCACCCGGTCCAACGTGCCGAACACAAATCCGTCGGAGTAAAGCAGCCAGCCCAACTCCATCCGCTTCAGATCGACCCGGCGGATCTCCTTCTCGATGAAGCCGAGGTACTGCAGCACCGGAATCCCGTCGATCTTGCAGGCCAGCAGCCCCTCCAGCGGCAGGCCCCGCCGCTCGTCCGGCGCCACCACGATCTGGTCCGCGCCGAAGCGCCGGGCCGCGCCCAGGAAACCGTCCGGCGGCAACGCCTCTACCGAGCCGAAGCCGCCATCGGCCAGCCGCGGGTCCATCGCCCCCAGCTCGGGGCTTTGCACGAACAGGATGCGATAGTTGAGGTAGATCCCCTCCTTCCGCAGCATCCAAACCAGGTCCCAGGCGCGGCGGCCGGCCCCCACCACCATCAGCGCCCGGCTGAACAGGCCGCGCCGGCGCAGCAGGTCGAACAGCACGCGCGCCGCCACCCCCGTCACCAGGAAGCAGGCCGCGCTTTTCACCGCCACCTGCACCTGCCCGTCCCGCCAGCCCAGCAGCGCCAGCAGCAGCGCCGCCGCCAGCGCCCCGGCCGCGGCCGCCACAGGCACCCGCCCCAGGCTGCGCCGCACCTCAAGCGCCAGGTCCCGCCGGTACAGCCCCAGCGCATACAGCGCCACCAAGTCGGCAACCGGATACAGCACCGCCGCCGCCAGCAGCCCCTTGGCCCCGCTCATGGACATTTGTAGCAACGCCACCGGCCACAGCAGCGCCACCGCCACCAGGTCCAACAGGAAAATCGCCCTGCCAGTGGACAACGACGTCAGCCGTTGCGGCATGCGGTTGCGCTCTAGGCCCGGATGGCCAGAGCCATTCCGCGTCGTAGCCGCCCGTGCCGCAGCCGCCCACTTCTCCGCCAGCTTTGTAATGCCCGTTTACCCCTGCAATCCCTACCAGAACGCAACTTAGCGGTCGGCGGTACGCCGGGTCATGCCGAAACTCTGTTAAGAAAAGTTTACTTTGTTGGATGAGGTCTAGCCAGGGTTTTGACGAGGCCCGGCCCTGCCGCCTCCAAGGCCAGCAATGCCCGCCATCTCTCGACGGCGAGCGACCGCAGCGCCCGTGCGCCCGGTCGTCACGCGGCGGAGGACCCTCGTGATGCCGTGCCCTGCAGCCAGCGCCTGTTGTCGGTTCCGGCGCATCGGCGCATACCGCGCGGATGCGAACGAGGCGCACATACCATGCCCAGCAGGGCAGGGACCGGCGCGGCAGGGACGCGGGATAGTGCCGTCCTCGGTCCGCCTGCACCAGATGCTGCTCGGCGCCGCCATGCTGGTGCCCGCCGTGCTGTTCGCCGCCGCCGCGTGGGAGAACTACGCCGCGGTCTGGCGGGAGGGCGCCGCCACCGTCCAGCGCACCGCCGCCATCATGCACGAGCACGCCCGCAAGGTGTTCGAGACCGAGGAGCTGCTGCTGTCCCTGGTGGACGAGCGCATCAGCGACATGCCGCCCGCCGCGGTGTCCGCCCCGGCCACCAGCGACTTCCTGCGCCGGGTCAAGGCGCCGCTGGACCAAGCCGTCTCCGCCTGGATCGCCGACGCGGACGGCGTCATCCAGGCCGGCAGCCAGCCCTGGGAGGACGGGGACGGCATCGCCCCGCGCGACTTCTTCCAGCAGCAGCGCGCCGCGGACCCGAGCATCCAGGAGGGCGGCACCTACGTCAGCGAGGCGTTCGCCTGGCGGCCGGCCAGCGCGCCGTCTTTCGCCATCAGCCGCCGGCGGAGCGGGCCGGGCGGCGCGTTCGCCGGCACCATCCACGTCGCCGCCAGCCCCGCCTACTTCGCCCGGTTCTACCAGCAGGCCGCGCCGCCCCAGTCCCACCTCGCCCTGCTGATCCGCGCCGACGGCGCCATCCTGGCCCAGCAGCCCGGCACGGTGCCGAACCGCCTGGAGCCGTCCGGATTCTTGATGCAGCAGATCGCCGAGCAGCCGGCCGGCGGCACGTTCGAAGCCCGCCTGACGCTGGACAACATCGACCGGCTTTACAGCTACCGCAAGGTCGATGCCTACCCGGTCTATGTCGTGTTCGGCCTGGACCGCAAGGCGATGGTCCGCCGCTGGCATGGCAACGTGCTGATGTACGGCCTGTTCGCCGCCGCCGCCGCCGCCACGCTGCTCGGGGTGTCCTGGCTGGCGCTGCGTGGCGCCAAGGCGGAGCAGGCGGCGCTGCAGGACCTGCGGCGCGAGTCGGCGCAGCGCCTGGTGGCCGAGGACCAGCTCCGCCACGTCCAGCGGATGGACGCGGTGGGCCAACTGACCGGCGGCGTCGCGCACGACTTCAACAACCTGCTGACGGTCATCCTCGGCAACCTAGAGTTGATCGAGCGCGCGGCGACGCACCTGCCCACCACACCCCCAGCGGCGGCCCTGGCGGCGGCAAAGATCACTCGCCTAGCCGGCACTGCCATGAAGGGCGTGCAGCGCGGCGCGAAGCTGACCCGCAGCCTGCTGGCCTTCGCCCGCCGGCAGCCGTTGCAGCCTTCGGTGCTGGATGTGAACCCGCTGCTTGCCGAGTTCGCCGGGTTGGTGCGCCAGGCCGTCGGCGCGCCGGTGGCCGTCGCGTTCGAGCCCTCGCCGGGCCTGCCGGCCTGCCGCACCGACCCGGCGCAGTTGGAGGCGGCGGTGCTCAACCTCGCTATCAACGCCCGTGACGCCATGCCGGACGGCGGGCGGCTGCGCATCAGCACGGGCACCGCCGCCTTGGACTGCGCCGACCTGGCCGGCAATCCGGAGGCGCAGCCCGGCCGCTTCGTCACCGTCTGCGTCGCCGACACCGGCGCCGGCATGCCGCCCGACGTGGTGGACAAGGCGTTCGAGCCGTTTTTCACCACCAAGCCCATCGGCCAGGGCACCGGCCTCGGGCTGAGCCAGGTATTCGGCTTTGCCCGGCAATCCGGCGGCCATGTGACGCTGCGCAGCACGCCGGGCGAGGGGACCGCGATCACGATCTACTTGCCCGTGGATGCTCCCCTGGAGGCAGCCGAAGCGTAGGATGGGCGGCCACCGCACGGCGCCAGGCCGGGCCGCTGGCGTCATCATCCCATGGCATGGGCATGAGCTGGAGCGTCGGGTGGCCCAGGATGACCGCACCCCGCTTGGCAACGCGCTGGCGCGGCGCATCGGCTTGACGGCGCCCGGCAGCGATGCCGCCCTGGCGATCGAGGCGGAAGCGGACCTGGCTGCGCTCGCAACCGGCCGCGGCGGCCCGGCCATGCTGCCGCGGTGGCAATCGCCCATCCTTGCCCAGTAAGTGCCACACCGCCGATCCCTTGCAGCATCTGGGCAGCACCAGGCCCAGCCTGCTAGGACTCCCTTGAACCCGCCGCGCATGTCCCTGGAGGTCCCGCCGATGCCGCTCGACGCCACCCGGCCCAACAAGTCGCTGAACGTCCTGGGGGGCGTGCTGGAAACCTGCTCGCTCGATCCGCTGACCGGCTTCACCCGCACCGGCTGCTGCGAAACTGGGCCGGACGACCTGGGCAGCCACACCGTCTGCGCCGAGGTGACGGCCGAGTTCCTGCAGTTCAGCACGTCCCGCGGCAACGACCTGTCCACGCCGCGGCCGGAGTACCGCTTTCCCGGCCTGCGACCCGGCGACCGCTGGTGCCTGTGCGCCATGCGCTGGCAGGAGGCGTTCCTGGCCGGCTGCGCGCCCCGTGTGGCGCTGCGTGCGACGGAGGCGGCGGCGTTGGCGCATTGCCGCCTGGAGGACCTGCAGGCGCACGCGGTTGATTGAGGCCGAGGCATCATCACGATCCGGCTTCGGCGCAGCGATCCCGGAGCCGCAAGCATCCCCTGGCCACCACCGCAGCGCTGCCCCGCAAGCCCGGCACGTGATCAAGGGCGGCTGGACGCAATCACCCGGGCTGCATCACCGCCGTCTCGATGGCGCGCTTGACCGCAAGCAGCTCCGCCCGGCTGCGGGAGTGCAGCGCCTTCTGGTCCCTGCTGGCCGAGCGCAGCACCAGAACGCTGGGCTGGGTCAGGGCGAATGCCAGCACCACCGCGCTGATGGCCAGCAGCACCAGCCCGCCGTCGCTGCCTTTTGCCAAGTCGGAGGCGCCCATCGCCCCAAGGGCCAGCGCCAGCAGGATCAGGCCAACGATCCGCGGCCGCTTGATGAACACACCGCAGATGCCCTTCACCGGGTAGGTCACGCCCTCGATGCTGACCATGGTGTTCGAGACGTTCACGGTGGCCGTTGCAAGAATCGTGTTGTCCAGCACCGCGCTCATCGCCGCCTCCCGCACCCGCCGCTTCCCGCACGCAGCGTCAGCCGGCTCCCCGCGCAGCGTAGCAGCAGAGAGGGACGCACCGGCGCGGCGAAGTGTCAGCTTTGTTCATGGACCGTCAGGCCTGAAGCTGCGGCCAGCCTGCAGTGCCGCCGGTCCAGGTGGACGGCTTCGCTCGGACACCCGGGTTCGGGCGTCCCGCCTGTCCATCAACCGCCGCGTCGCGCCCGCGGCATCCGTCCCGGCCAGTCGACGATGTAGTGCTCCAGCGGCCCCGCCTTCCGCTCGTTCACCGCGCGCCCCCGCACCGATACCCCGGCCGAGTGCACCGTCGCCGGGTCGCCCGACACCAGCGGGTGCCACCACTCCAGCCCGCGTCCCTCCGCCACCCGGCGATAGGCGCAGGTCGGCGGCAGCCAGTCGATCTCACGCAGCGCCGCGGGGGTCAGGTTGACGCAGTCCGGCACCTTCTCCTGCCGGTGCTCGTAGTTGCTGCACCGGCAACTCGTGGTGTCCAGCAACCGGCAGGACACGTTGGTCCAGGACAGGGAGCCATCGTCGTCGTCGCGCAGCTTGTGCAGGCAGCAACGGCCGCAGCCGTCGCACAGCGACTCCCACTGCGCGTCGGTCATGCCGTCAAGCGGCGTGGTCTCCCAGAACGGAGGAGGGGCATCGGCCATGGCGCAGGGTGTAGCCGTCCCACCCCATCCAAGGGAAGTTAATACCGCCCACCCGGCGCGAGCGGCTGCTGCGTCACCGGCGGACGCCCCGGCGAAGGACCCGGCGCAAAGCCCTGCGGCACCGGCGGCGGCAGCGCCGGCGCCAGCAGCGGCTGGTTCGGCGTGCCGTACCGCATCAGCACCTGGCGCAGCGGGTCGGCGGCGGGGTTGGTGCCCTCCATTCCGACCACGATCTGCTGCGCCGCGAGCGGCCGGCCGTAATAGATCTGGTTCCAGTCCGACCGCGCGCTCATGATGCTGCCGCCCAGGGTGATGCCGGCATACAGGCCGCGCGCCTTGCTGAAGCCCACGACATCCGCCCGCAGCGCCGCCGTCGTGTCGCCCTCCACGCCGCCGCCCAGGTCGGCAAACGTCGCAGTCGCGTCCGCGCCCAGCTTGAACTGGCTGTCCAGCACCGCGTGCAGGCCACGGTCGGACATGATGATCAGCATGACCTCGGCATCCTGCAGCCCCGCCTGGAAGCCGAAGATGGCGCCGCCCAGGGTACAGAACGCCGGGGCCGACCACGACCCGGCGCCGTCACGCGCCACCAGCACGCAGTTGCCGCCCTGACCGCCGAACAGGAACCCGGCGCGCAGCACCTGCGGGCAGATCATCGCCGCCCGAGCCTGCTTCAGCACGCTCTGCGCATCCCGTCCGTTGAGGTTGTTCACCATCTCCTGCGCCGCCAGGGTGGCCCGATCCACCAGTGCCTGCTGCTCCGCCTGCGCGCGCGCCACGCCGGGCAGAAGTGTCAGCGCCGCTGCAACCATCCATCGGACCATGCCGAATCCCCTGGGCCATTCAGGAACGATCCTAGCGCGTGATTATGGCGTTACCAAGGAGTCTTGATGCACTACGTTATGGCGATCTCCGCTTGCTCCCGGTGCTCCCCCGTCCCGGCGTTTCCCTGTCATTGCGAGCCGCTTTTGCGGCGTAGCAATCCGGTAACCGCCGCCACGGTCGGACCCTGCGACGTCAGACGCCCGGCATCTCGTTCACGCAGACCACGCGCCAGCCCTCGGCCAGGCGTTCCAGCCGGGTCAGCGACAGGTTCTGCACCGACAGGTGCAGCGCCTGGTCGGCGTCCAGCCGCAGCGCATGGGCGACGGCGGCCCGGATTGCGCCGCCATGGCTGACGATGACGACGTCTTCACCCTTATGCCCGGCCACCACGTCGTCCAGCGCATCGGCCACCCGGACCAGCATCTCGGCCACGCTCTCCCCGCCCGGCGGGCGCTCGGTGCCGGCCAGCGGCCAAAACGGATGGGCAGGGGCGGTCAGCAGCGGCGGCAGCTCGGCATGGGGCAGGCCCTGGTAACGGCCCAGGTTCTGCTCGATCAGGCCGGGCAGCACATGCAGCTGCTGCCGGGGATAGCCGGCGCTGAAGATGGCCTCCGCCGTGAGCCGGGTGCGCGACAGCGGCGTGCAGCACCAGGTGGCGGGCCGGGGCAGGCGGCGGGCCAGGGCCTGGTACATCGGCACGTCGGCCACCAACGCGTCCGGGCACAGCGACACGTCCATGACGCCATACAGCATCGCCCGCTCGTTTTCCGCCACCAGCGCATGGCGGATCAGCCAGAGGTTTGTACCCATCACCCGCCCCAGCTACTCGCCGATATTGAGAAGTGCGCCGCGCAGCCGCGCCTGCCGGAACTGCGCGGTGAACAGCCACAGGCCCGCCGCCATCCACACGGCATTGAGCCCGAACGCCCACGCCAGATGGTCCCACCGCACGACGCCCTGCAGCGCCGCCCGCATCCCCTCGAACACGTGCGCCGATGGCAGCGCCAGCGCCACCGGCTGCAAGGCGGCCGGCAGCACCGACACCGGGTAGAACACGGCGCTGATCGGCGTCAGCCCGAACAGCACGGACCACGCCAGCGCCTCCGCCCCGGCGCCATGCCGCAGGATCAGGCTGACCACGCCGAGCGCCACCCACCAGCCCATCACCATCAGGTTGGCAAAGAACAGCACGACGATCGGACCCATGGCGAACAGGTTGAAGGCATACAGCAGAAACGCGATCAGGATGGCCGGCAGCACTCCCGTCAGCATCCGCAGCACGCTGACCCCCACCAGGGCAGCCAGCATCTCCGACGGGCGGATCGGGCTGACGAACAGGTGGCCCAGGTTGCGCGACCATAGTTCTTCCAGGAAGCTGATCGCCACGCCCATCTGGCTGCGCAGCGCAACCTCCCACAACAGCACCCCGCCCAACAGCGCGCCAGCAACCGCCGTGATGCTGCCCCCGGCCGCGCCGCTGCGCCCGACGAGGAAGCTGGCCGTGAAGCCCCAGATGCACATCTGCAACACCGGCCAGTACATCAATTCCAGCAGCCGTGGCCACGAGTGCCGGTACAGTGCCAAGTGCCGGTACATCAGGCCCCAAACCCGGCGGGCAGACAGGCCGAACACCGCCGGGTTCATGCGGCCTCCTGGCGGCGGGCGATGTCCAGGAACACCTGCTCCAGGTCGTCCCGGCCATAGCGGCCCACCAACTCCGCCGGCGCCCCGCTGTCCACGATGCGGCCCTGCTTCAGCATCAGCACGTGGCCGCACAGCCGCTCCACCTCCGGCATGTTGTGCGACGCCAGCAGGATCGTGCAGCCGCTCTCGGCCCGGTAGTGTTCCAACCAACTCCGCACCATGTCCCCCGTATCAGGGTCCAGGCTGGCCGTCGGCTCGTCCAGCAGCAGGATGTCGGGCCGGTTGATCAGCGACTTGGCCAGCGCCACCCGCGTCTTCTGCCCGGCCGACAGCGCGCCGGACGGGCGGTTCAGCAGCCCCAGCAGGTCCAGTTGCGCCGCCAGCTCGCGAATGCGAGCCTCCAGCCCGCGCACGCCATACAGGTGGCCATAGACGCGCAGGTTCTCCGCCACCGTCAGCCGCGACGGCAGCGCAATGTAGGGCGACGAGAAGTTCATCCGCGCCAGCGCTGCAAACCGGTCCCCCGCCATGTCGTGCCCGAGGATGCGGATGCGCCCGGCGCTGGGGATCAGCAGGCCCAGCAGCATGGCAATGGTGGTGGTCTTGCCCGCGCCGTTGCCGCCCAGCAGGCCCAGGGTGCTGCCCGGTGCGACGGCGAAGCTGATGCCGTCCACGGCCAGCACGTCGCCGTAACGCTTGGTCAAGCCTTCGACCTCGATGGCGTTCAAGCTTCCGCTTGCGATCAAGCCCCCACTGGCGCTCGAACTTCCCCTTGCGTTCATACCCCATCGTGCGCTCATGATCGGGCATTAGGCGTGTCCGAGCGGGCCGCCAAGGGCAAGATTAGGTGACGGGCCGGCTCGCGCTGTTCTAAGCAGGCGCGCATGGACCCGTACGTCGCCGCTGCCGTCCAATATCTCGACCCCCGGATGCGCGGCCTGCCGCCGGGCTACCGCGTCTATGCCGTAGGCGACGTGCATGGCCACCTCGTCCGGTTGCAGGCGATGCACGCCGCCATCGAGTCCGACCTCGCCGCCCGGCCCATTGCGGACGCAGTCCTGGTCCACCTGGGCGACCTGATCGACCGCGGGCCAGACTCGGCCGGCGTGGTCGCGCATGTGATGGCCGGGATACCGGGCCTGCCGACGGTGAACCTAATGGGCAACCACGAGCGAATGCTGCTGGACGTCCTGGCCAGCCGCAGCACGGATGACGCGGACCACTGGCTCCGCAGCGGCGGATCGAGCAGCCTGCAAAGCTGGGGCATCCCGCCACAGGTCCACGTGCGGCATTGGGGGTCGCTGCTGCCGCCGCCCCACCTGCGCTTCCTGGAGACCCTGCTGCCGCTGTGGTCCACCGATGGCCTGCTTTGCGTCCATGCCGGCGTGCGGCCGGGCGTGCCCGTGGCGGAGCAGGCGGAGGACGACCTGCTATGGATACGTGGGGGCTTCCTCGAATGGCCTGGCCCGGCGCCGATGCTGCCCGACCAGCCGGACACCCTGGTCGTGCACGGCCACACCCCGCGCCCCGCGCCGGAACTGCGGCCGTACCGGCTCGGCATCGACACCGGCGCCGGCCGTGGCGGCAGGCTGACCTGCGCGGTGCTGGAAGCCGGCACCGTGCGGTTCCTGCACGCCTAGGCAAACCTCTGCAGGTTTGCACACAAATGAAGACCTAAGCAGGCTTGCGCGGCTTGGCACGGCCACAGGCCATCTGGGTGACAAGCCGCGCAAACCTGCTTAGGGCTGGCATGAAAGCAGCACGGCGCCACCGTCTGCCGTGCAAACGTCACGCCCCGCTTGCCACGCCGCCCCGGGAACGTTAGCCGTGGACCCCATGCAGAGCATCCCGCCCGGCCCCGGCCGCACCGACGCGGACACCCCGGACGCCGACGCCTCCATCGAGGCCCTGGCCGCCGCGGTCCGCCGCCTCGCCCGCACCAGCGTCATGGTGATCGGCGACGTGATGCTCGACCGCTACGTCTATGGCGCAGTGGAGCGCATCAGCCCCGAGGCGCCGATCCCCATCCTAACCGTGGAGCGCGAGCTGGCCATGCCGGGCGGCGCTGGCAACGTCGTCCGCAACCTGACGGCGCTGGGGGCGGCGGTGGCCTTCGTGTCGGTGGTCGGGGACGACCAGGCCGGGTCCGACCTCACGGGCCTGATCGGCGGCCAGCCCGGCGTCGAGCCGTGGCTGCTGGTCCAGGGCGGGCGGGCCACCACGGTCAAGACCCGGTATGTCAGCGCCGGCCAGCAACTGCTGCGCTCGGACCGGGAGGACACCTCGCCGATCCAGCCCAAGCTGGCCGAGCGCATGATGCGGATCGCCGGGGACACCCTGGCCGCCACCTCCGTTGCGGTGCTGTCGGACTACAACAAGGGCGTGCTGGCCGGCGACATTGCGGCGCAGGTGATCGCCGCCGCCCGCACGGCCGGCCGGCAGGTGCTGGTCGATCCCAAGGGTCCCGACTACAGCCGCTATGCCGGGGCCGACGTCATCACGCCGAACCGCCGCGAGCTGGCCGAGGCCACCGGTCTGCCGGTCGGCACCGAGGCCGAGATCGCCGACGCCGCCCAGGCCTTGCGCGCCGCGCACGGCTTCGGCGCGGTGCTGGTCACCCGGTCGGAGGACGGCATGACCCTGGCCGACGCCGCAGGGGTCCACCACTACCCGGCGGAGGCGGCGGAGGTATACGACGTGTCCGGCGCCGGGGATACCGTGGTGGCGACGCTGGCAGCCGGGCTGGCGGCCGGCCTGGACCTGCGGATCGCCGTGCGCCTGGCCAACATCGCCGCCGGTATCGTCGTGGGAAAGATCGGCACCGCCGTCGCGCGGGAGGAGGACCTGCTGCAGGCCCTGTCCCCGCAGGGCGGCGCGCTGCGGAAGGTGGTGTCGCGTGAGGTCGCCGCCGAGCAGGTCGAGCGGTGGCGGCGCAAGGGCTGGCGCATCGGCTTCACCAACGGCTGCTTCGACCTGTTGCACCCCGGCCACGTACACCTGCTAGAGCAGGCGCGTGGCCAGTGCGACCGCCTGGTGGTCGGGCTGAACTCGGACGCCAGCGTGCGCCGCCTGAAGGGCGTCACCCGCCCGGTGCAGCCGGAGGCCGCCCGCGCCGCGGTGCTGGCGAGCCTGTCTGCGGTGGACCTGGTGGTGGTGTTCGAGGAGGACACGCCGCTGCAGACCCTGACCGCCCTGAAGCCGGACCTGCTGGTGAAGGGCGCCGACTACGCGCTGGACGACGTGGTGGGGGCGGACGAGGTGCAGTCCTGGGGCGGCCGGGTGTGGCTGGCGGAGCTGATGGCCGGGTTTTCCACCACAGCCACCGTCGCCCGCATCACCGCGATCCGCAGCGCGGGGTAGCTCCACGGAAAGTAGCCGCAAGAATCCTGCACCAGGACGGCTGCTGTTCGGCGAACAGTCATTATATGTCAAACCATGTCCAGCATCCTCCCCGGCGGATTCATCCGCGTGATCGACTTGGAGACCACCGGCCAGGGTTTTGCCGATGGCGGGGTCGTCGAGGTCGGCTGGCAGGACGTGGCCCTGGGTCCTGACGGAGCCTGGGCGTTACGCGATGGGCCAGGCGCCCTGCTGGTGAAGCCGGACCACCCGATCTCGCCGCAGACTTCGGCGATCCATCACCTCGTCGATGCGGATGTGGCCGACGCCCGGCCTTGGCAGGACGTTGCCCCCCCGGTGCTGCAAGCCTGGCCGGGACCGGCGCCCCTGGCCCTGGCGGCGCACCGTGCGGCGTTCGAGCAGCGGTGGTGCCGCCCCGCCCTGTCCAATGGTGCACGTTGGGTCTGCACCTACAAGTGCGCGTTGCGCCTGTGGCCGGACGCGCCGACCCACTCCAACCAGGGCCTGCGCTACTGGCGGCATCCGGAAGGGCTGGACCGCGACCGCGGCCTGCCCGCGCACCGGGCCGGGCCGGATGCCTACGTGACGGCGCACCATCTGCGCGACATGCTGCGCCTGGCGGGCGTGGAGCAACTCCTGGCCTGGTCGGACGAGCCGGCCCTGCTGGTCAAGGTGCCGTTTGGCCCATGGCGCGGCCGTCGCTGGGCCGACCTCGGCGACGCGGCGCTGGAGCAGGTGCTGGCAGGGGCTGGCGGTAACGTGGACGTGGCCTTCACGGCGCGGTGGGAGCGGCAGCGGCGGGATGGGCAGGGCGGCGCCGCGCCCTCGGACGCGCCACAGAACCCGGCGCAGACGGCGCTGGTGCTGTAAGGCCGGCGCACACCGTATCAGGACGAACCCCGCCTCCACTCCCAAAGCGGAGACCGAGGCTTACACCCACCGACTCAGCGTGCCGTCGCCACCGCAAGGAGCACCTGCGGCCCGGCAACCTAGAACCTGGTGAATGGGCTGACCGCCGCTTGGCTGCAACGTCGTGAGCGCGGCCTGCAATCACGGTGCCGGCATCCCTGGTTTAAGCGCCGCCAGCCCTGCCCATCTCGGCAGCTACAGGGAGCATGCAGGCTGATGTCGCGGGTTAATCCGCGTCCGGCAATGCCATCGAGGGTACTGGTGCCGCTTCAGCATCCAATTGCAGCCCTAGATCAGCATCGCCCGGCGCGGCGACGACCCCAACCTCGGCACGGCTGAGCGGGCGACCGTCGCACGACAGCACCTGCAGCGTTGCAACCTTGCGCCCCGTCGCAGTCTCAACCATGCGCGAAAGTGGCTTGCCCGGCAGCACCAGCCAGCGGTCGCCCCACTGCAGCATGGCCAGCACGACGGTCATGAGGTCATCCCCCATGGCCGTCAGCACATACTCCTCCCGCTTGGCGCCTTCGGCCACAGGGCGCCGGGCGAGCACGCCGCCATCCACCAGCTTCTTGAGCCGGTCGGTGAGCGCATTGCGGGAAATGCCGAGCCGTTGCTGGAAGTCGTCATAGCGGGTCACGCCGAGGAACGCCTCGCGGATGATCAGCAGGCTCCACCACTCGCCGACCAGGTCGAGGGTGCGGGCGATCGGGCAGTAGGCCTGCGAGAAATCTGTGCGCTGCATGCAGTCTATATAGGGCAGGGGGTTGCATTATTGAACCTAAATGATTAGTCTCATCATTGAACTTATGGAGGCTATCATGATGAACTCTCGGTTGGCTGGCGTGGCGGTTGCCCTGGTCCTGTCCTCCAGCGGCGCGGGCATGGCGCAGACGTTTGCTGGCCCAGCTTTCCCTGGCCCGGTCTATGGTGCGCCAGCGGCCGCCACGGCGGGCATGGTTGGGAAGTGGCTTCGTGACCCGCAGGGCAACATCGTCGGCAGCGTCCGCAGTGTGGAGAGCGACGGGCGGACGGCTGAGATCATGGTTGGGTCATACTTCGAGAGCGGCAGCCATGTGGCGACGGTTCCGTTGAGCGCGCTATCGGTCGTGAACGGCCGGGTCGTGTTGCAGCCCGACATGGCCGTGGCGCTCAACACCCCTCGCCGATAGAGGGTAGTGAGCCGGTCTGACCGCGGGTCCGACCCGTATGTCAAACCGGCACAAGCCAAGTGCAGGTGACCGGTCGTGAAGGACAAATCGAAGTCCTGCAGCGATCGGTCGGGGGATTGCATTCGCTGCTGCCCCTTTTTCCTCCGGGACAGGGTGGGGATGAGGCAAGCTGCAAGCGCCAAACCCGAAAACGGTTTTCGTCTTTACGTGGCAAGTCAGGTCCTCGCCGCCTCCCTCACCCCGACACTCCCCAGGGAGGGAAGGGAGCAGGCAGGGTCCTCGCGGCATGCGCGTTTACCATGAATGCGGCGCGGTAGCCCGTTGACGCCGCCGGGCGACCTGCCCTAGAACCGCGGCCCGCACTGTGGCGGACGTAGCTCAGTTGGTAGAGCGCCGGTTTGTGGTACCGGTTGTCGCGGGTTCGATCCCCGTCGTTCGCCCCAGTGCCCTTCTTCCCTCCGGGCAGCCTTCCTACCGCAATGGCACGGCGCATGCTTCACTCCCCGGCATCTGCTGGGAGCGTGTCTGCATGAAACGGGTAGCTTTGCTGTTCTGGGCCGCCGCGGCCGTGTTGGTCATCGCTCCTGCCGCCCGTGCGGCTGACGACGTGGTGATCGGCGCGATTTATCCCCTGACCGGCAACGCCGCCCAGGTTGGCGCCGACGCCCGCAATGCCATCGACACCATGCTGGAGATCGTCAACGGCGCGCACGAGCTGTTGCCGATGCTGATGGGCGGCGGCGGCGGGCTGGACCACCTGGGCGGCGCGCACCTGCGCGTCGTGTATGCCGACCACCAGAACGACCCGCAGAAGGCCCGCGCCGAGGCCGAGCGCCTGATCACCCAGGACCACGTCTCCGCCCTGATCGGCAGCTACACCAGCGCCACCGCCGCCACCATCAGCCAGGTCGCCGAGCGCTATGAGGTGCCCTACCTGTCGATGGACAACTCGTCCCCCAGCCTGAACAAGCGCGGCCTTAAGTGGTTCTTCCGCACCACCCCGCACGACGAGATGTTCACCCAGGCCATGTTCGACTTCTTCAAGGCGGTCGGTGCCAAGACCGGGCACCCCGTCAAGTCGGTCGCCCTCTTCTACGAGGACAGCATCTTCGGCAGCGACAGCAGCACCGTGCAGCGCAACCTCGCCAAGGCGGCGGGGATCGCCGTCGTGGCGGACATCAAGTACCGCGCCAACTCGCCCTCCCTGTCCGCCGAGGCGCAGCGGCTCAAGGCCGCCAACGCCGACGTGCTGATGCCCAGCAGCTACACGTCCGACGCCATCCTAACCCTGCGCAGCCTGAGCGAGCTGGGCTACACCCCGCCGGCGGTGATGGCGCAGGCGGCGGGCTACCAGGAGCAGGCGTTCCTGACCGCCGCCGGGCCGCTGGCCGAGGGGGTGTTCAGCCGCTCGTCCTTCGCCGCCGACGCCACCAAGTCCCGCCCCGCCATCGCCCCGGTGCTGGCACTGTTCCGCGCCAAGGCCGGCAAGGACCTGAACGACAACACCTCCCGCCAGGTGGTTGGGGTGCAGGTGCTGGCCGACGCCATCAACCGCGCTGGCTCGGCCAAGCCCGACGACATCCGCCGCGCCCTGGTTGCGACCAACGTGCCCGGCGACCAGACCATTATGCCGTGGAAGGGCGTGCGCTTCGACGAGACCGGGCAGAACCAGGAGGCGACGCCGGTGATCCAGCAGGTGAAGGACGGCACCTACCACACCGTTTACCCGGCGGACGTGGCGGTGCAGGAGCCCGTTTGGAACGTGGGCAAGTAGGGCGTACAGCATGGCGAAGATCAGCCGCCGCGTCATCACCTGGACGGCGCTGCCGGCCTCGGCGCTGATCGGCTCCGCCCAGGCGCAGACCGCGCCGGCGGAAAGCACGTTCGAGCGCATCACCCGCATCAAGACGCTGCGCATTGCCGCTCTGCCGGGCGAGCTGCCCTACTTCACCAAGGACCTCGCCACCGGGGAATGGCATGGCGCCGCCATCGAGTTCGCCCGCGACATCGCTAAGGTGTTCGACGCAAAGCTGGAGTACGTCGAAAGCACCTACGCCAACTCCGTGCTGGACCTGCAGGCCAACAAGATCGACCTGGCCTTCGCGCTGGGTCCGACGCCGCAGCGGGCGCTGGCGATTGGCTTCACCCGGCCGTTCTTCATCCACCCCTATGGCTGCCTGGCCCGGCGCGGGCTGGAGCCGAAGACGTGGGACGA
>CAXTFY010000011.1:0-34355 GCA_964243265.1 uncultured Acetobacteraceae bacterium | reverse complement strand
ACCGACAGCGGTGCGTCGCTGGGCGACATCCTGGGTGCTGCGATCCGGCGCCGGAATCAGCAGACCGACGCTTAGTTGGCGCTCGAAACCGATCTTTTGCTGGACAGGCGGCGCCTCAAGCGCCGCCTGAACCTCTGGCGGGTGCTGGCAGTGCTGGCCGGGGTGATCGCCCTGGCGGTCGTTGCCGAGCGCGCCGGGGCGTTGCCGGGGTCGGGACTGCGACACATCGCGCGGGTGAACGTCACCGGCGTGATTACTGAGGATACCAAGCTGCTTCGGGCAGTGCGGGCCTTGGCGCGCGATAAAACCGTGCAGGCGGTGATCGTTTCCATCGATAGCCCCGGCGGCTCCGTCGCGGGCGGGGAAAGCCTGCGTGGGGCATTGATCCGGGTTGCCGCGGCAAAGCCTGTTGTGGCCGTGATGCTCGGCACCGCGGCCAGCGCCGGCTATATGGTGGCCATGCCGGCGGCTCGGGTGTTTGCGCGGGAGGCGACGCTGACCGGCTCCATTGGCGTGATCCTGCAGACCGGCGATGTCTATGGCCTGCTGGGCAAGTTGGGTATCGCCGCTGAAGCCATCACCTCCGGCCCGTTGAAGGATCAGCCCAGCTTCACTCGCGGCCTGACGACGCAGGGGCGGGACTATCTGCATGGGCTGGTGGACGACATGTTTGACCAGTTCGTCGACATGGTGGCGCTCGGCCGCCACATGGACCCGGCGGCGGTCCGCAAGCTGGCCGATGGACGCGCCTACACTGGGCGGCAGGCATTGAAGCTCGGCCTGGTGGACGAGATCGGCGGCGAGACCGAGGCGCTGGACTGGCTGGAGCGGGAGCATGGCATCCCCGCCAACACGCCGGTGCGGGATGTGCAGCCGGGTTCGTTCTATGACCGGACCCTTGGCGCTACCCTGTCCGGTCTCTGGCAGGCTACAGTTGGCGGCACCCTGGCGCCGAGCGGCGCATGGGCAATCTGGCAGGGGCAGGCCGGCGAGTAGCCCTGGCAATGGGCCAGTTCAAGATCGCGGCGGTCTCTGACCAGCCCGATCTGGCGCCCTTGGTGGCCACCTGGCGGGTGGAAGCGTTCTTCAGCGAACCCGGCGGCTACTCTGTCGAGGAAATGACGGCGCTGATCCTCGCGCCGCCGGTTGGTCCGAAGGAGACCTTCGTCCTGTTCGACCATGATCAGCCTGTGGGGACCGCGGGCGTGGTGCAGGGCGACTTGGACACGCGGCCTGATCTTACGCCCTGGCTCGCCGGCGTTTTCGTCCGGCCGGAGTTCCGGGGGCGCGGTTATGCCACTGCGCTGATACGCCGGGCGGAGACGTTCGTAGCCGAGGCTTCGGTGTCAGTTCTCTGGCTCTATACCTTGACTGCCGAGCCATTCTACGCGCGCCTTGGCTGGCAGCGGATGGGAGTGGAGCAGGAAAACGGCCACGACGTGGTGCTGATGCGGCGGTCCCTGTAGGGGCCCACCCCAACACCGCCTTCCCCCTCTCCCTCCGGGAGAGGGCCGGGGTGAGGGAGGCCGCACGGGCCAACCCCGGCCCTGTTGGGAGCCAAGTCCGCGCTTCCCCGGCCAGCGTCGGTCTGCGCGGCTTCCCTCACCCCGGCCCTCTCCCTGCGGGTTACGGCAGTCACACATCGTGCTTGAGGGCGGCGCTGATCTCTGATTCCGTGTCATGGCGGCATCGGAGACGGATTAATGAGGACGAGCCTGGGTCAGTTTGGCTACCTGCGCCTGGAAAAGCGGGGCCTGGTTGCTGGGCCGCCTGGTTGAGGGCGGCGGCGATTGCGGTCCGCCGGCTTGGCGGTAGCCGCGCGGGTGAAATCCACCTGACGCGCCTGCTGTGCAACTCGGCCGTGACCCTGGAGGGGATGGTGGCCGAGAGGCAGCCCAGCGCACCAGCCAGCGCTGCCTGGGTAGCCCTGTGCTGGCCATCCAGGACGCCAACGGTGCCGTGCTCGGCCGGCGGCGGCGGGTATCTGCATGTCTTGGTGACGGTCGATACCGGGGACGGTGCGATCCTAGGCCTGATCGACGCGCGGGGGCTTGGGCGCACCCGGGGCCGGCGCGTGAGGCGGCTGTCGGCGCCGGTCGAGGGAAAGGAGAGCGTCCGCTGGCTGCAGGGTGCCGACGCGGCGGCCTCGGTCTGCGCGGGGGCGGCCAGCGTGACGATGGGGTGCGACCGCGAGGGCGACCTCTTCGAGGCGTTCGCCCTGTGCCCTTAGGGGGTCGGCCTGCTGGTGCGCGCCGCCCACAACCGCGGGCTTGTCGAGGACGGCTTCTCGAGGACGGGGCGCTCGGCGACGGCGGGCGGCAGTCAACGCCCTGCCGGCCCAGAACCGGGCCAGGCGCACCGGGGCGAGGCGCACCTCGACCACTGTCCTGCGTGCCAGGGGACCTGCCGTTGCTGGAAGCCTACGCCGCCGGGTTGCCGACGGGATCGGCCTCGACGTCGTTGGACAGCAGGATGCGCTGCGGCCCCCACGCCATGAACATCGGCTGCCCGGCGCCGAGCATCACGCTGACCAGCGTCTGCAACGGGCGCGGCCAGACGGCCGGGGGACCGAGCGGGGTTTCCACCCAATCATGTGCGTGGATCAGCGCGCCCGTCGCGCCGCCGCCCGCGAGGAAGCCTGGCTGGTCCTGCATGGCGGTCATCTAGGGTCCATCGGCAAACCGCACAATGCGGGCGGGGTGGTAGGCCCGCTGGAGGACGCAGGTCCCTGCACGCAACCCGTCCAATCCGGCGTCAACCCCGCAGCCGCCGCGAGATCAGCGCCCCGCTGCACGCCGTCAGCACCAGCGTCGTCGCCATCAGCAGCAGTGCCATCGCCGAGGCGAACGGCCAGTTGTTGTTGGTGCTGAACTCCCAGTACAGCAGCGGCGCCATCATCTGGAACCGCGGGCCGCCCAGCAGGTACGGCGTCGCGTACGCGTTCATCGCCAGGATGAAGCACAGGATGCCCGCTGTCAGCGTGCCCGGCAGCGCCAGCGGCCACACCACGCGCCAGAACCTGCGGGCCGGCGGGGCGCCCAGGCTCTGTGCGGCCTCCTCGACGGCCGGGTCGATGGTCTCGATGGTGCTCTGGATCGTCAGGATCACGAAGGGCAGGTTGATCGACACGATGCCGGAGACCACGGCGAAGGTCGTGTACATCAACTCCAGCCCGCCGCCACCCAGCCAGCGCACGGCGCCGTCCACCATGCCGCCATGGGCGAACAGGATCATCCAGCCCACCATCCGCACGGTGTTGCCGACGAACAGCGGCAGCACGACGGCCAGCATCAGCAGCCCCTTCCACCGCCCGCGCATCCGCGCCAGCCGGTAGGCGATGGGCAGGCCGAGCACCAGGCACAGCAGGGTGGACAGCAGGGCGACGCCCAGCGTGGTCCGCAGCACCGCCAGGTAGAACGGGTCGGACATGAAGCGCAGGTAGTTGGCGCCGGTGAACGCCTCGATCATCAGCTCGGTGGGGTCGTACTGGTCCAGGCTGAACCGCAGCAGCAGCAACAGCGGGCACAGCAGCATGACGACGACGACCAGCGTGGCCGGCGCGAGGAACGCACTGGCCGGCGCGCCGCTGGCCTCCGTCGTTGCGGGCGTCATTGCGAGCCGGCTTCGGCGCGGCAAACCAGGGCAGCCAGCATGGCTGTTGCCGCCCCTGGACCGCCGTGTCGCTGCGCTCCTAGTGATGACAGCACGGGCAATGACAGCACGGGCGATGCCAGGAGCGGCAACGACAGGGGCGAGCGTTCGCGACGCCCCACTCAGGCGTGCGCCACGTTGCGTTTCCACCAGTCGGCCGCCGGTCCCTGCAGCTTGCCGACAACGCCATAGTCCGGCAGCAGCATCCGCGGCGCCGGGTCGGGCAGGGCCAGGCGCTGCCCAAGCACGCCCGTCAGCGGCGCGTCGTCCACAGTTGGCTGGTAGCCCATGCGCTCGGCAAACCCATGCTGCGCCGAGGGCTGCATCATGGCGTCCAAGTAACGGTAGGCGGCCGGCTTGTTGGCGGCGTTCTTCGGCACCACCATGCCGGACAGGTACAGCACCGACCCCTCGGTGGGGAACTGCGCCCGCACGGGAATGCCGGCGTTCTGCCACATAATGACGCGGGCCAGCCACATCAGGCCGACGTCGATCTCCCCCGACTTCACCCCGGCGCCGATGCTGTCAGTGGACGGATACAGCCGCAGCCCGTTGGCGTTCAGCTTCAGCACCAAGTCATGCGCGGCGTCGGCGTCCACCGTCTCGGGGCGGCCGGACGTGGCCATGGCGGCGGCCATCATGATGTAGAAGTAGTTGATGTCAGCAACCCCGACGCGACCGCGCCACCTGGGGTCCAGCAGGTCGGTGAAGGTGCGCGGCGGGTCCGGCACCTTGTCGGGATTGTAGATGATGACCTGCGGGCTGTAGATGTGCGGGCCGTAGAACGCAGTCCGCAGGTTCGGCAGGAGCGTGCGCCAGGTTCGGCACCTTCGTGGCGTCCAGCGGCTCCAGCAACCCGGCCTGGTCCACCTCGTGCGCGCGCACGGCCTGCAGGCACACTACGTCCGCGGCGCCGCGCGGTAGGCGGCGCTGGGCGAACAGCTTGGCCACGCGCGGGTCCTCGTCCCCGGTGTCCTGCACGACGGTGCTGCCCTGCGGGGTCATCAGGGGATCGTCCACGTTGGCGCGCAGTAGGTTGGCGTAGTCGCCGCCCCAGGTCGCGACCACGATCTGCCCGGCGGCGCCGGCCGGGCGCGGGGCAGACAGGGCGGCGGCGCTGGCGGCGGCAAGCACGGCGCGGCGGGTCGGGTCACGCATGTTGGATGCTCCCTGTGTTGGCTTCTGGGTGCAGGCATGGCAGCGGGGCGCCGGACCCGTCGAACAGCCGCTCCGCCCCGGTGTTCCAGCGCAGCGTGACAGCCTCGCCCGCCGCGTGCAGCCGCCCGGCGCCGGTCGTCGCATCCCGCAGCACGACGCGCAGGTTGGGCGCGAGGCGGACCAAGTGCTCCCGCACCGCCCCCAGATAGCTCGCCAGCTCCACCGTGCCGGCGGCGGTGCCGGGCCCATCCAGCCCGGCGGGCGCCAGCATCAGCCGTTCAGGCCGCAGCGCCAGCGTGCAGGCCCCGGCCCCGGCATAGCGTCCCGCCAGCCGCAGCACAGCCCCGTCCGCCAGCACCGCCAGGCCGCCGTTCCCGCCATCCGGAGCGCGGCGCTGCACCCCCTGCTGGCCTCCCCACGGGGCCAGGATGCCCGGCACGATGTTGCTGCGCCCGATGAACCCGGCGACGAAGGGCGTGGCCGGGCGCTCATACAGGTCCGCCTGCGTGCCGCACTGCTGCACGCGGCCGTCCTGCATCACCACCAGGCGGTCGGCCATCGCCATCGCCTCGTCCTGGTCGTGTGTCACCAGCACCGTCGTCAGGCCCGACGCGCGCTGCAGCAGGCGGATGTCGCGCCCGACCTCGGCCCGCAGCGCAGCGTCCAGGTTGGACAGCGGCTCGTCGAGCAGCAGCACGCGCGGCTGGATCGCCAGCGCCCGGGCCAGCGCCACCCGCTGCTGCTGGCCGCCTGACAACTGCCGGGGCAGGCGGCTGGCCAGGGCCTCGATGCGGGTCAGCCGCAGCATCTCCGCCACGCGGGCCTCGCGCGCAGGACCGGGCACGCCGCGCATCTCCAGCCCGAAGGCGACGTTGCGCGCCACGGTCATGTGCGGGAACAGCGCGTAGCCCTGGAACACCAGCCCCATGTCCCGCCGGTGCGGCGGCAAGCCGAGGATGCTGGCGCCGTCCAGCCGCACATCCCCCGTGCTGGCGGCGACGAAGCCGGCGACCATCCGCAAGGTCGTGGTCTTGCCGCAGCCGGAGGGGCCGAGCAGCACCACCATCTCGCCCTCGGCGATGTCCAGGCTGACCCCGTCCACCGCCATAGCCCGGCCGTAGCGCTTGCCCAGGCGGTCCAGGGTCAGCCGGCTCAAGCCACCACCCGCGCTATCCGCACCTGGCTGTCCAGCAGCAGCAACGCGCCGCCAATCAGCAGCACCTGTGCCACCGCCACGGCGGCCACCAGCGGGTCGATATGGTACTGCAGGTATTGCAGCACCGAGACCGGCAGCGTCGTGGTGCCTGGGGCCGTCAGGAACAGCGTCATTTCCAGGTTCTCGAACGACACGATGAAGGCGAACAGCGCCCCGGCGACGATGCCGCCGCGCATGGCCGGCAGGGTGACGCGTCGCACCACCTGCCAGGGCGGGGCACCGAGGCTGGCCGCCGCCTCCTCGGCCGCCGGGTCCGCGTTGGCGAGGGCGGCCAGGCACAACCGCACCACCCAGGGCAGCGCGATCAACGCGTGTGCGGCAACCATGACGGGGATGGAGCCGCTGAGCGGCCACTCCGTGCGTTCCTCGATCAGGATGGCCAGCACGTAGATGCCCAGGCCGATGGCGATGCCCGGCACGGTGAGCGGCGCCAGCAGCAGGGTGGACATCGCGCCGCGGCCACGGCGGAGGCGGGACAGGCCGATGCTGGCGGGCACGCCCACGGCGACGCTGACCGCGACGGCCGCCAGGGCGGTCAGCAGGCTGGTGCGAAGGGCCGGGCCGAACTCCGGCAGGATGCGGGCGTACCAGCGCAGGGTATAGCCGTGCGGGGGGAAAGGCGATCAGGGTTTCGTCGAACACGCTGAGATAGAGGGTCAGCACCAGCGGGACGAAGATGATGGCGAGGCCGGCGCCAGAAAGGAGGCGCATCAGCCATTGCATGGCCATCTCGTTGGCTGGCGCGCGGCGTTGGATCATGGCGTCCCCTGTGCTGCAACCAAGCGTGCAGCAACCGTGCCAACCCGGTTCTGCTCCCTCTCCCTCCGGAAGAGGGCCGGGGTGAGGGAAGCCGCACGAGCCGATCTTGCCCATGTGAGAAAGGTTCAGCGCGATCGGGCGTGGCTTGATGTTTGCCGCCTCCCTCCCCCCCGGCCCTCCCCCGGAGAGAGAGGGAGAAGGAAGGGTGCTACTCCACGAGGTCGCGGCTGCGCAGCAGGGCTGCGGTGCTGGGCGGGCGGCCGCGGAAGCCGGCATACAGCGCCATCGGGTCCTGGGTGTCCCCGGCGGCCAGCACCGTCCGCAGCCGGGCGGCGATGGCAGGGTCGAAGGGGTCGCCGGCCTCCTCGAACGCCTCCCATCCATCGGCGTCCAGCACCTCGGACCACATGTAGGAATAGTACCCCGCCGCATACCCGCCGCCGGCAAACAGATGCTGGAAGTGCGCGGGCCGGTGGCGGATGCCAATCTCGGGCGGCATGCCGATGCGGGCCAGGAACCCGGCCTCGAATGCCTCGATGCCGTCGGCACCCTCCAGCGCCGGGCCGGCATGTAGCGCCATGTCGATCAGCGCGGCAGCGGTGTACTCGACGCTGGCGAACCCCTGGTTGAACCCGCGCGCCGCCAGCAGCCGCTCGATCAGCGCCTCCGGAATCGGTGTGCCGGTCGCGTGGTGCAGCGCGTAGCGGCGCAGGGTGTCCGGCGCCGACAGCCAGTGCTCCAAGACTTGCGAGGGGAACTCCACGAAGTCTCGCCGCACGCTAGTCCCGGACTGCGCGGGGTAGCGCACCCGGCTCAGCAGCCCGTGCAGCGCGTGACCGAACTCGTGGAACAGGGTCTCCGCGTCGGCGAAGCTCAGCAGCGTCGGCTCGCCGCGGGCGAAGTTGTTGTTGTTGACGATGACCGGCGACACCGCTGTGGAAAGGTCGGGGGCATCCATCGCCTCCTGGTCGCGGTAGCTGCTCATCCATGCGCCGGACCGCTTGTCGGCGCGGGCGTAGTTGTCGGCCAGGAACACGCCAACGTGCCCGGCCGTGTCCCGCACCTCCCAAGCCTGCACGTCGGGATGATAGGCCGGCAGGTCCGGGCGCGGCAGGAACTGCAGGCCGAACAGGCGGCTGGCGGTGTCGAACGCGGCGGCCTGGATGTTGCCCAGCTCGAAGTACGGCTTCAGCTCGCCCTCGTCGATGGCGTAGTCGGCCCGGCGCACCTTCTCCGAGTAGAACCGCCAGTCCCACGGGGCCAGGGCGCCGTTGAAGCCCTCGGCCCGGGCGACCTGCATCAGCCGGTCGCGCTCGCGGGCGGCCTTGCGCTTGGCGGGTTCCCAGACCTCGGCCAGCAGGCCCTCGGCGGCGGCGGGGGTGCCGGCCATGGTGTCGGCCAGGCGGAACTCGGCGAAGCTGGGATAGCCGAGCAGGGCCGCGCGCTCCGCCCGCAGCGCCAGGATCTCGGGGATCAGCGGGCGATTGTCGTGCGGGCCGTCCTGCGCGCCGCGGGCGATCCATGCCTGGTAGGCGGCCTGCCGCAAATCGCGCCGCGTGGAGAAGGTCAGGAACGGTTCTATGAGCGACCGCGCCAGGGTGACTGCGTAACCGTCCAGGCCGCGTTCGGCGGCGGCCTGCTTCATGGCGGCGCGCAGGTCCTCGGGCAGGCCGTCCAGGTCGGACTCCGCCAGCGGCAGGTGCCAGGCCTTCTCGTCGTGCAGCACGTTCTGGCCGAACCCGGTGTGCAGCACGGCCAGGCGCTCGGTGATCGCGGCCATGCGCGCCCGGCCCTCCGGCGGCAGGGCGGCGCCGGCGCGGACCAGGTTCAGGTGCATGCGGTCGAGCAGGCGGCGCTGGTCGGTGTCGAGGTTCAGGGCTTCGCGTTGCCGGTGCAGGGTGTCGATGCGGGCGAACAGCGCCGGGTCGAGGGCGATGGCCATGCCGTGCTGCGCCAGCTTGGGTGACATCTCGACGTCGATGGCCTGCAGCGCGTCGCCGCCGAGGCTGACGACCAGGTTAGAAAACGCCGCGCCCGTGCGGTTCAGCAGGTGTCCGCTGCGCTGCAGGGCCTCGACGGTGTTGGCGAAGCTGGGCGGGGCCGGGTCGGCGCCGATGGCGGCGGTCTCGGCCAGGTGCTCGCGCATGGCCTGGTCGAAGGCCGGGGCGAAGTGCTCCGGGCGGATCAGGTCGAAGGGCGGAACCTGGAAGGGGGTGGTCCAGGTTTCTAGGAGGGGATTGCTGCTGTCCATGCGCCGGATTCCGGCAGATGCGGCGGGCTGGGTCAAGCGGATGCTTGGCCGTGCGGGACAATCATCGATGGTGTGTGAACGGCACCTGCTCCCTCTCCCTCCGGAAGAGGGCCGGGGTGAGGGAGGCAGCTAGCACCGGGCGTGCCGGCTTAAGAACAGCACCCACTCCCAAATACCCCAAGTTCAGCTCTTGCCGCTTCCCTCACCCCGGCCCTCTCCCGGGGGGAGAGGGAGATAAGCTAGGGCGGGGGGTAAACATTGCTCTCGATCTGTGCGATGACGTACATGCCTCGACATAAGGAACAACGCATGCGCCGCCCGATGATGCTCGCCTTGCTGGCCACCTTCGCCATCGCCCTGAACGCCGCCGCGCAAACGCCGGTCCGCCGCATCCGCGGCACCGTGCAGGCGCTGGACGGCAACATCCTGACCGTGCAGGCGCGCGAGGGCGACACGCTGCGCATCCAGTTGGCGCCCAACTACACCGTCGCCGCCGTGATCCCTGCCCTGCTGGCCGACGCCAAGCCCGGCACCTTCATCGGCACCGCCGCCACCGGCCCCAAGACCAACCTGCGCGCCGTCGAAGTGCTGATCTTCCCCGAGGCCATGCGCGGCACCGGGGAGGGCCATTACCCCTGGGACCTGATGCCCGAGAGCACCATGACCAACGCGACCATCGAGTCCGAGAGCACAGGCGTGGAAGGCCAGGAACTGATGCTGACCGCAAAGGGCGAGAAGCTGAAGGTCTCCGTGCCCGCCGCCGCGCAGGTCGTGACGTTCGCGCCGGGCACGCCCGACATGCTGACGCCCGGCGCGCACGTGTTCATCGGGGCGCAGACTTCGGCCGACGGCACCCTGTCCGCCGCCCGCGTCGCCGTGGGCCGGGACGGGCTTACGCCCCCGATGTAGCGGGCCCCGATACAGCGGGCGATGCCGCCCTGATCTCCGCCAACCCGTGCCGGGCAGTGCCGTCCGGGGCGAAGTTGGCGGGGTCCAGCCAGGCCTGCAGCGCTGCCCGGCAGGCCGGCCACTCGTCGCCGACGATGCTGAAGTACGCGCTGTCCCGCAGCCGCCCCTTCAGCACGTAGTGGGCGCGCAGCGTCCCCTCAAAGGTGAAGCCCAGCCGCTCCGCCGCCCGGCGGGACGGCGCGTTCAGCGCGTTGCACTTCCACACCATCCGGCGGTAGCCGAGGTCGTCCATCGCCAGGCGCATCAGCAGGAACATCGCTTCGGTCCCGGCGCGGGTGCGCTGCATGACCGGGCTGAACCAGATATTGCCGATCTCGATGGCGGCGTGCTTCGGCTGGATGTCCATCAGCGACAGCCAGCCCGACACGATGCCGGTGGCGACCGGCCGCACCGCCCAGTACATCGGGTCGTGCAGGCTGGCGCTGTCGGCCACGAAGGCCGCCAACGCCTCGCGCTTCGGGAACGGGCCGTAGCCCATGTAGTCCCAGCTCGCATCCGCCTCCGGCCCGGCGACCGCCCACAGCTCGTCCACATGCCGCCGGTGCAGCGGCTCCAGCACGACATGGGTGCCGCGCAGGGCGACGCGGGCAGGCAGCGGGCGTGGCGCCGCATCGACCTCGGGGCCGATGGGACGCCCGGTCATGCCACCACCTCCGGGACTCGCTCAGCGGGCGGGGTGTTGCGGCTGCGGCCGCAGCGGACCAGGCCGTCGATGACCACCATGCCGATGCCGGGCAGGTCGCCGCCCTGCACGCTGGCCAGCAGGTCCGCCCCGGCCGAATGCTGCGCCCGGTCCATGAACACGAAGTCCGCCGCCCGCCCCGGCTCGATGATGCCGCAGTCGAGCTTCCGCATCCGGGCGGTGTTGCCCGTGGCGCAGCAGAACAGCGCCTCCGCCGGCGCCTCGCCGATCGAGGACAGCATGGCGATCATCCGCAGGATGCCCAGCGGCTGCACGCCCGATCCGGCGGGGGCGTCGGTGCCGAGGATCACCCGGTCCATCTGCCCGAGTTCGCGGGCGTACCTCAGGGCCGTCAGGGCGGCCAGCTCGTTGCCGTTGTGCACGATCTCGATGCCGCGCCCGCAGCCCTCGCACAGGCAGCGGATCTGCCGCATCGGCAGCGCGGTGTGGCCGCCGTTGATGTGGCCGATGATGTCGGCATCGGCCTCCAGCACGGTGTCGGCGTCGATGTAGCCGCTGCCGGGCACGCTGGGGCCGCCGGTGTGGATGGTGCTCTGGATGCCGTACTTGCGCGCCCAGGCGACCATGGTCCGCGCCTCGGCGCCAGCCTTCACGCTGCCCAGCCCGACCTCGCCCAGCAGGGTGACGCCCGCGGCGGCCAGGTCGGAGAAGTCGCTCTCGACCATGCCCTGCTCGACCACCGGGGCGCCGGCCAGGACCTTCACGCCGCCGGGCCGGTAGTTGTGGAAGGCGCGTTGCGCGGTGATGGCCAGCGCCTTCAGGCCGACGATGTCGCGCGGGCGGCCGGGCAGGTGGACCTCCCCGGCCGAGACCATCGTGGTAACGCCGCCATTCAAGGTGCTTTCGATCCAGCCAAGCTGGTTCTGCCGCGGCGTCCAATCGCCGAAGGCCGGGTGGACGTGGCTGTCGATCAGCCCAGGAGCCAGGGCGCAGCCATGCGCGTCAATCACGACGCGGGCGTCGCCGGTGTCGCAGTCGGCGGCACGGCCGACGGCGGCGATGCGCCCGTCCTCTGCGATGACCGTGTCGGCGTCCAGGATCGGCGCCTCCAGCTTGCCGGACAGCAGCAGGCCGATGTTGCGGACAACCAGCTTGCCGGCCTGCCGCTCCGGCCCGGCGGACAGCGCCACGTCAGGCCACCTTACGGAGCAGGTGCAGGAACTGCCGCCGCTCGTCGGGCCGCAATGGGTCCAGGGTCGCCTCGGTGATGGCGTGCGCCGCGGGGATGGCCTCGGCTGCCAAGGCGAGGCCGGCGGGGGTGGGCGCCAGCACGACGGTGCGGCGGTCGGCCGGGGCGGGCAGGCGCGTCACCAGGCCGCGCGCCATCAGCCGGCGCACGACGCCCTGGATGGTCGCCGGGTCCATCGCGGCCAGGCGGCCCAGGTGGTTCTGCGTGACGCGGCCCAGCGCCACGATGCGGACCAGGGCGGTGAACTGCGTCGGCGTCAGGTCGGCGGCGGCCATGCCGTCCTGGAACAGCGCGACATGCCGCTGATGGGCGCGGCGCAGCAGGAAGCCGACCTGGTCGTCAAGCTCGTAGCCGTCGAGCGGGTCGTGATCGGGTTGTGGTTGTGCCAAGTCGCGCCTCGATCCAGTCGTTCGCCTGCGAATGATCGAGGGTTGCGGGCGGGGCGTCAACACGGCTGGGCAGCAGTCCGCGCCCGCCAGGGCACGACCACCGCCTGCAACCCGGGGGCGCGTGCCTGCTTCCTCTCCCCGGTTCGGGAGAGGGCCGGGGTGAGAGGGCCTTGCTGCCTGTGTGGGCCGGCGTCATTGCCCGCGCCTTCAAGAAAGGCGTCAACGGGGCGGCATCATGCCGCCCCGTTGACCTCGAGCCGGGTCAGTGCGCCGTGGCGCCCTCCGCGCCGATCCCCGTCTCGGACCGGACGAACTGCGCCTGGAATGCCGCCCGTTCGGCGTTGGCCGACCGGCTGCGGTCCAGCGTGGACACCAGCCAGCACACCAGGAACGCCGCCGGCATCGTAAAGATCGCCGGCGAGGTATAGGGGAACAGCACCGAGTCCGCGGGGTAGTGCAGCACCGCCACCCAGATGCCGGGGCTGAGCACCGTCAGCACCAGCGCGCCGATCAGCCCGGTGAACCCGCCCAGGAACGCCCCCCGCGTCGTCAGCCCGCCCCACAGCATCGACAGCAGCAGCACCGGGAAGTTGGCGCTCGCCGCGATGGCGAAGGCCAGGCCCACCATGAACGCCACGTTGATGCTCTTGAACGCGATCCCCAGCACGATGGCGAAGATGCCCAGCACCACCGTGGTGATCTTGGACACCCGGATCTCCGACCCGTCCGACACCTTGCCCCGGCGGAACACGCTGGCATACAGGTCATGGCTGACCGCGCTCGCCCCCGACAGCGTCAGGCCCGACACCACCGCCAGGATGGTTGCGAACGCCACCGCCGAGATGAAGCCCTTCATCACGTCGCCGCCGACCGCATGGGCCAGGTGGATGGCCGGCATGTTGCCGCCGCCCAGCAGCCCGCCCTTGACCGCGTCGAGGTACGTGGGGTCGGTGCTGACCAGCACGATGGCGCCAAAGCCGATGATGAACGTCAGCAGGTAGAAATACCCGATGAACGTCGTCGCCCAGAACACCGACTTCCGCGCCTCCTTGGCGTCCTTCACCGTGAAGAAGCGCATCAGGATATGCGGCAGCCCCGCCGTGCCGAACATCAGCGCGATGCCCAGCGAAATCGCCGAGATCGGGTTCGCCACCTGCGGCCCCGGCAGCATGATCGCGGCATGCTTCGGATGCACCTCGATGGCCTTGGCCAGGAAGTCGCTCAGGTTGAAGTTGAACTTCGACAGCACAAGGATGCTCATCAGCGTCGCGCCAGACAGCAGCAGCATCGCCTTGATGATCTGCACCCACGTGGTGGCGATCATGCCGCCGAACGTCACATAGACGATCATCAGCACGCCGACGATCACCACGGCATAGTTGTAATCCAGCCCGAACAGCAACTCGATCAACTGCCCGGCCCCGACCATCTGCGCGATCAGGTAGAATGCGACCGTCACCAGCGTGCCCGTCGCCGCCATCGCCCGCATCGGCGTCGAGCGCAGGCGATAGGACACCACGTCGGCAAAGGTGAAGCGCCCGAGGTTGCGCAGCGGCTCCGCCATCAGGAACATGATGATCGGCCAACCCACCAGGAAGCCGATGGAGTAGATCAGCCCGTCATACCCAAAGGTGTAGAACAGCGCGGAGATGCCCAGGAACGACGCCGCCGACATGTAGTCGCCCGCAATGGCCACGCCGTTCTGGAACCCCGTGATCCCGCCACCCGCCGAGTAGAAATCGCTGGTTGTCTTGGTGCGCCCCGCCGCCCAATAGGTGATGCCCATCGTCAGCGCCACGAACCCGGCGAACATCCCGATCGCCACCCAGTTGGTGGCCTGCCGGGTGCCGGCCTCGATCGGTCCCGCTGCGTGCGCCGCCGTGCTGGCGAGCAGCAGCAGGCCGGTGAGCAGCCGCCTCATCGCACCCGCCCTAGCGTGGCGCCGACTGGCTGACGGACCGGACCATCGAAGCGGACGGCGCCGGCCGCATTGCCTGCGATGATGCGGCGTGACAGCTCGTCGAACTTGCCATTGGCGCGCAGGACGTAGATGCCGGTCAGCAGCACCGCGCTGACGATCACGCCGAGGCCGATCACCAGCCCGACCGTCACGGCGCCGAACAGCGGCTGCGCGATCAGCGGCTTGTCGTAGGCGACGAGCGCGATGTAGCCGTAGTAGATCACCAGCATGATGACGGTCAGCGTCCAGCCGAAGGTCCGGCGAGAGCGGACCAGCTCGATGAAGTCTGGATTAGCCTCGATCCGCTTGAGGTGCGCGTCGTCCAACGTTTTGCTCCCATCTATTTTGTTGCGCTCAATTTGACGGTCCCGGCACGGATTAGCAAAGAAAATTTACCTTATGGGGAACCCTGCATGACCGAAACCGTTGCGCCCGGCTCCTACGCCGCGACCTATGCCGCGTGGCAGGCCGGCCCGGAGGCATGGTGGGCCGCCGCCGCCGCCGAGATCGACTGGCTGCAACCGTGGGAGCAGGTGCTCGACCCCAGCCTGGGCGCCTTTGGTCAGTGGTTTGCCGGCGGGCGGCTGAACGTCAGCGCCAACTGCCTGGACCGCCATGTGGATGCCGGGCGAGGCGGGCAGGCCGCGCTGATCTGGGACAGCCCGATGGCCGGGCGCACCGAGACGTTCACCTACGCGCAACTTCGCGACCGCACCGCACGGGTCGCGGGCGCGCTGGCAGCGCGTGGCGTCGGCTATGGCGACCGGGTGGTGCTCTACATGCCGATGGTGCCGGAGGCGGTGATCGCCATGCTGGCCTGCGCGCGGCTGGGCGCGGTGCATTCGGTGGTGTTCGGCGGCTTCGCGGCGGCGGAGCTGGCCAAGCGGATCGAGGACGCGCAGCCGCGCGCCGTCGTGTCGGCGTCCTGTGGCTTGGAACCAGGGCGGATCGTCGCCTACAAGCCGCTGCTCGACCTCGCCATCTCCATCAGCAATCACAAGCCCGCCGCCTGCCTGATCCTGCAGCGCCCGATGCTGGCCGCCGAGATGCAACCCGGCCGCGACTGGGATTTCCAGCAGGCCGAGGCCGCCGCTGCGCCGCACGATCCGGTGCCGGTGCTGGCGACGGACCCGCTGTATATCCTCTATACCTCCGGCACGACCGGGAAGCCCAAGGGCGTCGTGCGCGATACCGGCGGCTATGCGGTGGCATTGCAGCACTCGATGCGGATGATCTACGGCGTCGGTCCCGGCGACGTTTACTGGTGCGCCAGCGACGTCGGCTGGGTGGTGGGGCACAGCTATATCGTCTATGCGCCGCTGCTCGCCGGCTGCACCACTGTGCTGTATGAGGGCAAGCCGGTCGGCACGCCCGACCCCGGCGCCTTCTGGCGCGTCTGCGCCCAGCATGGCGTGCGCGTGCTGTTCACCGCCCCCACCGCGTTGCGCGCCATCAAGCAGCAGGACCCCGAGGGCACCCATATGGCGCAGCACGACCTGTCCCGCCTGGACGCGCTGTTCCTGGCCGGCGAGCGGTGCGACCCGCCGACGGCCCTTTGGATTCACGGCAAGCTGGACCGCCCCGTGGTGGACCACTGGTGGCAGACCGAGACGGGGTGGCCGATCACCGCCGGGTTCCGCGGCCTGGGACTGTTTCCGTTCAAGCCCGGCGCGGGCGGGCGGGCCTGCCCCGGCTATGACGTGCAGGCCCTGGACGACGGGGGGGCGCTGCTGGCGCCGGGCACGGTCGGCAACCTGGCAATCCGCCTGCCGATGCCGCCCGGCTGCGCGCCGACGCTGTGGCAGAACGCGGCGGGGTACGAGGCCGCCTACTTGCTAGACTTCCCCGGCTGGTACCGAACCGGGGACGCCGGCCAGGTGGACGCGGAGGGCGACGTATGGGTGATGGGCCGCACCGACGACATCATCAACGTCGCCGGGCACCGCCTGAGCACCGGCGCCATGGAGGAGGTGCTGGCCAGCCACCCCGACGTCGCCGAGTGCGCCGTGGTCGGCGCGGCGGACGCCTTGAAGGGCCAGGTTCCGCTCGGGCTGGTGGTGCTGAAGGCGGGTGCGGGGCGGGACAGCGCGGAGGTCGCGCGGGAGCTGGTGGCGCTGGTGCGGGACCGCATCGGACCCGTGGCCGCGTTCAAGGACGCCCGTGTTGTCGCGCGGCTGCCCAAGACCCGGTCCGGCAAGATCCTGCGCGCCGCCATCCGCAAGCTGGCCGATGGCGATGCCGCACCGCCGCCGCCGACCATCGACGACCCGGCGATCCTGGACGAGATCAGGGTGGTGCTCGGCCGCTGATGGCTGCGGGCGCTGCTGGGCCTGGCGGCGGGCGGCTGGGTGGATTCCGCTACGTTGTGGCTAGGCTTGCTGTTCGGGCTGTTCGGGCTGGGGCTGCACCTAGCCGTTCGCGGCCTGGCCTGACACCCGGCGTAGCAGGATGGACCGCCTAGCCTAGTGGACCGCCTGACCTGATAGCCCGGCCAGTGCCGCAGCGACCGCCTGACGTTTGGCCGGAAAGCCTGACGGTTGATGACCAGCTAAAAGACATGAACATCGTTAATAAGGCTCTTGGGAAGCTGCGGTGGCCATTACGCCGCGCTGGCCTCCTGGGGTCTTTCGATGATGCAACCACGCCTGCACAGCTACCCGGGCCACCGCCTGACGACGCGCCAGCAATCGGCGCACCGCCGGGCCAGCTTCCGCTTGAAGGTTTACGGGCGGATGGCGCGTTTGCCGGTCGGGATCATCCCGGACATTTGCATCGCCATGGCCACAACGCGCGAGATGATGATCCGGCGCATGAAACGGCGGGCCTCCAAGGCCACGTCGGTCTGCGTGTTCCTGGGTGTGCTGACCCCTATCGCCTTCGCCGACCAGCTTGCGCAGACCTACCTGCAGCCGAAGGTGGAGGCGGTAAGCTCGGCTCAGTTGAGTCCTGCAAGCTCGTCCGTGACACCGTATTTCGGCACGGAGATTTTCAATGAGCTTCCAACTGGGACAACCGGTTTTACCACGAACTTCAACACGGGCACGATGTCCGGCAATCTTGGAAACAACATCACCGGCACGTTCAGCGGCAGCTTCACGATCGCCCCGCATGACCAATACGGTGGTGCCCTCGGTGCAGGCAACTACATCACCACATCGTCTGTGACCGGAAGTGACCTGAAGCTGACCCACACCAATGCCCTGCCCGGCATCAACTATATAGGCATGCAAATCTCGGCCCTAGATGCCGGCAACACGCTCACGTTCTACCGTGCGGGCGTTCAGGTTGGGCAATACACCCCAGCGAATTTGATCCAGCAAGTCGGCGCTTGTCCAAGTACCAGCAACGGCTATTGCGGCAATCCCACGACCAGCGAGAACGCAAACCAGCAGTATGCCTACGTCAACTTCTTCGACCTGAGCGGCTACTTCGACGAGATCAAGTTCACCGAGACCTGCTGCGGCGGGTTCGAGTCTGACAACTACACCGTCGGGTATGTCGATGCCAACGCCGTGTTCCAGGCAACCAACGTGCCGGAGCCGTCCTCCACTGCGACGTTGCTGGCTGCTCTGGCGGCACTGGGCCTTACGGCCTGGCAACGCCGCCGGACGCAGACGGCGTTGTCAACACCCTAAAGCCTATCCCGCATCGAGCCGAATAGCTGCGGCGGCGATGTGAACGGCTCCGAGAAGGTCCAGGCGGCTTTGTTGCACCGGCTGTGACCACACCCAAACCGGCCAAGTTGCAGGACGCCGACCCGCCCTGACCGGTTGCCGCGAAGCCCGTTGCGCCGCACTGGTCGGCTTCCAACCCGCCGTCGCCTCCAAGCCAAGAGGACCGAAGTGTCAAGATGCTATAGGTAAAATGCGAAAGCGTTGTTAATAGGGGTCCGTAGAAGCTGCGTCGGGCGTTGTGTCCCGCGGGCTTGCCGGAGCCTTCCAATGGACGAGTTGAGCCTGCATCGACGTCCCGACCAGACCGCAGCGGGGCGCCAGCAACCGACGGCCTGCCCCGCCAGTTCCCATGTGCGGGCTTATGGGCGCATGGCGCGCTCACCGGCCAGCAGCGTCCCGCAAGCCCGTGCCGCAGCGGCCACATCCCGCGTGACGACACCGCCGCGCACGAAGCGGCGGGCGTCTCAGGCCGCGTCGGTGTGCATACTGACCGGCATACTGACGCCGTCGGCCTTTGCCGACCAGATCGTGCCAACCTACTCGGCACCCAAGGTGGAGGCGGTCACCGCGGCGCAGTTGACGCCTGCCAACTCGCCGGTCGGCTCCGTGTTCGGCACCGAGACCTTCAACGGCCAAGCCACAGGGCGGTCATCCGGCTTTACCACGAACTTCAACACGGGCGGTGCGGCCTCGGCCAACCTTGGAACCAGCATCACCGGCACGTTCAGCGGCAGTTTCAGCATCAATCCGGCCGACCAGTACGGCGGTGCCGGCGGCCAAGGCAACTACATCGTCGCCTATGCGTCGGGCGGGATTGACCTGACGCTCGGCCATACCGCCGCCCTACCCGGCATAAACTATGTCGGCCTGCAAATTTCCGCGTTGGACGCCGGCAACACGCTGACGTTCTACAACAACGGCGTCCAAGTCGGGCAGTATGGACCGGCTGACATGATCGCCAGCCTCGGCGCCTGCCCCAGTGCCAGCAACCCCTATTGCGGCAACCCCACGACCGGCCAGGACGCAACCGAGCAGTTCGCCTACGTCAACTTCTTCGACCTGAGCGGCTACTTCAACGAGATCAAGCTCACCGAGACCGGCGGCGGCGGGTTCGAGTCCGACAACTACACCGCCGGGTATGTCGATACCGCCGCCATGTTCCAGACCAGCGCCGTGTCGGAAGCAGTCAGCGCCGTGCCGGAGCCGCCCTCGATGGGGCCGTTGCTGTCCGTGCTGGCGGCGCTCCTGGGCTTCGCCGCCTGGGAGCGCCGCCGGCGGCTGCGTGTGTCGCCCGCGGCCTAGTGGCCCAGCGCCTGAACGATCTCGTCGGTCATTTTCTTCGCATCGGCGAACAGCATCATGGTGTTCGGGCGGAAGAACAACTCGTTCTCCACGCCCGCATAGCCTGACGCCATGCTGCGCTTGATGAACAGCACCGTTTTGGCCTTCTCCACGTCCAGGATCGGCATGCCGTAGATCGATGATTTCGGGTCGGTCTTCGCGGCCGGGTTGGTCACGTCGTTGGCGCCGATCACGTACACCACATCGGCCGTGCTGAACTCGCTGTTGATCTGCTCCAGTTCGAACACATCGTCGTACGGCACGCTTGCCTCTGCCAGCAGCACGTTCATGTGGCCGGGCATGCGGCCGGCGACGGGATGGATGGCATACTTCACCTCCACGCCGTCCTTCTTCAGCAGGTCGCCCATCTCGCGCAACGCGTGCTGCGCCTGTGCCACCGCCATGCCATAGCCCGGCACGATGATGACCTTCGACGCGTTCTTCATGATGAACGCGGCGTCTTCTGCGTTGCCGGCGCGCACCGACCGCTGCTCGCCGCCATGCCCCACCGCCGCCACGGTGCCGGAGTCGGTGCCCCAGCCGCCCAGCAGCACGTTCAGGATGCTGCGGTTCATGCCCTTGCACATGATGTAGGACAGGATCGCGCCCGACGCCCCCACCAGCGCCCCGGTGATGATCAGGGCGAGGTTCTGGATGGTGAAGCCGATGCCGCACGCCGCCCAGCCGGAGTAGCTGTTCAGCATCGACACCACCACCGGCATGTCCGCGCCGCCGATGGGGATGATCAGCAGGAACCCCAGCGCGAAGGCGAGCAGCGCGATCACCCAGAACACCACCTGGCTGCTCGAAGTGACGAACAGGATGACCAGCAGCAGCAGCAGGACGCCCAGCCCGGCATTCAACGGATGCTGAAAGCGGAACAGCACGGGTGCGCCGCGCAGGGTGCCCTGCAGCTTGCCGAACGCGATCAGCGAGCCGGAGAAGGTGATGGCGCCGATGGCCAGGCCGACCGACATTTCTATCAGCGACTCGGTGTAGATGGCGCCGGGCTGGCCGATGCCGAAGGCAGCCGGCGCATTGAGCGCGGCGGCGGCCACGAACACCGCCGCCAGGCCGACGAGCGAGTGGAACGCCGCCACAAGCTGCGGCAGCGCCGTCATCTGGATGCGGCGCGCGACGAACACCCCGGCCCCGCCGCCGATGACAATGGCGAGCAGGATCAGCACGAAGCCGGTGCCGGACATGCCGCGCTGCAGCAGCGTGGCGGCGACGGCGATGCCCATGCCGATCATGCCGAACAGGTTGCCCTGACGGCTGGAGGCCGGGTTGGACAGCCCGCGCAGGGCCAGGATGAACAGGACGGCGGCGATCAGGTAGGCAAGCGACGTGAGGGAGGCGCTCATGCTACTTTTGCACCGCCTTGGCGCCCCGGGGCTTGTTGCCCTGGAACATGCCAAGCATCCGTTGGGTGACGGTGAAGCCGCCGAAGATGTTGACGCTGGCCAGCAGCACCGCGAGGAAGCCGAACCCCCTCGCCCAGTTGCTGTCCGACAGCCCCGCCGCCAGCATCGCACCGACGACAATCACCGACGAGATGGCGTTGGTCACGCCCATCAGTGGCGAGTGCAGCGCCGGAGTGACGTTCCAGACGACGTAGTAGCCGACGAAGCAGGCCATCAGGAAGATGGCGAGCAGGAAAATGAAAGGCTCGACCACCGTCGCCACAGGTTCGACGACCAGGATTGCGCTGGTGCCGGCGGCGCGGATTTGGTCGGACAGGGCGGCGGCGGCATTGGCGATGCGCGCGGCCTGGTCCGCATACAGGTTCGGGTCCATGGGTGTCTCGTCTCTATGCCGCTTGGGCTGGCTGGAACTGCGCGTGGACGACCTGGCCGCCGCGGGTGAGCATGACGCCCTGGATGATGTCGTCGGTCTCCGGCAGGGCGGGCCTGCTGGCGGCCTTGTCCCAGAAGGCGACCAGGAACGTCAGCAGGTTGCGGGCATACAGGGTGCTGGCGGCGACCGGGATGCGGCTGGGCCAGTTGCGAAATCCCAGCACCTTTACGCCGTTGGCCGTCGTGGTCATCTCGCCGGGCACGGTGGCGGCGCAGTTGCCGCCGGCCTCCGCCGCAAGATCGACCACCACGCTGCCGCTGCGCATGGAGTCCACCATCGGCTGGCTGACGATCACCGGCGCCTTGCGGCCCATCACCAGGGCGGTGCAGATCACCAGGTCGTTCTTGGCGACGGTGGTGGCCATCAGCTCCGCCTGCTTCTGGCGGAAGGCGTCGGACATCTCCTTGGCGTAGGCGCCGGTCTGCCCGGCCGTCTCCGCGTCGTCCACACCGACGTAAGTGGCGCCGAGCGACTTGATTTCTTCCTTGGCGGCCGGGCGCACGTCGGTGGCGGAGACGATGGCACCCAGGCGGCGGGCGGTGGCGATGGCTTGCAGGCCCGCGACGCCGGCGCCGATCACGAACACCCGGGCGGGGGGGACGGTGCCGGCGGCGGTCATCATCATCGGGAAGCCGCGGTCGAATGCGCCGGCGCCCTCGATCACCGCGCGGTAGCCGGCGAGGTTGGCCTGGCTGCTGAGCACGTCCATGCCCTGCGCCCGGGTGGTGCGGGGCAGCAGTTCCATGGCGGCGGCGTCGATGCCGGCAGCGGCCAGGGCCGGAACCAGGTCCGGGTTGGCGAAGGCGTTGCTGATGCACACCAGCAGGGCGCCGCGGGGAATGTGGGCGCGCACGTCCTCAGCAGGGACTTGGACGGCGAAGACGACCTCCACGCCGGCCAGGGCTGCGGCGGCGTTGGACGCGATTTCTGCGCCGGCGTTTTGGAAATCGGCGTCGGAAAGGGAGCTGGCCTGCCCTGCCCCGGCCTCGATTGCGACGGTCAGGCCCATACTGACTAGCTTCTTCACCGTGTCCGGCGTGGCTGCCACCCGGGTCTCATTGGCAGCATGTTCCTTCAGCACCGCAAGGCGCATTGGTCTCCGTCCCCTCTTTGCTTTCGGCTAAGATGCGTCGGACGGGCCCCAGGGCGCAAGGGCCTGCGGCTGCTCCCTCTCCCGCCGGGAGAAGGTTGGGGTGAGGGGACCTTGCAGTGCGGTCCGAGCCTGCGGTGGGTGCGAGCTTACCTAAGCTTAGGTACTCACGCCGCAGCAAAGGCTCCCTCACCCCGACCCTCTCCCGGAGGGAGAGGGGGAAGCTATAGGCTTGGAGGGACGCCGGCCTCGGCCAGTGCGGCTGCTTGGCGCTCGGCGACCTTGGCAGTGTCGAAGTTGTCGATCAGCTCGTGGAACAGCTTGTACCAGTTCTGCTGCGCCTGTAGCCGCACGAACACGCTGCCCAGGCCCAGCGCCGACCGGTCCATCAGCACGAACTCACGCGGCGGGCGCACGCTACCGCTCTCCTTCAGCCCGGCATGCACCTTCTCTGCCACGCTGCGGCCGTATTGCGGGTCGTCGTTCTCCTGGATCGGCCGCACGCGGTCCTGCAGCAGCGGCTCGTATACGAAGGCCGCCCATTGGTTAAGGTTGGCCATCTGAGCCTTGCTCAGGTTTTGGAATCCCCAGCCCTCGTAGGCATGGTGCGCCTTCTCGTCGTCGCCGTCGCGGATCGCCTGATACAGGTCGATCACCCCCTGCACGAACTTGGGCGGGAACACCCGGATCGCGCCGAAGTCCAGCAGGTTCAGTCCATCATCCTCCCGCACCTGGTAGTTGCCGAGGTGCGGGTCGCCATGAATGATGCCATAGCCGTAGAACGGGATGTACCACGCCCGGAACAGCGCCTTGGCGATCTGGTTGCGGACCTCTTGCGGCGGGTGCTCGTCGATGCGGGCCTGCATGCCCTTGCCCTTCAGCCACGTCATCGTCAGCAGCCGCGGGGTGCAGTAGCCCTCGATGGGCTTGGGAATGGTGACCGTCGGCTCATCCTTGAGCATCAGCCCGTACAGCCGCATCTGTGCAGCCTCTCGCAGGTAGTCCAACTCCTCCCGCAGGCGCTCGGCGATCTCGGCGTAGACTTCCTCGCCCTCAATCACCTTGTCGATGCGCTTGAATACGTTCATCGCCAGGCGGAGCTGCCGCAGGTCGGCATCAACCGTGCTGGGCATGTCGGGATACTGCAGCTTGCACGCCACGTCCTGGCCGTCCGGCAGGGTGCCGCGATGCACCTGCCCCAGGCTGGCCGCCGCGGCGGCTTCCTGGCCGAAGCTGCTGAACTTGCTTTGCCAATCGGCGCCCAGCTCCCCTGCCATGCGGCGGCGGACGAAGGACCAGCCCATCGCCGGGGCATTGGCCTGCAACTGCGCCAGTTCCGCCGCATACTCGTCGGGCAATGCGTCGGGGATGGTGGACAGGATCTGCGCCACCTTCATCAGCGGCCCCTTCAGTCCGCCGAGGATGTTCTTCAGGTCCTCCGCATGGGCGTTACGGTCGGTCTTGATGCCGAACACCTTCTCCCCCGCCACCCGCGCGGCGATGCCGCCGACAGCGCCGGAGGTGCGGGCGAAACGCCTGATCTCACCGAACAGGTTCGGGCCGCGATCGCCGCCGTCTGCCATCACTCGGCCTCCAGTTCGTCGATGAAGCCGCTGATGACATCCAGGCCCCGGCGCCAAAAGGCCGGGTCGGAGGCATCAAGGCCGAAGGGCGCCAGCAGTTCCTTATGGCGCTTGGTGCCGCCGGCGCGGAGCATGTCCAGGTACTTCTTCTCGAAGCCCGGGTGCCCGCCCTGGAACACGCCATACAGCGCGTTCACCAGGCAGTCGCCGAAGGCATACGCATAAACGTAGAACGGCGAGTGGATGAAGTGCGGCACATACGACCAGTACACCTGGTATTCCGGCGTGAAATGGAACGCCGGGCCAAGGCTCGCAGTCTGCACCTGCATCCAGATTTCGCCGATGCGGTCAGGCACCAGCTCGCCGGTGCGGCGCTCGGCGTGCAGCAGGCTCTCGAACTGGTAGAAGGCCGTTTGGCGGACGACGGTGTTGAGCATGTCCTCCACCTTGGCGGCCAGCATGCCGCGGCGGCGCTTCGGGTCAGTCTCCCCGGCCAGCAAGGCGCGGAAGGTCATCATCTCGCCGAACACGCTGGCGGTCTCGGCCAGGGTCAGCGGGGTGCCGGATTGCAGGTAGCCCTGGCCGCCCGCCAGCACCTGGTGGACGCCATGGCCCAGCTCATGCGCCAGGGTCATCACGTCGCGCGTCTTGCCGTGGTAGTTGACCAACAGGTACGGATGCACGGACGGGACGGTGGGGTGGGCGAAGGCGCCGCCCGACTTGCCCGGCCGCAGCTTGGCGTCGATCCACGGCCGGTCGAAGAACCGCCGCCCCACGTCCGCCAACTCCGGCGAGAAATCTCCATACGCCGACAGCACGCGGTCCCGCGCATCGTCCCAGGGAATGTGCCCGTCCGCCTGGTCCGGCAACGGCGCGTTGCGGTCCCAGTGCTCTAGATGCTCCAGCCCGAGCCACTTGGCCTTCAATTTATAGTAGCGATGCGATAGCCGGGCATAGTCGCCGGTCACGGCATCGACCAGCGCGTCCACCACCTCGTCCTCGACCATGTTGGACCGGTTGCGGTAGCTGGCCGGGCGCGGGTAGCGGCGCCAGGTGTCGATGATCTCCTTGTCTTTTATGAGCGTGTTGGTGATCAGGGAGAACAGGCGGATGTTGCCTTCGAACACCGCGCCGATCGCCTCCGCGGCGTCTTGGCGCACCGAACGGTCGGCGTCGGACAACTTGTTCAGCGCGGAGCTGACGGTCAGCTCCTCGCCGCGGACCGGGACGCGCATGCCGGCGACGGTCTCGTCGAACAGGCGGCTCCAGGCGTTGCGGCCCGTGACCTCCTTCTCGTGCAGCAGCTTCTCCAGGTCATCGGACAACTCGTGCGGGCGGAACACGCGCAGGTCGCGCAGCCAGGGCGCCCAGCGGGCCAGCGCCGGATCGGACAGCCTGGCGTCCAGCACGGCATCGTCGATGCGGTTCAATTCCAGGGACAGGAAGATCAGGTTGCTGCTGATGGCCGTCACGCGCTCGGTGATCGACTGGTAGAAGCGGCCGATGGCGGGGTCCAGGTTGTCGGCGCTGAACTGCAACTGGGCGTAGGACACCAGGCGGCCGAGCGTCTCCTCGATGGCCTCGAACTCACGCAGCGCGGCGGCCAGGTCGGCGCCGGACAGCCGGGCCAGGGTGCCGGCGCGGGCGGCCTGGAAGGCGCGGGCCTGCGCCTCGGCACGGTCCAGGTCGGCGGTCAGCTCGGGGCTGTCGGGGGCGGGGTAGAGGTCGGTCAGATCCCAGGACGGCAGGGTGTCGGCGGCGGCAACGGGGGCAGCGGCTTGGCCATCGGGTGCGTAGCCGGGTCGGGTCATCTGGCTTTGGTCCTGTCGTGCTGGTAGTGGCTCCCTCAAGGTGGGACGGCGGGCACCCACGGCAAGCAGCCTCTCGGCAAGCGACGCAACCTGCCAACCGCCGCAACCTCCAGACATCCCCAACCTGAAGACATCAACGAGGCATCGTGGAACCCTACCCGGACTGGCCCAACCTGGCCGCGATGATGTTCGGCCTGGCCCGCGGCTGGGGACCGCGGCCGATGCTGCGCCACCACCGCGACGGCGCCTGGCACGGCGTGACCTGGCAGGAGTTCGCCCGCCGCGCCGCCTCGGTTGCGCGCGGGCTGCGGGCGCGGGGCGTATCGGCTGGCGACCGGGTGCTGCTGTGCAGCGAGAGCCGCCCGGAGGTGCCGATCCTCGAGGTCGCGCTGATGGCGATCCGCGCCGTCCCCGTGCCGGCCTACGTCACCAACACCCCGGCCGACCATGCCCACCTGCTGCTGGATAGCGGCACCCGGGTGGCGGTGGCCTCCACCCGCGCGCTGGCTGCCCGCGTGCAGGCCGGGGCGGACCTGACCGGCGGCCTCGACCTGCTGCTGTGCATGGAGCCTGGCCCGCACCCGCACTTCGCCGCCCTGGAGGACGACCCGGCTGCCCCGGACGACATCGCCGCCGAGGCCGAGCTGATCCCGCCGGGCGCGCTGGCCTGCCTGATCTACACCAGCGGCACCAGCGGGCTGCCGCGCGGCGTGATGCTGCCGCACCGGGCGATCCTGTCCAACTGCCGCGGCGCGTTCGAGCTGGTGCGGCCGCTGCGCCTGCGCAATGAGGTCCACCTGTCCTGCCTGCCGCTGTCGCACAGCTTCGAGCACACGGCGGCGATGTTCTTCTTGCAGAGCATCGGCACGGAGATCGTCTATTGCCGGGGCATCGAGCACCTGGCGGCGGACATGCTAGCGGTGCGCCCCACCATCATAACGCTGGTGCCGCGCATCCTGGACGTGATCCGCAGCCGCATCCTGCTGGCGGTGGGCCGGGAGCCGCCGTGGCGGCAGCGGCTGTTCCACCGCGCCCTGGAGGTCGGCGTGCGCCGGGTCGAGGGCCGCCTGACGCTCGCCGACCGGCTGGCCGGCCCGGTGCTGGACCGGCTGGTGCTGCAGAAGGTGCGGGAGCGGTTCGGCGGCCGGCTACGCGCCGCGATGTCCGGGGGGGCGCGGCTGGACCCGGAGGTCGGGCGGTTCTACCAGGCGCTGGGAGTGGTGCTGCTGCAGGGCTATGGCCAGACCGAGGCCGGACCGGTGATCAGCGCCGCCAACCGCCTCAGCGACCCGCCGGGCAGCGTCGGCCGCGCCCTGGACGGCGTAGAGCTGCGGCTGGCGGGCGACGGCGAGATCATGGTCCGCGGCGGCCTGGTGATGGACGGCTACTGGCGCCAGCCGGGGGCCACGGCCGAGGTGCTGCGCGACGGCTGGCTGCACACTGGGGACATCGGCGCCCTGGACGCGGACGGCACGCTGACCATCACCGACCGCAAGCGGGACATCATCGTGCTGTCCAGCGGGGAGAACGTGTCGCCCGCCCGGATCGAGGGCCTGCTGATGAACGAGCCGGAGATCGCCCAGGCCGTCATCGCCGGCGACGGCCAGGCCGCGCTGTCGGCGCTGCTGGTGCCGGCGGATGGCGGGGACGCCACCACGGTCGCCGCCGCCGTGGCGCGGCTCAATCGCCGCCTGCCCCCCAGCGAGCGCATCCGCCACCACAGCCTGGCGCCGCCGTTCACCATCGAGAACGGCCTGCTGACGCCCAGCCACAAGATACGCCGTACGGCGGTGCTGCGGACGCACGGGGCGGCCCTGGCGGGCTGACGCTTGCGGAAGACGGTTGCCCCCTGCGATCAAAGCTGGTTAGGTTTTGTCAAGCGGACGTTCAAAGCGCCGGGGCACACCGGTGCGGCAGCCGCCGGGGGAAAGACAGCATGGCGCTCAAGCGTTCAGCGATGGCTGCGGCGGTCGCAGCCGTTCTGGCTTCGGGTACGGCGTGGGCCGGGCCGTTCACCGCGGACTACGTGTTCGGCGATAGCCTTTCGGACCGCGGCAACCTGGCCGACGCCCTAGGCGGCCACCTGCCCAGCCCGCCGACGTTCCATGACAGCTTCAGCAACGGCCCGGTCGCGGTGCAGGTGATGGCGCAGCTCATGGGCCTCACCGAGGACCCCTCGCTGTTCCCGACGGGGTTCGCCGATGTGCATGGACTGGGCTATCCGTCCGGCACGAACTACGCCGTGGCCGGCGCGACGGCGGGCAACGTGCCGGTGCCCGGCGCCACCCCGGGGACCACCACGTCCGAGGGCGTCCCCGGCGCCAACCTCACCAGCCAGGTCGGCGCGTACTTGGCCAAGTCCGGCGGCGTCGCCGATCCCAACGCGCTGTATACCGTGTTCATCGGCGGCAACGACGTCCGCACCGCGGCGCACCAGGGCAACACGACCTACGTGACCCAGGGCGTGAGCACCGAGCTGACGGAGATCAACACCCTGATCGCCGCCGGGGCCAAGAACCTGCTGGTGGTCAACGTGCCGGATGTCGGGCTGATCCCGGAGTTCACGACGTTCTCGCCGGCTGGGCAGGCGGCTACGGCGACCCAGGACAGCTATGCCTACAACGCGGCGCTGACGGCCGGGGTCGCGGGCATCACCACCGCCAATGCCGGCGACGACATCAAGCTGTTCGACCTGCTCGACACCAACGACGCGCTGCTTGCCAATGCGGGCAGCCTGGGCATCACCAACACCACCGCGCCCTGCTACCTCAGCTATGGGGTGACCGCGCCGGCTCCGCTGGTCATCAACCCCGCCTGCGGTCCCATCGACCCGGCGACGGGCCAGGCCGCGGACATCGGGCAGTTCTACTATTGGGACCCCATTCACCCGACCGCGGCGGTGCAGGCGGCGTTGGGCGACGCGCTGTACGCCTTCGAGGTGCCGGAGCCGGCGAGCATGGCGTTGCTCGGCATGGGCATCGCCGGATTGACGATGGCCCGGCGGCGCCGGACCGCGTGACGCTGCCCGCTCCCTCGGGAGAGGGTTGGGGTGAGGGAGGCGGCAGGGGCCGAACTGCGCCAAGGCGGAGCACGCGTCGCTTTGCACCAGGCAAATTAGGCCCTTGCCGCCTCCCTCACCCCGGCCCTCTGCCGGAGGGAGAGGGGGAAGCGTCACATTCCCAATGCGCGCCGGTATACGTCCAGCAGACTCTCCTGCTCCTCGACATCCGCCGGCTCCTGCTTGCGGATGCGGATGATCTGGCGGATCACCTTCACGTCGAAGCCGGCCGACTTCGCCTCGGCATAGATGTCCTTGATGTCGGACCCCAGCGCCTTGCGCTCCTCCTCCAGCCGCTCGATCCGCTCGATCAGGCTGCGCAGGCGGTCGGCCGCGACGCCGCCCACCTGGGCCTCCTTGGCCTGCTGCTCGTCCAGCGGGTCGTCGTCCAGGGTCTCGGCGGTCTTGACGGCCATGCGGCCCCCCTCTGTTCAGGCAAGCCGTGCGGCGTAGCGATGGCCCCGAGTCGGGTCAACCGAGTCGGGCCAAACGAGTCGGCTCAACCGCGTCAGGCGCCGCGGAACACCGGGCGGCGCTTCTCCATGAACGCGGTGCGGCCCTCGCGGTAGTCGGCGCTGTCGAAGCAGTCCGCAACCGCGGCGTCCACCGTGGCCATCTCGCGGTCGGCCGGGTCGCGCAGCACCTGGTCCACCACCAGCTTGTTGCCCCGCACAGACAACGGCGCGTTGCCGGCGATGCCGCGCGCCAGGGCGTCCACCGCCGCATGCAGCCCGCCCGCCGGAACCACCCGGTCCACCAAGCCAATCCGCAGTGCCTCCGCGGCATCCATCCGCTCCCCGCCGAGCAGCATCAGCCGCGCCTGGGCATGGCCGACCAGGGACACCAGCCGGCGCGTCATGTCGAAGCCGTACACGATGCCCAGCCGGGCGGCGGGGATGCCGAAGCTGCTGCCCTCCGCGGCCACGCGGATGTCGGCCTGCATGGCGATGCCCAGGCCGCCGCCCAGGCAGAACCCCTGGATGCGGGCGATCAGCGGCTTGGCGAAACCGGCCAGTTGCGCCCGCCCGGCGCTGACCTGCGCGTCGTACTCGCGCTGCGCCTCGGCGCTGCCCCGGCGCTCGCCGAACTGGCTGATGTCGGCGCCGGACACGAACGCCTTGTCCCCGGCCCCGGTCATCACCACCACGCGCACCGCATCGTCCTCTCCCCACCCTGCGAGGATGGCGGCCAGGCCGTCCCACATCTCCACCGACATGGCGTTGCGCTTCTCCGGCTGGTTGAACGTCAGCAACCCCACGCCGTCCTGCACCGCCGCCAGCATCCGCCCCGACGCATATTCCATCAGCCTGTCTCCTCCACGCTGCCACAGGATAGTTGACACAGGCGGCCCTGCCCACCCAGGGTCCGGGAATGCCGGCCCGGCCCCAAGCACCGCTCGTCCCATCCCTCGTCCTGGCTCTCGCGCTGGCCGTTCCGGCTTTGGCGCAGCCGGCCACCGTCGCGAACGTGCCGATGGAAAAAGACGAGGCCACCTCGATCCTCGGGCGCGAGGTGCAGGACCCGTCGGGACATCCGGCGGGCCGGATCATTGACGTGCTGGTCGATGGTCTCGGCCAGGTCCGCGCGGCGGTGGTGGATTTCGGCGGTTTCCTCGGCATCGGCCAGCGCCGGGTCGCCATCGCCTGGCTGGCGCTGCATTTCGTTCCGGCCAACCACGCCATCATCATCGAGCTGTCGGCCGACCAGATCGCCGCCACCCCGGAGTACAAGCCCAGCAGCACCAGCCCCGTGCTGATGGCCTCGCCGCCGCCCGCGCCCACGCCGCCGCCGCCGAAACAGTGACCGCCACCAGGATTATCGGCCAGTGACGGGGGACCAGTGACGGGCAGCGGCCGGGGCCTGGACGCCCTGAATGCGCTGGTCGCGAGCAGCCAGACCGGGTTCGGCGCCTTCATCGCGGTGTACCTTACGTCCCGGGCCTGGACCCAGGCCGACATCGGCGAGGCGCTCAGCGTCGGCACCGTTGCCGCCATGCTCAGCCAGGTTCCGGCCGGCGCGCTGGTGGACCGCATGCGCAGCAAGCGCCTGGCCGTCGCCGCCGGAGGCGCCGCGGTGGCCGCCAGCGCGCTGCTGTTCGCCGCCACCCCCGCCCGCCTGCCGGTCATGGTGGCCGAAGTGCTGCATGGCTTCGCAAGCTGCATGATCGGCCCTGGCATCGCCGCCATGAGCCTGCAACTGGCGGGACAGGCCGGCATGGGCGCACGGCTCGGGCGCAACAGCCGGTTCGCCTCGATCGGCAGCGCCGTGGCCGCGCTGGTGCTGGGCGGCATCGGCACCTGGGTGTCCAGCCGGTCGGTGTTCTGGGCCACGGCGGGGCTGATGGCGGTGGGCCTGCTGACCCTGGTGGCGCTGCCGTCCGGCGCCCCGCCCGATCCGGCGCTGCCGAAGCGTGACCACCCCCGGGCGCTGCTGAGCCGGCCGCTGCTGGTGTTCGCAGCCTGTGTGGCGCTGTTCCATCTGGCCAATGCCGCCATGTTGCCGCTGGTGGCGGGGGAGGTCACGCGCGGCGCCGGGTCGCGCGCCAACCTGGTGATTGCGGCCTGCATCGTGGCACCGCAGGCGGTGGTGGCGCTGGTGTCGCCCTGGGTGGGGCGCAAGGCCGATGGCTGGGGACGGCGGCCGGTGCTGCTGCTGGGCTTCGCGGCGCTGCCGGTGCGGGGGGTGCTGCTGGCCCTTGGGTCGGACCCGTCCTGGATTGTGGCGGTGCAGGCGCTGGACGGCATCAGCAGCGCGGTGTTCGGGGTCATGCTGCCGCTGGTGGCCTCGGACCTGTCCCGGGGCACGGGGCGGTTCAGCGCCTGCATGGGGCTGCTGGGCCTGGCGGTGGGTGCGGGGGCGACGCTCAGCACTTGGTTGGCGGGGATGGTGGCGGACCGGCTTGGCATACCGGCGGCGCTGCTGGTGCTGGCCGGGGCCGGATGTGCGGCCCTGGCGACCATTTTGGCAATGCCGGAAACCCGGGGTGCTCCGGTGCGTTTCCGCAATGCATAACCTTGGTTTGGAGTCCACTATGAAGCTTGTTCTCGCCGCTGCCGTGTCGTGCGTCGCCCTGTTGGCTGCTTCGGCGCAGGCAGACGCTGCCGGCTGCATCAAGGGTGCCGCAGTTGGCGGCGTCGCCGGGCATGTGGCCGGGCACCATGGCGTGCTCGGCGCCGCCGCGGGTTGCGCGGTCGGCCACCATGAGGCCAACAAGGCTGCCAGCAAGCAGCAGGCCCAGCCGGCGTCCGCCCCCCAGAACTAGCGCCAGCATGACGCCGGCCCTGTGGGGCCGGCGGCTTGCCTGATCCGGTCCGCTTCTGCATACAGCGGACGTGATCCCCAATCCGTTTACCTCCGCAGCCGAGGCCCGCGACGTGGGCGGTGCCTTGCTCCGCCTTCACCGCGCAGCCTTAGGGCGCGATCCCGATGTCGCAGGCCTGGCCGCACTGATCGTTGCCTGGCGGCGTGGAGCAGGGTTGTCGGAATTGTCGCGCGTTCTCGCTGGAACCGACGAGTTCCGCAACGTGCATGGCCCTGGGTCGCCGGACGATCCGGCAACCTTGGCTACGGCCGCCCGCATCGCGTTCCAAGCCTTCAAGGCAGATGATCCCGTTGCATCAAGCCTGTCTGCAGCAATGGCTGGGCTTTCCAGGGCGGAAGTCGTTGCCGCCATTGCAGAGGCGGCGCCGGTTCGTGCCAGGTCGCCTCTGCTCCCCGGCCTGTTCCCGGACGTGCCGCCGGACGATCCCGTCGCTTATGCCTTCTGGGTTGCGGTGCACGACACCCCTTCCCAGGAGGCGCTGGTCCGGCTCCCGCCGCTGCCCGGCCCGCGTGTCAGCCTGGCCATGCTCGCCGGGGATAGCGAAACGGAGGCGGCGCTGCATACCGTCTCCAGCCTGCAGGCTGGGACTTACCAGGATTGGGAGGTCTGCCTGGCCAATCGCTTGCATTCCGCCTGGCCGCAACGCGCCCTGGCGGCGGCAGCAGCGGCCGAGCCTCGGCTTCGCCTGATGCCGGACGGACGCGGCGGCAGCGCGACCGACGCGCTGAACGCCGCCCTGGCTGCCTGTTCTGGCGCTGTCGCCGGCCTTCTCGCGCCTGGGGACACGCTGCCGCCCACAGGGCTGTATGAGGCCGTCCAAGCCTGGACCGCGCAGCCCGGCATCCGGATGCTCTACACCGACGAGGACCAGGCCGACCTTGCGGGCCAGCGCCGCGCCCCGAGGTTCAAGCCGGCCTACAGCGCCGACGCGCACCGCAGCGGCATCACGGTCGGTCAACTCGCGCTGTATGACCGTGCCCTGTTGATGCAACTGGGCGGCCTGCGTGCCGGACCTGACCCGGAGCACGACCTGGCCCTGCGCGCCGCCGCGGCAGCCGGCACGCCAGCGATTACGCATGTGCCCGCAGTGTTGTGCCATCGTACTGCTGCACCGCCCTTTGCTGCGCCAGATGCCGCCCTATCGCCTGGCCGTGCCCTCCTTGGCCCCGACCTGGCGGACCCGTTGCCGGGCGTCACGGTCATCATGCTGACCCGGGACCGGCCCGACCTGCTTGCCGCCAGCACGGGCGGCGTGCTGCACGGCACGGACTATCCGGCCCTCGAGTTGCTGGTCGTGGACAACGGCAGCACCGACCCTGGCGCCCTGACCGTTCTGGAGGAGATCGCCGCCGATCCGCGCGTTCGCGTGCTGCGGCATCCCGGGCCGTTCAACTTCTCCGCGCTGAACAATGCCGCCGTGCACACAGCGCGCGGCGAGGTGCTGGTGCTGCTCAACAACGACACCGAGATGCCGGACCGCGGCTGGCTGCGCGCCCTGGTGCGCCACGCCGTGCGGCCCGATGTCGGCCTGGTCGGTGCGCGTCTGCTGTATCGGGATGGCACGCTGCAGCATGGCGGCATGGTGCTCGGCCCGGCGGGACAGGCGACCCATGTCCTGCGTGGCGCTCCGCGGGACGCGCCGGGCTACGAGGGGCAGTTGGCCTGCACCCGCGACCTGTCGGCCGTGACCGGCGCCTGCATGGCCCTGCGCCGCGAGGTCTGGGATGCGGTGGGAGGCATGGACGAGGGCCTGCCGGTGGCCTGGAACGACGTGGACCTATGCCAGCGCGTGCGCGCTGCTGGGCTGCGCGTGCTGTGGACGCCGGATGCCGTGCTGCTGCACTTGGAGGGCGAGACCCGCGGCCTGGACGCGGCCGACCCGGCGCGGCTGGCGGACTTCGAGGCGGCTGCCGCACGGTATCGCGCCACCTGGGGCGTGGCGGCGGATGAGGACTCGTTCCTCAATCCGAACCTGGCGGCCACTGACCATGCGCTGGTGCTGGCGCCGCCGCGGCATGTGCGTCCCTGGCAGGCCCAGCCGGCAGCAGGGGTGCAAGCGGGATGACCAGGCCCTGCCCGAAAAGCGATCGCACCAGATGCTTCCTGCTCCCTCTCCCCCTTCGGGAGAGGGCTGGGGTGAGGGGGTCTTGCGGCACAAGCCTCCTGGCTCAGGCAGCTTGGTCCCGGCAGCACCCGCCGCTCCCGATACGGCAAGCAAGCAAGACCCCCTCACCCCGGCCCTCTCCCGAGGGGAGAGGGGGCAGGCAGCATATCGGATTGGGAGGAAAGCGATCGTGGACCATAGCCTGACCGCTCCTCCGGAGGACGCCCTGGCACGCCTGTGCTACCCGGCGCTGGACGCCGTGTTCCTGCG
>CAXTFY010000010.1:22987-34731 GCA_964243265.1 uncultured Acetobacteraceae bacterium | reverse complement strand
CTAGAGGCGCTGCACGCGCTGGTCGATCAGGGCAACACAGTCGTGGTGATCGAGCACAACCTGGAGGTCATCAAGACCGCCGACTGGGTGCTGGACTTGGGGCCGGAGGGCGGCGAGGGCGGAGGGCGCTTGGTGGTGGAGGGTACGCCGGAGGACGTGGCTGCTTGCTCCGGCAGTCACACCGGGCGGTTCCTGCGCCCGCTGCTGCCGGCGGCGGCGCTGCGGCGCACGGCGTAACCAGTGCAATCCGGCCTGCCGCTCCCTCTCCCTCCGGGCTTGGGCCGCGAAACGGACCAAGGCCGGGGTGAGGGAGGTCGCAAGCACCGAACGATGGCCTGGTTGGGACCTCTGGCGTCCAACATATTCGAGGACCGCTCTTGCCGCTCCCTCTCCCTCTCCCGGAGGGAGAGGGAGCAGGCAGGAAGCCTTGCCTGAACTCCGCGTCCGTTCCGGCCACATCACCGCACTGCGGCTGTTCGACATCGCCTACGCCATCGACCTGCGCCGGGTAGAGGAAATCTGGGTTCGTTACGCCGGCACCGCCAGCAGCCGCAGCCGCCTGTCCGCCACCCCGGCCAAGGCCGTCGCCTTCGGCGTCCCCCCGGTGTCCCTGCAATTCGACCCGATCCCGTTGCACCTCGGCACCCTCGCCGTCACCGCCGCCGTCACCATCCGCATCTACGACTTCGGCGTCGTCGCCCTGGCGATGCGCGTGGCGGCGGTGGACCTTACCTGGCCCGACTACACCGCCCTGCTGAACGCCATGGACGCCCAGCTTGGCGACAGCGGCGACGGCCGGTTGTGGGAAGGCCTGCTCGCCCGCGTCCGCACCCTGGCCGCCGAGGCACTGGTGCGGCCCTCGGCGTCCGCCATCGAGGAGGACTACCTGATCGGCACCGTCCACGCGTTCAGCGAGCAGCTCTCAGCCGCCGCCTTGCAGGACCGCGTGGACCTAGTGCCCCTGCTGTCCGGCGAGCAGCGCCCGCTGTCGGACGGCGCCCGGCGCGACCTGCTGCGGCAGTCGTACAGCTACTACACCGACGACCTGGTGGTGCTCACCTGGGACCGCGCCTTCATCTACGAGCCCCGCGCGGACAGCGACGTGGCCGACGTGCTGGAGGTCGCCAACGCCCAGCTCTTGGAAATGCGCTACTACGACGAGCTGCTCGACGACGAGCTGCCACGCATGTACGGCCTGGTGCAGTCCACCCGGCGGACCCTGAATATCCTGCTGCCCCGGCGCTTCGCCGACTTGGCGCGGCGGCTCTATACCCTGGTCGCCGAGGTGACGGAGCTGACCGAGAAGGTGGACAACGCCCTGCAAGTCACCGAGGACGTATATCTCGCCCGCATCTACGCCAGCGCCCTGGACCTGTTCCGCGTCCGCACCGTCAGCGCCGCGGTGAACCGCAAGCTGGCGATCATCCGCGACACCTACACGGCGCTGTATGACGAGGCCAGCAGCAGCCGCGCCGGGCTGATGGAGCTGCTGATCATCGTGCTGATCGCGGTCGAGATCGTGCTGGCGGTGCTGCGGCCCTGACTGAGGGGCCGCCGCAGGAGCCGGGTCAGCCGGTATAAGCGATGTTGACGTAGTTGGCACCGCCAGTGACGCCATAGGAGTAGGTGAACTTGCCGCCCTGGCTGACATCCTGCGCATCGGTGGCGCTGACGCCGGCGAAGGTGATGGACGCGTTCACCCCGGTGCCGGCGCCGGCCAGCTCGGAGTGGATGGTGGCGCCAGTGTAGCCAACCGCGCCGTCATTGGCGGTCAGGGGTAGGGTGCTGGTGCCCTGGGTGAAGCCAAAGATGGTGGCGCTGTCGCCATGGTGGAAGTTGACGATGCTGGACCAGGTGACCGCCCCGCCGCGGCCATCGACGAAGAAGGTGTCCGTCCCGCCATCCGCGCCAGACGCGCCGACCAGGAAGTTGGAGCCACCACCACCATCGAGCACGTTGTTGCCGCCGAGCGCCGATAGGGCGTCGTCGCCAGACCCGCCATGCAGGAACATGTTGTCCGCCTGGCCGGCCATGGCGACGCCGTCGGCGCTGCTCCAGATGTACTGCCACTGCAGGTAGCTGACCGGACCCGTGTAGTAGGTCGCGCCATCCGCCCCCTGGGTGTTGCTGGCGGTATCGGTGAACGAAACCCGCTGCGGAGCAGCGCCGGTAGCGGTGAGGGTCGTGATCCCGGTCTGCGCCGAGGTGCTGATTGCAAAGCTGTTGAGCGCATAGTCGCCGGAAAACGCGATGCTGCCGAGCGCCACGCCGCTCTGGGACAATACCAGGTCGCCGCCGGTCGCACTGGTGGCGTTGTAGGACACGCTGTCGAAGGGAACGCCGGCCAGGTTGATGGTGTCCGCCGTGGAGAACCCGGCGAACACGCCGGCAAACTGGCTCGCACCATCAATCCGGACGGTTGCGGCGCCCTGGCCGAACTGGATGGTCTGCCCGGCTCCGACGCTTTGGGCGAACTCCGTCAGCGTGTTGCTGCCAAGATTGAAGACCCCGGTTCCGGTGACCCCGGCCTGGAAGTAGGCGAGGTGAGTGGCACTTGAGCTATTGAGCACGTCAACGGTGCCGTTGTTCACCAAGCCGGTGGTGTTGGCCGAGCTGCGGATGACGAAGCGGACGCCGCTATCGATGGCGATGGTGCCCTGGTTCGTCAGCACCGCATCCGACACGTCGCCGGGTAGAAGGACCGTCGTAGTGCCGGAGCCGAACGACGTGAGGTTCAGGATGCCCAGGTTCACGACATTGCCGGCGATGCCCAGCACCGCATCGACTGCGCTTGCAGATACAAGGACAGTCTCGGACGGCCCGACGGTGGAGTTGGTCAATTGCAACTCGGCCGTGGTAGCCGCAGACGAAACGACCTGTAAAACTGCGCCGTCGATGGTGGCGTTCGCCAGCGTAACAACGCCGCTGTTGACGTTCGCCGTGTCTCCCGCGACCGGGGTTCCCGTGGGCGACCAATCGGCGTCGGTGGCGTAGGCCGCAGTCGCGCCGTTCCAGGTCTTCGTGGCCATGATGCGTCCCTAATTTGCAGTGATTGGGAAATGCTATATCCTAATCGTTGCGCCTTGTCCAAAACACAATTAAGGCATTTTGCCCGAATCACAATCGGGGCTGCGGTTTGTCGGATTCTTTTACATATTAGCCCCTGGGTCAACTTTTGTTCTGAATAACCCGTTGATAAGCAACGGATAATATCTTGGCATCAGATTTGCATAAGGATCACAGCAGGCATGGCGACATTCGCAGGCCAAACCTAGGAGTTCGCTTATGTTCAGTCTCAAGAAGGGCCTGCTTGCTGGCGTGGCCTTGCTGGCCACCGTGGGCGCAGCCAATGCGACGACGGAAACGTTTTCCACGACATTTGGCCCGACCGCAACCGACTTTACGACCGGCACCCTGTCTCTGCCGGGTTTCGACACGTCTCTGGGCACCTTGACGGGTGTTGATTTCGCATTCAGTGCGACGGGCAACTTCAGCGGCAACGTGACCAACACCGCGCCAACGGCCCAGGACTTTAAGGTTACTGAAACCTCCGACCTGAAGGTCAGCAGCACCGTCTCCGCGATCAATGGCCTGCTTGCCGAAGTCGCAAAGGCCCAGTCCTACACGGCTTTGGCCTCCAACGCACCGGCGGCTTTCGGGCCGTCGTCAAACACCGCGAGCGCTCCGGATTACGTGTCAGCTTCCGGTGATGACCTAACCAGCTTCGAGAGCGGCCCGGTAAATTTCAACGTCAGCACCCTGACCGGCACCACCATTCTTGGCGGAGGCGGCAACATTGCGACCAAGATCACAACGACGGCGAACGGCAGCACGTCCGTGACCTACACCTACACCGCCGCAGTCGAGCCGACGCCCGACCCGACCGGCGTTCCCGAGCCGGCTTCGATGGCGCTGCTTGGCGCCGGCTTGGCCGGCCTGGGCCTGCTGCGCCGCCGCAGGGCCTGATCAGCGCATCCGTTCCAGCAAACAGGTGTTCAACAAGGCGGGTGCTGCCGTGTGGCAGACCCCGCCTTTCGCTAATCGGGAAGCTGCTAGATTAGATGTAAAATTAACCGACTCGCTGCAGGTAGGGCTTTAGATACGCCCAAGGACGGCTGCGGCCGTGATTGCTGCCTTGTCCCCGAACGTCCGTGTGTCCGATCCCTGAACTCGCTCCAGGGTCCGGCGGGCCAACACGCCGGGCAGCGCTGCGGCCAGCACTGACCGGGGCAAGCGCTGGCTCCGCCCCACACGCAACCACCTCTGTCCAATGCCCCTGATGCAGTCGATGACAGGAGCAAGCCTTAGGTCGGCAGGATTGGCGAACACGTCCGCCTCGGTCAGCCCAGCGTCGGCCAGGGCATCGATCGGCAGCACCGTGCGCGACTGCCGGGCCAGCGCCGGAACACTTCGCAGCACTCCCGCCACCCCATAAGCAGACCCGATCTCACGCAGTGCGCCGACCTCCACTGGTTCAGCACCCAACGCCCGCCCGGCCGCCACCGCCACGCCCCCCGCCGTCGCCTGCACGTAGGCCTCGAATGCGGCAACGCTCTCCACCGGCTCGGCCTCCGCCTCCCGCCCGTCGATCATCGCCAGGATGTCGGCAGCCTCCAGCCGTCCCTCGTCCAGCGCCTCCCCCAGCGGACCCGCCACCTCGTGCCGCCGCCGCGCGCCCTCCGCCACCTCGCGCCACCATTGCAGCCGGATCAGCGCCAGCATCGGATTGGACACCACCTCCCGCGCCCGCGCCAGTTCGTGGTTGGTGGCATACAGCACGAACAGGGTTTCGCGGTGGATCGCCGGGGCGAACAGGGCGGTGAAGAAGCGGTCGGGGTCGTAGCGCTGCACGATCCGGCCCAGGTCGGACAACTCGGTCATGCCGCCGACATGGCGGCGCTTGTCACGGCCGCAACCTTGACGGTCCCAACCTTGACGGCCCGGCGCCCTCGCGACCACTCTGCGCCCGCCACCACCAGGGATCATTGCGATGGCTTTCGAACTTCCCCCCCTCCCCTACTCCCACGGCGCTCTGGCCGAGCGCGGCATGTGCCAGGAAACGCTGGAGCTGCACCACGACAAGCACCACCAGGCCTACGTCACCGCACTGAACGGCTTCGTCGAGAAAACCCCGGCGCTGCAGGGCAAGTCGCTGGACGAGATCGTCGCGCTGTCCGCCGACGACCCCACAATGGCGCCGGTGCTCAACAACGCCGGGCAGCATTGGAACCACACGCTGTTCTGGCCGAACATGGCGCCGAACGGCGGCGGCATTCCGGGCAAGCTGGAAAGCAAGATCACCGAGGACTTCGGCAGCGTGCAGGCGTTCAAGGACGCCTTCAAGGCGGCCGCGGTCGGGCAGTTCGGCTCCGGCTGGGCGTGGCTGGTGCTGGGCAAGGACGGTAAGCTGAAGGTAACCAAGACGCCGAACGGCTCCAACCCGCTGGCGACCAACGAAGGCAAGGCGCTGCTGGGCTGCGACGTGTGGGAACACAGCTACTACCTGGACTTCCGCAATCGCCGGCCGGACTACGTGACCAATTGGCTGGACAAGCTGGCCAACTACGAGTTCGCCGCCGCCCAAATGGGGTAACGGCCGCGCTCCCCCTCCTCCATATCGAGGGAGGGGGAGCAGTTCGCTGCCGCGTAGCCGACCGTCGCGGGCCATGCTAACCCGAGCCGATGCCCCGCCGCGTCCCAACTGGCTCCGAGTCCCTGCCAACTGCCCCCGCCTTGCCCGGCCTGCCCGCCGATACCGTGGCGCGGTTGGAGGCATATGTCGCCCTGCTTGCCAAGTGGACCCTCTCCATCAACCTGATCGCCGCCGCGGACCGCGCACATCTGTGGCCCCGCCATGTGCTGGACAGCCTGCGCCTGCTGCCGCTTATCCCGCCGGACGCCACGCGCGGGATCGACCTAGGCTCCGGCGCCGGCCTGCCCGGCCTCGTGCTGTCGATTGCGGCCGGCATCCCGTTCGACCTGATCGAGTCCGACCGGCGCAAGGCGGCCTTCCTCATGGAGGCGCAACGGGCCACTGGCGCCCCAGTCCAGGTGCACTGCCTGCGGATCGAGGCCGCCGCCCTGCCGCCGGCCCCGCTCCTCACCGCCCGTGCCCTGGCGCCGTTGGGTGCCCTGCTGGGCCTGGCCGCGCCGCTGCTGGCGCCGGGCGGCCTGGCGCTGTTTCCCAAGGGCGCCCGCGCCGCCGAGGAATTGGCCCAGGCGCGGCAGCACTGGACCATGGACGTGCGCCAGGTGGACGACCCGGCGCATCCCGGATCCTGCATCCTTGCCATCGGCAACCCCCGCCAGACCACGCAGGCCGGCCGTGCCAGGGCCGCCGCCCATGCCTGACAGCCTCCCCCCCGCCCGGCCCGCGCGCGTGCTGGCCATCGCCAACCAGAAGGGTGGCGTCGGCAAGACCACCACCGCCATCAACCTCGCCACCTCCATGGCCGCCGCCGGGGAGCGGGTGCTGCTGATCGACCTTGATCCACAGGGCAACGCTTCCACCGGCCTGGGCGTCGTCCCGGCCCGGCGCGGGCGCGGCACCTACGCGGCGCTGATGGGCCAGGAGAACCTCGCCAGCGCCGTGTTGCAGACCGAAATCCCGGACCTCGGCCTGGTGCCGGCCGACCCCGACCTCGCCGGCGCGGAGGTGGAGTTGGCCGTGCTCGGGCAGCGCGAGTTCAAGCTGCAGCAGGCGCTGCGCGGCGTCACCGGGCAGTACACCTTCGTGCTGATCGACTGCCCGCCCAGCCTGGGGCTGCTGACGGTGAACGGCCTGGTGGCGGCGGATGCGGTGCTGGTGCCCCTGCAATGCGAGTTCTATGCGCTGGAGGGCCTGAGCCAGCTCGTCCGCACCATCGAGCGCGTGCGCGGCAGCCTCAACCCGAAGTTGGTCCTGCAGGGCATCGTGCTGACCATGTTCGACCGCCGCAACAACCTATCCGACCTGGTGGCCGCCGACGTGCGCGGCTTCTTCGGCAGCCGGGTGTATGAGACGGTGATCCCCCGCAACGTCCGCGTGTCGGAGGCGCCGAGCCATGGCAAGCCCGTCATGCTGTACGACCTGCGCTCCCCCGGCGCCCAAGCCTACCTGCGCCTAGCAGTGGAGGTCATGCGCCAACGCAACATGGACCAGAGCACCAGCCAGGGCGCCAATCCATGACCGCCCGCGACGCCTCCCCCCGCCTGGGCCGTGGCCTGGCCGCGCTGTTCGGCGACACGCCGCCGGATGCCGAGGGCGGCTTTGCCCCGCGCTCCTCCCTGGCCGTCGCCTTGCTGGAGCCTGGCCCGTTTCAGCCCCGCACCGCCATGGACCCAGCCCGGCTGGAGGAGCTGACCGCCTCCATCAAGCAGCAGGGCGTGCTGCAGCCCATCCTGGCCCGCCCGCACCCGGCGCAGCCCGGCCGCTACCAGATCATCGCCGGGGAGCGGCGCTGGCGGGCGTCGCAGGCCGCCGGGCTGCATGAGGTCCCGGTGCTGGTCCGCCCCCTCTCCGACACCGAGGCCATGGCGGCATCGCTGGTCGAAAACCTGCAGCGCCAGGACCTGGACCCTATCGAGGAGGCGGAAGCTTATAAGCGCCTGACGATCGAATTCGGCATGACGCAGGAGGGGTTGGGCGGGCTGGTGGGCAAGTCGCGCAGCCACGTCGCCAACACCATGCGCCTGCTGCAACTGCCCGCGCCGGTGCGCGGCCACCTGCGCGACGGCACCCTGTCGGCCGGCCATGCCCGTGCACTGCTGCTGCACCCGGCGCCCGAGGCGGCTGCCCGCTCGGTGATCGCCCGCGGGCTGAACGTGCGCCAGACCGAGGCCATGGCGCAGCGCAGCATCCGCCCGCCCGCCGCGGCGCCGGCCCGTCCGCAGGCCGACCCGGAGACGGCGGCGCTGGAGCGGGACCTGTCGGCGCGGCTGGGCCTGCGGGTGCAGGTGGCGTTCGATGGCAAGGGCGGCAGTGTCCGCATCCACTATCGGACGCTGGACCAGTTGGACGGGGTTATTGCGTTGCTGACGCGGGATCAGGGGTAAGGAGGGGCGCCAAGCACGACGATGGGTTGGGATGCTCATTGGCTTGCCGCCGGTGCGGCTGCGATCCCCAGCGGCGGTGGCGGGGTGCTCTGCCGTGCAGGGATCGCCGGTGGCCGGTCTGGACACCAAATATCGCTGCGGGCGCGCTGCCGGGCTTGCGGGCCATCCGCATGAATACCGGGAATGATCTTGATCTTGCAGCATAGTCCTTGCCCTTGCTGATGCAATTACTTAGACCAGCGTCGCGGACGTCCGCTAATCTGTGATTGCGTGAAGCGCGTGCGGCGCGGCAAGCCAGGAGGGTGCAGAACCGGAACTCCAGCCCTTGTTCCTCTGGACTTCCGCGCCGAAGCCGGCTTGCAATGTTGGCGGCTGATAGGATGCAGCATCGTTAGGCTCAGAGCAGACGCCTCTGGCATGCCGCCATCCCTGGTGATCTCAAACCCAGACGGCAAAGCCGATTGCGGGGATTCTTGCCAGGCCGCCCCGGAGTTGATCATGGCAACCTGCATGGCGAAGGCATAATGCCCAGCTTGGCGACTCAGATGCGGCAGCTTGCACTGTAACACTTCCACCCTGGCTCTCAGCGCCATTTCCAGGCATGTAACGTCCCAGTGCAGAAAGGCGCGTGATGTCCCGAGAAACGACGCTGGCTGTCTCGATATTGATCATGGCTGCTTTTGCCCCCCCCGTCGGCGCGCAACAGCCTGCGGCCGCCCCTGCCGGCGTTACCGTGCAGGATGCCTGGGCGCGTGCTACCCCCACCGGCACGACGGTTGGCGCGGCCTACATGACCCTGACCAGCCCGGCCGGCGACGTGCTGACCAGCGCATCCACCGCCGCCGCGGGCCGCGCGGCGGTGCACGAGATGCGGATGGATGGTGCAGTCATGCGAATGCGCGCGGTCGAGGGCGGTCTCGTGCTGCCGCCGGGCCAGCCGGTCACGCTGCGGCCCGGCGGCCTCCATGTCATGCTGGAGGGGCTGAAAGCGCCCTTGAAGCAAGGCGGGACCGTGCCGCTGCACCTGACGTTCCGGACTGCGCCGCCGCTCGACCTGCAAGTGCCGGTGCGGGCGGTCGGCGCGGCCGGGCCGGGTGGCACGCCGACGGGAGACAGCGCCATGCCCGGGATGGGCAAGTAGAGCGGCGATGCAGGAAAGCGTCATCTGCCGGGCCGGCCGGGGATGCCAACCTGCCTGGGACTTCCGCCGGTGGGCACTAATGCCGGCATCGGCGATCTTGCGAGAGCATTTTACTGACCAGATGCGGCCGTTGCGCGCCTGGTTCCGGCCATGCTGCGGCAGGCGCCTCGGCTGTAAGTCTGGCCCGCCCCCCAATCAGGCTTTGATGCGGCCACAGACGGCTGGCTGACCCCCAACCGATCGCAACTTCCCGCCCAGACAGGGCTTCCGAGGCAGAGACAACAAGGTGGCAATGCTGGATTTCGCGTCCGAGGACGTTCAACTTGACGCCGACCGGTATACCTGCCGCCTGTTCATCGGACAGCGCCGTGCCGCCGCTGCGGCCCCAATCGTGGAGGCGCTGCGCCAATCGCTTGGCATGGCGTCCGACATGACGACGCACGTTCCATGGTTCCTGGCAAGAACGATGGCCTGGCGGAACAGCCCGATCATTGCAGTGCTGGAGGAGCGAGATCGACCAGTTGCGGCCGTGCTGTTCTATGACCGGCAGCAGTTCGGCATCCCGACCGGCGTCATCAAGGGCGGCAACCGCTCTGGCGACGGCTTGGTCGTTGCGGCCGAGGGTCAGCGCATGGCGGCGTTGCAGGCCGCCATCGCGGGGGTGCTGGCCCTGCCATGGGTGCACATGGTCCTGGTCTCCATGCGTGGGGAGGCGGCGATGCCGGAAGCAATGACATCGGCGACGCCGCCATTCGATTGCGTCTGGCATTCCAGGGAGGTCACCACGCACCTGTCCCTTGCAGGGGGCTTCGAGGGGTTCCTGTCGCGGCTGCGTCCGCGGAGCCGCCGGAACTACCGCTATTTCCGGCGCCGGGCGGAGAATGAGATCGGTTTGGCGTTCGTGCCGAACCTGCCGCCGGACGATGCGATGCAGGCCGTGGCGGAGCTGCACGGGATTGCCATGCATCCGGTCCCGCGCGCCCGTGCCCTCAAGCTCGAAGCCGCCATCCGCAACACGCCGGGGTACTTCGCCATGGGCGTGCGGGACGCGGCTGGACGGTGGCTCAGCTACCTGTCTGGGTGGCGTCAGCCCGAGGGCACGTTTGTGGAGTGGCAGCTCAACCGGCATGACATGCAGGCGGCGTCGCTCTCGACGGTGATGCGGACCTACTTTCTGGAGCATGAGGCGGCGCGCGGCGTGACGCAGGTCGTGTTCGTCGGCGGCACCTCGGCAGCGTTGGGACGATACTGCACGCCGGACCGCTGCTTTGATTTGCTGGCCACCCCGGCGGGCGTTCGAGGCCGCATGATCAAGCGGTTTATGATCCGGCTGCATCCGCGAGGCCAAGTCGCGCTGCTAATGCGGGGTGCAGCGTCGGGTCCAGCGCCGGAGGGAACCTGACCACGCTGCGGCTCCAGCGTGGATGTCATGGCGCAGCCTGGAGGCAGGTCGGCAAGCCGGGTTATGGCCAAAGCAGGCCGACCTTCTGCATACCATGCGTGTTGCACTGTCCCAGGCGAAGCGGCTGGACCTAATCAGCCGGCGGCGGAGATCGAGCACCATCCCGCCAACGGGTCTAGCGATTTGGTTATCCCGTAGCCTACCACTTCCGTACTGTCATGCCGCCGGGTTCTGGATATGATTTGTGCATCGCTGCGGGCCGTTTTTGGGGCCTGAAACCAGAGTAATCCGGTCACGCAGATCGCTCATGAGCTTTTTGTGGAGATGAACGCCGGCAACGCCAGCAGCTACCCACGGGAAAAAGCGCTTGGACAAGCCAGTGCTGATGCTTTCCTGTCCCGTCGTCGCGGCGTTATAGCGCGGCGTCAAGCCGGACACCGACACGTTCTACTGGGACCAATCTAACATGGCCGTGCCAAAACTTGTGGACACCTAACGACAGGACTCGGCGAAGGACCGCCCTAGCGTGACCCCCTCGCCCGCAGGCGAGGGGGTTGGCAAGGCAGCCGTTGCGCCGCGGCTGGCTGCCCATGAGGGCGCGTTCGCACGGCCAGCCACCGGCTCGATCGGACTACCTGGTAGTGCCCGGCTGTCTAGCGATGCATGAGGCGGGCAAGCACATAGCCCGCGCCGACAGCGATCAGCAGCGATGTCATCGGCTTCTCGGACATGAAGCTGTCCAACTCCGAGCCAAACGTCGCAGCACCCTCGCGCGCCGCGTCCTTCGCCGAGCCGAAGGTATTCTGCAACTGGCCGGTGGCCTGATTTATCTTGCCCTCGGCCTGCGTCTTCGTATCGCCGGTCAGGCCGCCGACGGCGTCCTTCACCTTGCCGCCGAAATCCGTGGCCGCACCCTTGATCCGGTCCTCGTCCATGCTCCGCTCCTCACGCTGCAAGGGGCGTCTTGATTGACGACCCTGCATGTAAGAGCATCTAACGCAGAACGCTGCGATAGTTCCACGACTGTGCAGACCAACATCCCACCGCGCATAGCCTTTCATCATCAACTCGGGAGCCGCCCATGCTGCAGGCAGTGACGCCTGGCACCGACCGATTGCTGGCCCGTTCAGTGGACCGCAAGGCCAAAGCTCCGCCGAAGGACAACCC
>CAXTFY010000010.1:16743-22887 GCA_964243265.1 uncultured Acetobacteraceae bacterium | reverse complement strand
CCGCCTCAGACTGCGCCGCCCCAGACTGCGGGAGCATCATAGTGACCGCTCCGACCAAGGCTGGCTGCAGCGGAACCCGCCACGGCCCGGTGCGGCCTGGCCGATCCGCCCGCGACGCTGCATCCGTCGCGCTGGTCGCCCTTCTCTGCAGCGGTTGCGCGTTGGTGACGGCCACCCCGCCGCAGGTGGAGGTCGCTGCGGTCGGGCTGCGCAGCGCCGGGCTGCTGGACCAGGTCCTGGCCGTGACCCTGTGCGTCACCAACCCGAACAGGTCGGAGCTGTCGTTCCGGCGCATCACGGTCGATGTGGACGCCGAGGGCAGCCCGCTGGCGGCCGGCGTCAGCGACACCGCGGTACGGCTGCCACCGGGGTCGTCGGTGCTGGTGCCGTTCACCGTCGTCAGCACGACCCGCAACCTTGGACCGCAGCTTTTGGGAGTGGTCCGGACTGGGGCGCTGGACTACCGGCTGCATGGGACCGTCACGTTGGACACCTTGGGCATCACCGTGCCGTTCAGCCGCGGCGGACGGCTGGATCTGCTCGCCAGCGGACCGGGGATGCTGGCCGACGCCGCCCTGCCGACCGCCCCGCGTTGCCAGCGCCGGGTTGGAGCGGACGCTTAACCCCAGGGAACCCCCTTTCTACCACCCGAACCAAGGACCAGGCTGGCTCTCTCTCCCTTCAAGGAGGGGCTATGGTCTGAGGGAGGCGCCAAGCCCTGAAGCCCTCATGCTCGGGAGCCGATTTCGTTCCCAGGCGGGCAAGCTGCATCCTCCCAGGTTACCCTACCCTAGCCCGTTCCAGGGACATGGGGAGCGGGCAACGGGTCTATGTCCCCGAGAGCCGCCCGGCAGCCTGCACGCCGCTCCGTTCGGCCCGCAGGCGGTCCGCCATGGCCTACGATCTACCAGCCCAGACCGGCGTGCCAGCCCGCGGTGAACCGGCCTGTCGCAGCAGCCGCTCACGGCCGGGTGAAAATTCGACCCGCCTCATCCAACGGTAATAAACCAGCGACGCCCAAGCCTGTTGGGATACTAGGTGCATCCTTTATAAGTGCTTTATGAAGCAACAGTACACCAAGGGCAAAGCGCGCGACGGCTACCACCACGGCAACCTGCGCGAGGCGCTGGTGCAGGCGGCCCTGGCCATGATCGCCGAGCGCGGGGTGCCCGGGTTCGCCATCGCCGAGTTGGCCCGCATCCTGGGCGTCAGCGCCGCCGCGCCCTATCGGCACTTCCGCGACCGTGACGCCCTGCTGGCCGAGTTGGCCCGGCGCGGCTTCGAGGGCCTGGAAGCTGACCTGGCCAACGCCGCCAAGGCCGCCGGCGCCAACCCGGTCGTCGCCCTGGAACGCTGCGCGCAGGCTCATCTGGCCTTCGCCGCGCGTGAGGCGGCGGTGTATTCCACCATGTTCGACCAGCAACTGCCGATCAGCGCGCACCCGGATCTGCTATCGGCGCGCGATGCAGCCTTTCAGGTGCTGCGCCGCGTGGCCGACGCCGCATGCGACCACAGCCACGCCCCGCGCCGGCCGCCGCCGCAGATGGTGGCCCTGCACGTGTGGTCGCTGACCCATGGCATCGCCTCGCTGTTCCTCGGCAAGGACGGCGAGCCCACCGGCCTGTTGCCGATGTCTCCCGTGGACCTGCTGGAGGCCGGGCTGCTGGTTTATCTGCAATCTCTAGACCTGCCGACAGCGCAGTAAGCTGAGGGTGCGGCAGGCTGGGCACGCAACGGGCTGGGCACACAGGCCTAGGTCACCGAGGCTGCTCGGCACACGGACTCGTGTTTAAGCTGGCAGGGTACAAAACCCAGGTTGCGGTGTTAATGCCTCTCACATAGGGTGGAGCGGCATCATGCTGGCCAAGTTGGACGAATTCGGCGCACTCGCATGGCTTGCGGTGGCGGCCGCGGTCTCCTTGATCGCTTGGCCGCTGGGCCTGGCGACTTTCGCCTACCTGGCTGGAAGCGGCCGGCTCTATGCTTGGCGCGATGGCCGCGCCAGCCGGCCAGGCCGGTGGTTCGGCATCGGCGGTTCTGCTGGCGGGCAGGGCGGCGACGGCCGCCGCTTGCACGCCTCCTCCAGCGGCAACCAGGCGTTTGACACCTATCGCGCCGACGCGATCAGCCGCTTGGAGGAGGAGCAGCGCGAGTTCCAGGCCTTCCTGGAGCGCCTGCGTCACGCCCGGGACAAGGCGGAGTTCGACGCCTTCATGGCGGACCGGCGGCAACGCCCGGCCAGCACGGACGCCACTGAGCCCTCAGGCAAGGCGAATTAGCACCCCGAGGCTTTACCCTCTGCAAGGCGGTGCCCAGTTGGGGCAGCCGCCTACAGGCCGGAACCGGCGCTGCATGGGGCGCCTCCGGCAGCACGTCCTTCTCTACCGAAGCACCGATCGACAAGGAGCCGACCGATGACGACCAAAACCTTGACAGCCATGTTCAACACCCGCGGCGACGCCGAGAAGGCCGGGCAGATGCTCACCAGCCAGTTGCGCCTGGATGGGTCCGCCCTCCGCCTCAGCCCCGGCGCAGGGGTGAGCGACGCCGGCTACGATGCATCCAACCCCTATGCGGAGAAGGGCTTCTTCGCCTCGATCAAGGACTTGTTCCTGCCCGACGAGGATCGCTACGCCTATGCCGAGGGCATGCGCCGCGGCGCTGTGCTGCTGAACGCAACGGTCGATGAGAGCCAGGTCAGCCAGGCATCCGCCACCCTCGAGCAGGCTGGGGCGCTGGACCTCGACGCGCAGGAGGCGTTGTGGCGCCAGTCCGGCTGGACCGGCTATGACGCAGCATCGCATTCCACCGTCCGCCCGGCTGCACCGCTGGCCGCGGGACGCGCGGATGACACCATCAGGGTGATGGAGGAGCGCCTGGTCGTCAGCAAGCGCGAGGTCGAGCGCGGCGGCGTGCGCGTGCGGTCCTACGTGGTCGAACGCCCGGTCGAGGCGCAGGTCAAGCTGCATGAGGAGCGGGTGACCCTGGAGCGCCACCCCGTTGACCGGCCCGCGACAGCCGCCGATGTGTCGGCCTTCGCAAGCAAGACGCTGGAGGCCCATGCTACCCGCGAGGAAGCTGTGGTGAGTAAGGATGTCCGGGTTGTCGAGGAGATCGGCCTGAAGAAGGAAGCAACCGACCGGGTCGAAACGGTGCGCGACAGCGTGCGCAAAACCGAGGTGGACGTTGAGGACACCGCGGCCACGGCCCGCACCGCCGCACCCGCTGGAGGCACGACTGGCAAGGGAGGCGGCGTTGCTGGCGCCGTGGACAAGACGCTCGGCACCAACCTCAGTGGGGCCAATCCGGCCCGCAAGTAGCCGGGACCTCAACCCCAGCATGGGCTGGAAGATGCCATCTCGTGGGCGTGGGCTTGGGCCAGGCGCGGGGCGCTTCGTCTGGACATGCCGGAGCCGTCATGGTGAGCCGTTCTTGCGGCGCGGCATCGGAGGGCTGGGAGCATGGTCCTTGCAGCCCCGTTGCCGCGTCGCAAGCGCTTCTCGCAGTGATGACGGCGCGCAATGCCTCCGCTGGTTGGCCCCGCTCTGGCTGGCCGAAGCCAGGGCACACAGCAGGCTGTCACATCCCCAGCCGCCTGAAATACCGCAACGAAAGCGAACCAGGGACATTGCCATGATACGCAACATCACCACACGCACTCTGCTGACCGTCGCAGCCATGCTCCTGGCCAGCGGCGCGTTTGCGCAAACGACTCCCGGCAACCCAGTGCCGGGCGCCACGTCCAGTGCTCCGATGCCGGGTGTCGGCTCCGGAACCTCATCCGGTGTCGGCATCGTGGACCGCACCACTGGTGCTGCTGCCGCGTCGGGCGACCGCAACCAGGCTGTCGCCACCACCGCGGCCAATGCTCCGCAGCCAGCGCGTGGGTCCAACTCCTTCACGCAGGCGGAGGCCCGCCGCCGCATGGAGCGCGCAGGCTTTAGCGGCATCGGCACCCTGACCAAGGACGGCGGCGTTTGGCGCGGAACGGCCACCAAGGCCGGGCAACCGGCCCAGGTCTGGCTGGATTACAAGGGCAACGTCGGCCAGGGGAGCGCGGTCACCTCTCGCTAAGGTGGCCATGCCGGCGAAGCGCCATTCCAGCACGATGCTGTTCCGCATCGTATGACGGTAAACTTTACACCGTGACCACGCTTTATTGTGACTAAGGTGGCCGGCATGGCGCCGATCACCGGCCTGCAGCAAAGGAAACCACCATGTCCATCATCGCCTGGCTTGTCCTCGGCCTGATCGCCGGCTTTATCGCAAGCAAGATCTCCAGTGGCTCCGGCCAGGGCCTGGTGCTCGATATCGTGCTCGGGATCGTTGGCGCCTTCGTTGGCGGCTTCCTGTTCTCGGCCATCGGCGCGACGCCGGTCACCGGCTTCAACATCTGGAGTCTGATTGTCGCCGTCGTTGGCGCAGTCGTCGTGTTGTGGCTCTACCGCCTGGTCGCCGGCCGGCGTACCCTGACCTAAGCCCCGGGGCGGCTCAAGCTTCAGGCGGCCGGGATCGGGCTGGTCTTGCAAATGCGCCTTGCGCTGCCGAGACCTGCTGGCATCCTGGCCGCCGACCTGCCTATGCTTTTCCGGAGCAGTGGCTTTCCGGCCCTGCCCCCATCTGGTGGATGAGGTCTACAGTATGGCGGACAATACACTTTTGCGCTCCGCAGGTGACCAGCTCGGAGAACTCCGCGCCGGCCTCGACGGATTGCAGCGAAAGGCGGCACCAGCAAGTCCAGCTGAGGCGGGCACTGCGGCCAGCCCTCCCGGAGCTGATCTGCTGGCCCAAGTGATGGCCGCCCTGCCGTCGCTGATCGAGTATGCCGGCATTGCCTGGGAGTTGCTCGGGTCCCGCCGCAACGCAGGCAGCCGGGCCGAGGTCCAGCGCAACGTCCGCTCCGGATTGGGTAGACGGGTGCGCCGCTACGCCCTGGTCAGCCTGGCGCTAGGTGGAGGCTACCTGGCTTATCGCTTGACCCGCCCAGCCCGGCAACAGGAAGTCTAACGGGATTGGAGCGCCCGGGCGCAACTGCTTGCGATATGCGCCTCACAGCCCGCCACCGAGCGCATTTGCACCCCCCACCGCCGACCCCGGAGGCTTCTGACAGATGAAACGTGACCCAGCGTCCCTCGCCTTCACAGCGCTGGCCGTACTCAGCCTTCTCGCCGGGGCACTGCCGGGCCGGTCGCAAACCGGTACGGTTCCGGCCAGCGGCATGGGCGGCCGTCCCCGAAGCCCGGCACAGCCGCGTTCCGGCGCGACATCTGGCCAGGGCGCCGACACACCCACGGAAATCCCTGCCGGCGGCTGGTGGGCGATCAGCAAGCGGGTAGCGGCCAATTTTTCTGGGCACCGGTTGCTGACTGAGGCGGCGGGGATCACCTTCTTCACCCTGCTCGCCCTGTTTCCCGCGCTGGCGGCGATGGTGTCGATCTACGGGCTGTTCGCCGACCCGGCCAGCATTTCCAAGAACCTCGATGCCTTGTCCGGCGTCGTGCCGGAGGGCGGCATGACGATCATCGCCGACCAGGTTCGCAGCCTGGCGTCAAAGGGCGGCACGGCGCTGGGCTTCGGCGCACTGCTCGGCCTCGGCACTTCGCTATGGAGCGCGAACCAGGGCACCAAGGCGTTGTTCGATGCGCTCAACGTCGTTTACGACGAAAAGGAAAAGCGCGGTTTCCTGGCGCGCACGGCGCTGACTCTGGCCTTCACGGTAGGCATCGTCCTGTTCGTCTTGCTCGCCCTGGCGGCGGTCGTGGCCGTCCCGGTGGCGCTCAACCTGGTCGGCCTGGGCACAATCGGCGCCTTGCTGCTGCGCTTGTTGCGCTGGCCGCTGCTGCTGGCGGCGCTCGCCTTTCTGCTCGCGTTTATTTACCGCTTCGGGCCGAGCCGGCAGTTGGCACGCTGGCGCTGGGTCACCTGGGGCGGCGGCGTGGCTGCCGTGCTATGGGTGGCTGGCTCCATTGGGTTTTCCTACTATGTCAGCCACTTCGGCAACTATAATAAGACCTATGGATCGCTTGGCGCCGTGGTCGGGTTCATGACCTGGCTCTGGCTGTCGGCGGCGATCGTACTGGTCGGCGCGGAGGTGAATGCCGAGATGGAGCACCAGACGGCCCGCGATACTACGACCGGTCCTGA
>CAXTFY010000010.1:0-16643 GCA_964243265.1 uncultured Acetobacteraceae bacterium | reverse complement strand
GGCCAGTCCGAGTAGCCGACGCTGTCCCCGCCATACCAATACTGCTTTGGCGCGTCGGCCAGCGGCTCACCGGTCCGCATCCTTTCCACAAGGTCAGGATTGGCGATGAATGGACGCCCGAAACTAATCAGGTCGGCGTTGCCCTTGGCAATGGTGTCGTCAGCCAGCTTGCGGGTATATTGGTTGTTTGCAATGTAGGCGCCCTTGAAGCGTTGGCGCATCGCCGGGTAGTCGATGCCGTTGGGATCGCGGCTCATCTGCGTGACGCCCTCGATGTCGTGGACATACATCAGGTTGAACGCGTTCAGCGCGTCCAAATAGGCGCTGTAGGTCCCCATGGGATCGCTGTCCAGCGGCGTCTCGCCAGGCGCGGTCGTGCCCGGCGAAATGCGGATGCCAACGCGGCTGCCGCCACCCCATACCTCCGTCACCGCCGCGATCACCGACAGCGGAAAGCGAAGCCGGTTCTCCAAGCTGCCGCCGTAGCGGTCGGTGCGCTTGTTGGTGCTGTCGCGGATGAACTGCTCCAGCAAGTAGTTGTTGGCCGAATGCACCTCGACGCCGTCGAACCCGGCGTCCATCGCGCACTGCGCGGCGTGGCGGTAATCGGCGACGATGGCGGGGATCTCCTCGGTCTCCAGCGCACGCGGCGTGACGTGGTCCTGCATGCCGCTATTGGTGAACGCCTGGCCGGCGGGCTTGAGAGCGGACGGTGCTACCGGCAGCGAGCCGTCATGAAGGTCAGGGTGGCTGATGCGGCCGGTGTGCCAGAGCTGCAGCACGATGCGTCCGCCTTGGCCATGAACGGCATCGGTGACCGGCTGCCACGCCTTGACCTGCTGCGAGGTCCAAATCCCAGGGGTCTTTGCATAGCCGCGGGCCTGGGCGGAGATGTTCGTCGCCTCAGACACGATCAGCCCGGCGGTTGCGCGCTGGCCGTAGTAGTCGGCCGCGAACGACGGGACCACGCCATCCTCACTGCTGCGGCTGCGCGTCAGGGGCGCCATGACGATCCGGTTGCGGAGTTGGAGCTGGCCCAGCGCATAGGGCTGGAACAGGGGGGTGTCCGAAGTTTGGGGCATGAAGGGTTCCGTTGAAAAAGCGCCGGGTCGGGTGTTCCTGATAAAGGCGGCAATGCAGTCGGTTTCCAGCCCGGATCGATCAACCGCCCGTGCGTTGCCGTGCTACGCCCGCCGCAGCAGGAACAGCGCCTGCTCGCCAAACACGTTGGCCAGCCCAGGAAAGCGCCGCCACGGCGCCCGCCGGCCATCGTCGTCCACTGCGAGCCAGCGCTCCACTCGGTAGCCTTCCTGCGCACACAGGGCGAAGAAGTCGCGAATGGTGCAGGGGTGGATGTTGGGGGTCTCGTACCAGGGCCGGTCCCAAGTGGCAGTCATCGGCATCCGGCCGCTGCGCAGCAGTTGCCAGCGCACCTGCCAATGGCCGAAGTTCGGGAAGCTGACCAGCGCGCGTGTGCCGATCCGCAGCATCTGCCGCAGCACCTCCTGCGGGCGCTCGACCGCCTGCAGGGTGCGGGACAGCACGACGTAGTCGAACAGCCCGTCGGGGTAGTGCTGCAGGTCGGTGTCGGCGTCACCGTGCATCACCGGCAGGCCGTGCGCGACGGCGTGCGTCACCTCGGCCATGTCGATCTCGATGCCGCGCGCGTCGCAGCCGCGGGTGCGGAACAGGTGCTCGATCAAGGTGCCGTCGCCGCTGCCGATGTCGAGCACGCGGGAGCCAGGGGCGATCATCTCCGACATGAGTTGCAGGTCGAGCCGCATGTTCTTGGCGACCTGCTGGACCGGCGGCCGGTTCATGCCGCCTGCTGCCCCCTCTCCCTCCGGGAGAGGGTCGGGGTGAGGGGGTCTTGCTTGCGGAGCGGGGAGCCGTTGACGCTACTGGGCCGGGGCTGTCCGTGGCGGAGGGCGGCGCGGAGAGACCCCCTCACCCCGGCTCTCTCCCGGAGGGAGAAGAGGAAGGAAGCAGCGCATGCTCGGCGCAACCGGCGAGGAAGCCGGACAGCGTGCGGTGAAAGTCCGGCTCGTCCAGCAGGAAGGCGTCATGGCCCTTGTCGCTGGCGATCTCGACGAAGCTGGCGTTGGCCCCGGCACGGTTCAGCGCGCGCGCGACGGCGCGGGACTGCGCGGTGGGGAACAGCCAGTCGCTGCTGAACGACACCACGCAGAACCGCGTGCGCGTGCCGCGGAACGCCGCTGCCAGGTCCCCATCATGCTCGGCCGCCAAGTCGAAGTAGTCCATGGCGCGGGTGATAGTTAAATAACTATTAGCATCAAAGCGATGCACGAAGGTGCTGCCCTGGTGGCGCAGGTAGCTTTCGACCTCGAACATCTCGCCGAACAGGGTGGCGCCGGCGTCCTGCGCCTGCAGATGCCTGGCGTCCGGCGCCTGCAGCCGGCGGCCAAACTTGCGGGTCAGCGCCTGCTCGCTGAGGTAGGTGATGTGCGCCGCCATGCGGGCGACGGCCAGGCCGCGGGCGGGGACCTTGCCAGCCCGCCAGTACTCGCCGCCGTCCCAATCCGGATCGGCGAAGATCGCTTGGCGACCGACCTCATGGAACGCGATGTTCTGCGCCGAGTGGAACGACGCCGCGGCGATAGGCACGCAGGCGAAAACCTGGTCCGGATAGGTCGCGGCCCACTCCAGCGCCTGCATCCCGCCCATGCTGCCGCCGACGACGGCGAACAGCCGGGTGATGCCCAGGCTCTCGACCAGCAAGTGCTGCGCCCGGACCATGTCGCGGATGGTGATGGCGGGGAATTCGGTGCCCCAACGCTCGCCGCTGCCGTCGCGCGGGCTGCGCGGCCCGGTGCTGCCCATGCAGCCGCCGAGCACGTTGGCACACACGACGAAGAAGCGGTCGGTATCCAGCGGGCGGCCCGGCCCGACCACCTGGCCCCACCAGCCGGGCTTGCCGGTGCTTGGATGCGGCTCCGCCACATACTGGTCCCCGGTCAACGCATGGCAGACCAGCACGGCGTTGGAACCCGCCGTGTTCAGGGTGCCATAGGTACGGTAGGCGACGGTGATCCTGTCCAGCGATACCCCGCAGTCCAACGGGAACGGCCCATTGAACAAGGCAGCCTGCTGCTGTTCGATGAAAGGGGGAGCGGACTGGTCCATCGCAGGTCCCTCAATAGGCCCGACAGGGCCGGTGCGGCAACCGGGTGCGGCAATCGGCCCGCGGCGCGTGTTGTGTGTTGCATGCCCAGCCTGGCACAGGGGCCCGCTTTGCACAGGGGCCTGCATCCGCTATGCACTTTGGCCTACCCCAACGAGATCCCAGGATGTCCAGTCCCGCACCTCTGCTCGAACCTGCATGGCCCCAGCCCGCCCCGCTGGACCCTCTGGCGGCGCTGCGGGCCGAGTTGGACACGTTGGACGACCAGTTGCACGACACGTTGATGCGCCGGGCCGGCGTGGTGGCGCAGATCGGTGCGCTGGGCGTCAAGGGCCGGGTGCCGCTGCGGCCGGGACGGGAAGCTGCAATTCTGCGCCGCCTGCTGGCCCGCCACCAGGGACCGTTCCCCCGGGTCGGCGTCGTCCGCGTGTGGCGGGAGCTGATCAACGCCTTCACCGCGCAGCAGCGTCCGGTGCTGATTACGGTCTGCGAGGCTGAGGGCGGCCCGGCCCTGCTTGCCGCCGCCCGCGAGCAGTTCGGCGCGCTGACGCCGATGCGCGTCCATCGCTCCCCAGCCCAGGCGACCCGCGAGGTCAGCGCCGGCCTCGCCACCGCCGCCGTGCTGCCGCTGCCTGCCGAAGGGGAGGCGCCAGCCGACGCCTGGTGGACCGCGCTGTTGCACACCGACGACCCGCGCATTCATGTCGTTGCCCGGCTGCCGTTCTGGGCGGCGCGGCCGCAAGGGACGCCGGGGGTCCAAGCCCTGGTGGTCGCCGCTGCGCCGCCCGATCCGAGCGGGGCCGACCGCTCGCTACTGGGACTGGAGCTGCCGCTGGAGGTCAGCCGGGACAGGCTGGCCACGGCGCTCGAGGCGGCGGGGCTACAGGCGGGACTGGTGATCCTGCGGCACGACCCGGGCGCTACCACCGCGCGGGCGCTGGCCGACGTCGAGGGCTTCGTCACCGACGCCGACCCGCGCCTGGACGCCCTGCAGCCCGTGCTGCGCCGGCCCGTCGTGCTGGGCGCCTATGCCGTCCCGATCCAGGAGCCTGCCGCGTGACTGGTCCCCTGCCCCGCCCGGAAATCCTGCGAATCAGCCCCTACGTTGGCGGCGAGAGCAAGGCGCCCGGACAGAACCGGGTGGTGAAGCTGAGCAGCAACGAGGGCGCGTTCGGCGTTCCGCCCGGCGCCCGGGCCGCCTATGCCGAGCAGGCCGCGCAACTGCACCGCTACCCCGATGGCGCCGCCACGGAGCTGCGCCGCGCCATCGGCTGCTACTTTGGCCTGGACCCGGCGCGCATCGTCTGCGGCGCCGGGTCGGACGAGTTGATCTATGCCCTTTGCCTAGCCTACGCCCGCCCCGGCGGCGAGCTGATCATGAGCCGGCACGGGTTCAGCATCTACGAGATCGCCGGGCAATATGCGGGGCTGTCCACCGTGAAGGCGCCGGAGCGCAACCTTATGGCCGACGTGGACGCCATGCTGGCCGCGGTGTCCCCGGCAACATGCCTGGTGTTCCTGGCCAACCCCAATAACCCTACCGGAAGCATGGTGCCGCGGGACGAGGTGCGCCGCCTGCGCGCCGGGCTGCCGGCGGACGTGCTGCTGGTGCTGGACGCCGCCTATGCCGAGTATGTGGACCGGCCGGACTACGACCCCGGCGTAGAACTGGTGGACGCCGGGGACAACACGGTGATGACCCGCACGTTCAGCAAGATTTGGGGCCTGGGCGGGATGCGCCTCGGCTGGTGCTATGCGCCGGCTGCGGTCGCCGATGTGCTGAACCGGGTGCGCAGCCCGTTCAACGTCAGCCTGCCGGCCCAGGCCGCCGGGATCGCCGCCCTGGCCGAGCCAGGGTGGGAAGCGGCTGGGCGGCGGCACAACACGGATTACCGCGCTTGGCTGACGCGGGCGCTCGATGACGCCGGCATCCGGGTCTGGCCGAGCGAGGGCAACTTCGTCCTGGCGGATTTCACCCAGCCGGCCGCCGCCGATGCCGCCAACGCCGCATTGCGCGACCGCGGCGTGATCGTGCGTGCCATGGGCGGCTATGGCCTGCCGCACTGCCTGCGGATCACGGTCGGCACTGCGGAAGAGTGCGCGCTGGTTACCGACATCCTGGCGCGGCATATGAAGGCCCAAGCCAGGACGGCCCAAGCTGGGGTGGCACAAGCCGGGACTGGGCAGCCACTTCATGCCTGACTTCGCGCCCGATGCTGGCGCCACGGACTTGCGGCCAGCCCGGCAAGGTCCGGTGTTCCAACGCCTGGTGCTGATCGGCGTCGGGCTGATCGGCAGCTCCGTCGCCCGCATCGCGCATGATCGCGGGCGGCCTGGAGGGGACCTGGCGGCGGAGGTCGTCGTTACCGACAGCGATCCCGCCGTCCTGGCCCGCGTCGCCACGCTGGGCTTCGCCGACCGGATCGAGCCCGACCCGGCCCGCGCCGTCCAGGGCGCCGACTGCGTGATGCTGTGCGCCCCGGTCGGCGCCTATGCCGCCATCGGCACCGCCATCGCGCCGCACCTGCAGCCCGGCTCCATCGTGACCGACGTCGGCAGCACCAAGGTCTCGGTCATCCGCGACCTGGCGCCGTTGCTGCCCCCGGGCGTGCGCTTCGTTCCCGCGCACCCCCTGGCGGGTACCGAGTACTCCGGACCCGACGCCGGTTTCGGCACCCTGTTCACCGGCCGTTGGTGCCTGATCTCCCCTTCGGCCGGCGCCGACCCGGACGCGGTCGAGCAGGTGGCCGAGCTATGGCGCCGCATGGGCAGTATGGTGGAGGTGATGGACCCCGAGCACCACGACCGCGTGCTGGCCATCGTGAGCCACCTGCCGCACCTGATCGCCTTCACCATCTGCGGCACTGCGGACGACCTGGCGAGAGAGGGCAGCGCGAAGGAAGGTACAGCCACGGAAGGTAACCCAGCAGGGGGCACCGCCGACGCCAGCCGCGCCGAGGTGCTGAAGTTCGCCGCCTCCGGCTTCCGCGACTTCACCCGCATCGCCGCCAGCGACCCCGTGATGTGGCGCGACATCTTCCTAAACAACCGCGAGGCCCTGCTGGAGATGCTGGCCCGCTTCACCGAGGATGCCCAGGCAATGGCCCGCGCGGTGCGCTGGGGCGACGCAGCCTACATCGAGGACCGCATCGGCCGCGGCCGCAAAATCCGCCAGAGCCTGATCGACCTGAAGCAAGCCTGAGCGTGGTGCTGCCGACTTTGCGAAGCCGGACCTGACGTTGCCGGATCTGGCATCGCGGGATTTGGCATCGCGGGATCTAGCGTTATGGGACTGGCGGCGTCAGGTGGCCGATCTCTACGCCGCCGTGCGCGCCGAGCCGGATCCGCAGGCCGCCTGGCAGCACTGGCGCTCGGTCCGGGACGTGCTGTTCCGCAGCCATCCGCAGTCCCCCATCGAGCCCGGCGCCGGCTTCACCGGCCTGCCCTACTTTCCCTACAACCCGGCATTGCGCATCCTGACCGTCATGGCCCCGCTGGACGGTCCGGAGCAGGCGTTTCCGTCCGGCGCAGATGGCGAGCTACGTATGCGCCCCATCGCCCACACCGCCGGCCTGGCGCCGATCCTGGGCGGGGAGCTGACCGCCTATTGGCTGCTGGGCTATGGCGGCGGCGTGTTCCTGCCGTTCGCCGATGCAACCAGCGGGCGGGAGACCTATGGCGCGGGCCGTTACCTGCTGGACACGATCAAGTCCGCCGACCTGGGCATCGCGCCGGATGGCCGGGCGGTGCTGGACTTCAATTTCGCCTACAACCCGTCCTGCGCCTACTCGGCCCGCTACCTGTGCCCCCTCGCCCCGCCAGCCAACCGCTTAGCGGTGGCGGTGCGGGCCGGAGAGGCTTTGCCGGGGACGCTGGGATGAAGCTGCATGTGTTTGAACTGCCTGCCGGTGGCCTTGAGGGCGCCGGCTGTTATCGCGTCGAACATGGTCCGCTGCAGCAGGGCGGAGAACAGCGTGCGGACCGGCGCCCAGACTGCGCTGCGGTCCGCCGAAACCGCCGCGATGCTGTTTTGGGCGCTGCTGGCTACCGGCCAGACCACCATGCGAAAGGGGGACGGGTGGAAGGCCTTCGGCGACAAGCGGGCCGAGCCTATCCCGGTTGACCTCGCCGCCTGACCCGTCCAGCCATCATCAGGCCGGAGACGACCCGACCAGGCCATTTCCACACGATATTCGACGGCACCATGGTAGCTACCGGGCCAATCTCGGCTCGGTAGCTTCGGAGAGACTGCGTTTAAGCTTGCTTGAAGCGACGGATGGGACCGATCCCAGCCAGGCCAACGCCGAGAATGGCCAGCGACATCGGCTCGGGTACGGGGGAGACAGCGGCATCGGCCGTCAGCGCGCCTTCAACGCGAAGCCCGGTCGGACCGTTACCGTTCGTCACGAGGAAGTCGATCGTGTTGAGCCCGCTGACGAAGCCACTCGTGACCGAGAAGCTAGTGAAATTGTCAAAGCCGCCGCCCGGCTGGACAGTGGAAATCCCATTGATCCGGATGTCGTCGCCGCTATTGTCGGCCGCCCACAGGCCGTTCAGGGCGGCGGTGGTGGCATCGAACCCGGTCAGGTCGAATGTCGTCTGGTAGTCGTACTGGCCGGAAGCGCCGTCCAGCGAGCTGTCTGTATTTGGGCCGATCCAGGCGGAGATGCTGTCGTCGCCGAGCCACGGCGGAATCGGGAAGCCGTTGGCCGATGTCGCCACGCGCACGCTGGGAGTGCTGCCGTCCGAAGTCGAAACGATAACGTAATGGGTCTCGGTGGCGTAATTCAAAAGCACGGTCTGCGTGTCGTCCACGCCGGTATTGTAGAAGGTGGGAACTGTAATCACCTGGGCCTGGGCGCCGTTAGTGGTCAGAATGGCCAGCGCCGCCACGGCAATCGCTGTCAGAGGAAGACACGCTTTCATGTCCAGATTCCGATCTCGTGCAAGTTGACCGTGAGCAGTCATCCACACCTTCGCAACGTTTGCGCCATATAATAAAATCAAACACTTCCCGTAAACGGAAAGCTAAACTGTTAAATATTTGTTACATTGCAATTTAACTGTATTCTTCACTGATGTTGACTCAATATAACAATTCTATGCCTGGAGCTGAAAACCCGTGGCTCAGACCCGTTTGCAAAGGTCGCTTGCGCCGGCATGACAGTCCGACCGGGGGCGTCCTGGTCGCGTTCCCAACGGTTTTGCTACCGTGGGACCTGCAATGTGGACGCCTGAGGATCGTGCGTTGGTCGGTAATTAGGGGGCGGGTCAGACGCTGACCGACGACAGGTGGCGGCTGTCGCAGCCGATTGATCCGCGTCGCGGCTGCTTCGCAGACGGATTGCCGAAAGCAACGATCGTCGAACGGACGCTCGGCTGGCGCGGTCGCTGATGCCGCCTACCCCGCAACTCCGGGCACCTCCCAAGGTGTCCGAAGCCATGGTCACGCTCGCTATGATCCGCCTCATGCTCCACCATGCCGCCCACCCGAGCCATAGGCGACTGGCTGCGCCATGACTTCTCACAGCCTGTACGGTCAAAGTCCCGTTCGTCCCCAAGCGGTGACAGCCGACTCCGGTTAGCTTCCCGTCTGCGAGCAATCCTTCCACAGCCGGCTCGGGAACCGCCGCATCGCGCCAACACCGACCGGCCAGCGGCGGAAAACGCCCCGGCGGTTACTTCACGCCGGGCTGGTCGGACAGGGACAGCGCGCTGCCGCCGATGCGCCACCGCTCCGGCTGCAGGAACACCCGCTCCCGCCGCTCCGCCTCGAACGGCAGCGGCGGACGGCTGGTGTCGATAAACTTGCCGATCTGGTCCTCGAACGCGGCGGAGTTCTTCCAAATGCCGATGTTGAAGAACGAGGTGTAGTTGGCGCTGACCGCCTGCATGTTGATCCATGGAAAGCGGTCCCGGTCCTCGACCGAGCTAAGGAACTCGCCCACCAGGCCCGACCGGTCCGCCACGGGGGAGCGTTGCGCCCAGTAATCCAGGAACTCCTGCTCCTGTCCCTGCTTGATCTTCCAGTGCACGACGACCAGGCGGACTGGCGTTGCACCTTCGGTATCCTGTGCCGCCGCGCCGCCAAGGGGTGAAAGGTCGCGCAAGGCCGGGGCAGGTTGTCCCAGCGCCGATTGCACCACTGCCGCGCCAGACAACAACAGCGTAACCATAACGCTCAATCGGGGACCGCCAGAACGTCTTGCAAGGCCTGGTGCGGGAGCGGGATGGCAATGGGTCATCAGCATCATCCCAATTTTGATCCCCGCCACCAGATTGCGGAACAGGTCCGCGACTCCAGTGCTACGATAGAACAGTTGCTGGCAAAACCTAAATTATCATGGCGCGCCAGTTAATCTACAGTGTCCCTCTCAGCGTGCTGGCTCAGGTGCAGGAATCGTGTCGTCAGCAGCGCTGCCACCAGCAGCAGGCTCGCCGCCAGGCCCCACCAGGCCCCTGCCGCCCCCCAGCCGGCCCGCGCCGTCAGCCACCACGCCGCCGGGAAGCCAAACCCCCAGTAGCCCACCGCCGCCAGGAGGAACGGCACCCGCGTATCCCCCATGCCGCGCAGCGCGCCGCCGGCCGCGGACTGCACGCCGTCGGCCGTCTGGAACAGCGCGGCGATCCCCAGCAGGCCGATGGCGGAGCCGTAGGCCTCGGCGTTGGCGGGCAGCGCCGGGTCGATGAACGCCGCCGCCAGCGTGCCCGGCGCCAGCACGAGCGCCATGGCCGCCAGCGCCTCCGCCCCTCCAGCCAGGGCGATGGCCACCAGCCCGGCCCGCCGTGCCCCGGCGGCATCCCCGGCGCCGGTCCGGTTGCCGACCCGCACGTTGGCCGCCTGCGCGATGGCGAGCGGCACCATGAACGACACTGACACGATGGTGAGCGCGATCTGGTGCGCCGCCAGCGCCGCCGGGCCAAGCCGCCCGACCAGCAGCCCGATGGCGAGGAACAGCCCGGTCTCCACCGTAAAAGTCCCAGTGACGGGCAGCCCCAGCGCCAGCATCCGCCCGAGCAACGCCACGTCCGGCCGCCGCCACCGGACGAACCGCCGCAGCCGCACCCGCCCGTGCAGCCAGGCCAGCAGCAGCAGCGCCATTGCCGTCTCCACCAGCGCCGTCGCCAGGGCCGCCCCCGGGAGGCCCAGCGCCGGCAGGCCCCACCGCCCGTGGATCAGGCCGAAGCACAGCACCAGGTTCACCGGCGCCGCCGCCAGCGAGACGCACAGGATGGCCGCGCCCTGGCCGATGGCGGGCAAGAAGGCGCGCATCAGGCCGATGCCCACCATGGCGCCCGGCGTCGCCCAGCGCAGCACGTCCATGTAGCGCGCCGTATCCGCCGCCAGCGCCGCCGGCTGCCCGGCCAGCCGCAGCAACGGCCCGGCCTCCGTGAACACCGCCCAGGCCGGCACCGACAGCAGCAGCGCCATCCCCAGCCCCGCCCAATATGGCGCCGGCACCCCGGCGTCGTCCCCCGCGCCGCGCGCCTGCGCCACCAGGACGCTGACCGCGGTCAGCATCCCCTGCAACAAGATCGTCACGGTGATGAACAGCATGGCGCCCAGCCCACCGGCCGCCAGCGCGTCGCCGCCCAGCGCGCCCAGCAGGACGGTATCGGTTGCGCCCATCGCGACGCCGGCCAGTTGCGCCACGGCCAGGGGCATGGCGAGGCGCAGCGTCTCGGCGGCGTGACGCCAGCGCGTTTGCGCAGGGACCGGCGCGGTCCGTGCGATCAGGAAGCCGTCCAAGGGAGCACCTTTGTGTTCAGGAAGCCGGCGGGCAACGCCCTTCGGTGTGTTTAGAAAGCTGGCGGGCTACGCCCTTTGGCCGAGCCAGGTTCGGCCGTCACCGGACCTTGTTCAGCGGAACCCAGCTTACCAGAACTGGGTGCCCGGCCCGCCCTTGAACGGGCCGACCAGGTCCGGCGTGATCCAGCCGCCGTAGAACCCGCCCTCCTGCGGCACTACGAGGTCGTCATCGACGTAGCAGGCATCCATGCGGCCAGGATATAGCGCGACATGCCCCAGGATGGCGGCGAATGCCGGCGTGGGATGCGGGTAGCCCCAGGCGGCATCCTTCGCCGTCGCGCCGCCAGCCTGCACCGTGAAGTAGGCGGCCTGGCCCTTCCACTCGCACAGGCTGCCGCGGCCCGGCGACGGCGCCAGGCTGCTGGGCAGGAAGGCGGCTTGCGGCAGGTAGTAGCTGGGGGGATGGTAGGTCTCCAGCACGCGCCAGGCAGCGTCCGTATCCAGGATGGTCACCCCGCCCAGCACGACGCGCACCCGGCGCCCCGCAGGTTCCAGCCGCGGCGGGCGGGGATAGTTGGCGACACGTTCCATCGGAGGCTCCGTCCTGCATGCCATCGATATGGGGTGCAAGCCGCTTGCGCCACTGGCCGAGGACGGGTGGCCCCAGTAGGGTCGGCGCAACACGAGGGGGTGCCGCATGGACTGGCCGCAGCAAAGGGGCCTCTACGACCTGGGCGACCTGCCCCTGCAATCCGGCGCCACCCTGCCCGGCGCGCGGCTGGGCTGGAAGACGCACGGCACCTTGTCGCTCGCCCGGGACAACGTGATCCTATATCCCACCAGCTACGGCGCCCAGCATCCGGACCTGGAATGGCTGATCGGTCCGGACGGCATCCTGGACCCGACGCGCTGGTTCATCGTCCAGGCCGACCAGTTCGGCGGCGGGCTGTCCAGCTCGCCCAGCAACAGCGCGGATTACCCCTCGCTGGTGACGGCCGGGGACAATGTGCAGGCGCAGGCGCGGCTGCTGCGGGAGGTGTGGAGGATCGACCGGCTGGCCTGCGCCTATGGGTTCTCCATGGGCGCGATCCAGGCCTATCACTGGGCGGCGGCGTTCCCGGACGCGGTGGACCGCATCGTCGTCGTCTGCGGCAGCGCCCGCACGGCCGTGCACAACCAGGTGTTCCTGGATGGGTTGATGGCGGTGCTGGAGGCGGCGCCGGAGTGGATGGGGGATGGTCGCTTCAGCGCCGAGCCACGGACGGCGATCCGCGCCTTCGCCCGCATCTATGCCGGATGGGCGCTCAGCCAAGACTTCTACCGGGCGGACCTGCATCGCACCGTCCTGGGCGCGCCAGACCTGGAAAGCTTCCTGGTGGAGGACTGGGAACGGCGCTACGACGGCAAGCACGCCGCCGACCTTTATGCACAGCTTAAGACCTGGCACGCCGCAGACGTCAGCAGCGTCTCGCTTTATGGTGGCGACCTGCCGACGGCCTTGCGCGCCATCCAAGCTCGCGTGCTGCTGCTGCCCGGCGAGACCGACCTGTATTTTCGCATAGCCGACAATGTGGCAGAACTTCCGTATCTAACCCATGCCGAACTGCGGCCGATCCCAAGCCTCTGGGGCCACCGCGCCGGCAACCCTGTGCAGGACCCTGAAGCTCGGGCCTTTTTGCGCGACGCCGTCCGGGCTTGGCTGCACACACCGGCCTGATACAGCGCCAAGCGTTCCGGCCGGCGACCAGCGGACAGCTTATCTGCCGGACAATTAGGTATTGGCCGGGAGCCTGTCGCGGCGGGAAACGGTATTGCCGCCCCGCCGTGACCTGCTCACACCGGCGCCGTCCAGGCCTGCGTCCGGCCGGTAACGGTGCCGGAACTATGCCGCCTTGGATTGCGGGTTGACGGCCCGCTTCGCCAGGTCGGTGAACTTCTGGTCCTGCTGCTTGCACTCTTCGGCCATCGCCTTCAGCATCCCGGCCGCGTCGCTCATTTCCAGCATCTTGGCGTGGGCGGCCAGGCTGCCATAGGCCGCGATGTAGTAGTGCAGCGCAATCTGCGCCGAGTCGACGATGCCGGCATCGCGGGTCGCGTCGTCCTTGGCCGCCGCGCGGATCTGCTTGGCCCCAGCCTGGATGCCCTCGATGATCGGGTTGTCGATGTTGCCGGCCTGCCCGCCCGCCTTCTGCAGCAACTCGCCAAGCTGCTTGGCGTGCTGCTGCGTCATTTCGGTGTCCTGCTGCACCAACTGCTTCAACTCGGGTGACGTGACCACTCCAAGCGTCGCGCTCGCGGCCTCGTGGCCCTTCTGACCCGCCACTTTCAGGGCCTGCAGGCCCTGCATGTAAAACTGCTTCAGGTTCTCGTTCGCCACGATCGTGCTCCTCGGTAGCAGGTGGCTGTGCCCATCGCCCGCGCCGGGAATACCAAATCTGCACACTCCAAGTTCCGTCAACTATGTCTTAACGCCCGCTACTGAAACCGTTTGCGGACCGCTTCGGCTACAACCGCTGCGGGTCGTGTGATGCTAAAATCCCTCCCGCACCACGTCCCGCGTGAAGTAGCTTAGGATCAGGTCCGCCCCGGCCCGCTTGAACGCCCCCAGCGTCTCGCGCACCACCCGCGCCTCATCGAGCGCCCCGGCCTGCGCGGCGAACTTGATCATCGCGTACTCGCCGCTGACCTGGTACACGGCCAACGGCAGCAGGGTGCGCTCGCGGATACGGGCCAGCACGTCGAGGTAGGCCAAGCCGGGCTTGACCATCAGCATGTCGGCGCCCTCGGCCTCGTCCTCCAGGCTCTCGCGCAGGGCCTCGCGCGCATTGGCCGGGTCCATCTGGTACGTTTTGCGGTCGCCTTGCAGGTCGCAGCCGGAAGCGTCGCGGAACGGGCCGTAGAACGCCGAGGCGAACTTGGTCGAGTACGCCAGCACCGGCACGCCGTCGTGCCCGGCCATGTCCAGCGCCCGGCGGATCGCGCCGATCTGGCCGTCCATCATGCCGCTCGGCGCGATCACGTCCGCCCCGGCGTCGGCAGCGACCACCACCTGGGTCGCCAGGTTCTTCAGCGTCTGGTCGTTCAGCACGGTGCCGTCGGGGCCGACGACGCCGCAATGGCCGTGGTCGGTGTACTCGTCGAAGCAGTTGTCGGTCATCACCACCAGGTCCGGCGCGGCGGCCTTGGCAATGCGGGTCATGCGGGCCAGCAGGCCGTCCACGTGCATGGTATCGCTGCCGATGGCGTCCTTGTGCCGGCTGATGCCGAACAGCATCACGGCGCGGACCCCGTCGCGGGCAATGGCCTCGATCTCGCGGGCCAAGTGGCGCTCGGGGATGCGGGACACGCCGGGCATCGAGGCGATGGGCACGGGGGCGTCGATCTCCTCCTCGACGAACAACGGGAGGATCAGGTCGTACGCGGTGACGCGGGTTTCCCGCACCAAGTCGCGCAGGGCGCTGGTGCGGCGGAGGCGGCGGAGGCGGGTGATGGGAAACATCGGGGGGGTCCTTGGTCGCCTGACGCGCTGCGTTGGTGCGGTCAGGTCACGGATTGGTGCAATTCCGCGCGGGCGCGGGCGGCGTTACGGTCGGCATCTATAATAGTCTGGGGCACCCCGATGCAGAACCCGTTGGCCGCAGTGATCTCGTATGGCTCCGTCCTTGCCGCAACCCTGGAGGGCGGGCGCTTCGGCCCGCAGCGGCCGGTGAATGGCATCTGGTACGCCACCTTGCGCAAGCCGTCCTACACCCCGCCGGGGCCGGCGTTCGGGGCGGCGTGGACAGTGCTGGATGTGCTGCTGGGCACTGCCGGATATCGCCTGATGAATGCACCGCGCAGCCCAGCCCGCACCTTGGCGCTGGCGGGGTGGGGTCTGAGCACGCTGGGCCTGGCGGGCTATCCCTGGACGTTCTTCGGCAAGAAGCGGTTGGACGCCAGTCTGGCGGTGACCGGCGCCATGCTGGTGTCCGCGGCCGGCACCGTCGCGGCGGCACGGCAGGTGGACCGGCCGGCGGCGGCGATGAGCGTGCCGCTGGTGCTGTGGCTGGGGTTCGCGACGCTGCTGAGCGAGGAGATCTGGCGTAAGAACTAGCTGCGGCTGCCCCTTTGCTGCCCGTGCGAGAACGAGCGGACAGAGGGCAACAACGACCGCGGCTACTGCTCCCTCTCCCTCCGGGAGAGGATCAGGATGAGGGAGGCCGCACGCAATTGCCACAGCCCCTGGCAGGCTGGCTCCTGCATCGGACGGTACGGTGCTTGCCGCTTCCCTCACCCCGGCCCTCTCCCAGAGGGAGAGGGAGAAGAAAGGTGGTGGTCTGCTTATAACTCGGCCCAGTCAGGGCACATGTATTCACTCGGATAACGAAACCAGGCTATGTGTCGCCTCGGTAAGGGGGCAATAGCGCTGGCAGGACGCATGGACGTGGTCGATGTAGACCTCGATCCGCTGGCCGAGCAGGCACGGCGGCGCAGGACGCTGCTACGCATCGGCCCGCCGCTCGGCGGCGTCGGCCTCATCATCGGCTTTCTGCTCGGCATCGCGCTGTATGCCGACAGCGCCAACCGTGCCGGCGTGCTCGGCCTGTCGGACACGCTGTTGCACGGCCTGCAGGAGCGGGTCGCGCTGCAGGTGTCCGCCTACCTGGAACCTGCCTCGCGCGCCGCCCTGCTGGCGCATAGCATGCTGGGCCGCGGCGGCGCCACGGACCATGCCGGGGACGCCGAGGTCTTCGCCGCCTCGGTGCTGCAGGAAACACCGCAGGTGGCCAACGTGCTGTTCGCCGACGGCCTGGGCGACTTCATGCTGGTCCGCCGCAGCCTCGGCGGACCACCGGGCGGGACCGAGACGAAGCGCATCTTCGTGCAGCCTGCCGGCCGCCCTCCCGGCGAACGGACGCCCGGCGAACGCATCCCCGCTGAACGAACGGTGGAGTGGACAACCCGGGACGCCGCCGGCGCTGTCACCGCCCGCCGGCTGGACCCGGCGGACGACTACGACGCCCGCACCCGCACTTGGTTCACCGGCGCTCGCGCCATCGACGACGTGTTCTGGACCGGCATCTACGTCTTCGCCTCCGAGCGCCTGCCCGGCATCACCACCGCCGTGCACGGGCCGGGACCCAACCTGGACGCTGTCGGCCCGGACGTGGTGGGTATCGACATCAAGCTGGACACCCTCTCGGGTTTCCTCGGCGGGTTGCAGATCGGCCGCACGGGGCGGGCCTACCTGGTGTCCAAGGCGGGGGAGATGGTGGCCGGCCCCGACCCGCAGCGCATCTTGCGGGACCAGGACGGCCAGGTCGCACCGGCCCGGGTGGAGGATGTCGGCGACGCCGCGCTGTCCGGCATCTGGGACCACTTCCGGGTGGAGGGCGCCGGCACCCGCGTGATCGAGGTCGCCGGGCAGCGGCTGATCTCCATCGTCACGCCGCTGGGCGACGCGCAGGGCTGGCTGCTGGTGATCGCCGTGCCGGAGGCGGAGTTCAGCGGCTTCGTCACGGTCAACTCGCGCCGGGCGGGGCTGCTGTCGCTGGTGGTGGTGGCGCTGGCGCTTGGCCTGGCCGCGCTGCTGGTGCGCCAGGGATTGCGGGCGGACCGGGCGGATCGCGCGGTGGCGGAGCGGTCCCAGGCGGTGCGGCTGCAGAGCGCCGCCTTCGCCCGGCTGGCCGCCGCCGCCGGGCAGTTCGCCCCGGACGGCACGCCGCCGCCGGCGCTGGTGGAGATCCTGGCGGAGGCGACCGGCGCGCGGCG
>CAXTFY010000009.1:20953-35984 GCA_964243265.1 uncultured Acetobacteraceae bacterium | reverse complement strand
GTGGAGCCGCGCACCCACCTGGCGGACTTCGTGCGCGGCCACCTGTTGCTGACTGGCACGCATACCGGCTGCGAGCACGGCGTTTGCGGCGCCTGCACGCTGCTGCTGGACGGCGAGCCGGCGCGGTCCTGCATCGCCTATGCCGCCGGGTGCGACGGCGCGGACGTGCGGACCATTGAGGGACTGGAGGACGATCCCGTCATGGCCCGGTTGCGCCTGGCGTTCTCGGCCGAGCATGCGCTGCAATGCGGCTACTGCACGCCGGGCATGCTGGTGACGGCGCGCGACATCGTGCGGCGGCTGCCGGACGCGGATGACGACCGGGTGCGGCTGGAGCTGGCGGGCAACCTGTGCCGCTGCACCGGCTACAACGGCATCGTGCGGGCGATCCGCCGGGTGCTGGACGAACGCCTGGCGATCGACCGCCCAGCCCCGTCGCCGGTGCCGGCGGCGCAGTTCGGCCGGGTGCAGGCGACGGATCAGCCGAGCCGGGCCGCCGCCACCGAGGGATTGCGGCAGCGGCTGCGCTTCGAGCAGCCCGCCGCGCAGGTCTGGCAGGCGTTGCAGGACCCGGCGCTGCTGGCGGCATGCATCCCCGGCGCGCAGCTTGCCGTGGCCGAGCAGGGCCGCATCGAGGGCCATATGGTCGTGGCGCTGGGTCCGGTGCGCGCCCGCTTCGGCGGCACCGCGACGCTCTCGTACGACGAGGCGACTCGCAGCGGGCTGGTGCAGGGCACCGGGCAGGATCAGGCCAGCGGCACCCGGCTGAATGCCGTCGCACGCTTCCAGGTTGTGCCCGATGGGGAGGGCGGCTGCGTGCTGGACGTGGCTGTGGAGTACGGTCTGCGGGGCGCGCTGTCGCAACTGGCGCGCGGCCGGGTGGTGGACCTGCTGGCGGGCGAGATCGCCGGGGTGTTCGCCCGCAACCTGGCGGCGCGCCTGGACGGCGGCACGGCGGCGGCGCCCGCGGCATTGTCGGGGGGCCGGCTGCTGCTGCGCCTGGCCTGGCAGCGGCTGCGGCAGGTTTTTGGGCGGTAGGGGTGTGCAGCGCCTGGGAGTCGTGCGCGCCCTGATGATGCGCCCGGACCTGCTGCTGTTCGACGAGCTCACCAGCGCGCTCGATCCGGAGCTGGTCGGCGAGGTGCTGGCGGTGATGCAGGGCCTGGCGCGCGACGGCATGACGATGCTGGCGGTGACGCACGAGATGGCGTTCGCCCGCGACGCCGCGACCCGCATCATGCTCATGGACCGCGGCGGCATCGTCGAGACCGGCGAGCCCGAGGCGTTCTTCACCGCCCCGCGCACCGAGCGCGCCCGGCAGTTCCTGCTGCGCTACGCCCCGAAGGAGGCTCCCCGATGACCGAGACGGTGCAAGCCATGACGACTGGCCCGATCTTCCACATGATCCCCGACGCGCCCAAGCCGGTGGCGCCGTACAGCCACGTCGTCGAGCGGGACGGCTGGCTGTTCGTCACCGGCCAACTCGCCACCGACCCGGCCGATGACGCCCTGCCGCTGCCCGACGGCATCGAGGCGCAGACGGCCAAGGTGATGGATAACCTGCAGCGCGCCCTGCGCGGCGCCGGGGCGGGGCTGGCGGACGTGGTGTGCGTCCGCATCTTCCTCACGCAGTTCGACCGCGACTATGCGGCGATGAACGCGCTGTATGCGACGTACTTCCCGGCCGACCGCCTGCCGGCGCGGACCACGGTGGGCGTCACTGGCCTGGCCCGCGGCGGCATCGTCGAGATCGACATGATCGCCAGGCGGTAGGCGCCCATCCTCCGGGGCCACGGTGAAAGCGCAGCGTGCAGAACGCCCCCACCACCTCGACCGACGCGGGCCAGGCGGTGCGCCAGGCTTCGCCCTGCACCATGGCGATCGCCAGGCCGACCGGCGCGATCCCGGCCGCGCGGAGCAGTGCCAGCCCAGCCAGGGCGCTGCTGCCGGTGCTGATGACGTCGTCCACCAGCAGCACCCGGCGCCCGTGCAGCCGTTCGAGCAGCCGCGGTTCGAGCCACATGCGCCGGGCGGTGTTGGCCCCGGTGGCCGAGGCAGTGATGGGGCCGAGCGGGGCGGACAGCGTGTCGTCGTACCATCGCTTGCGAGTGGTGGACGGCGCCGCCCAACCGGCATGGCCCAGCGCCCAGGCGACCGCCGCGCCGACGGTGTGCCCCAGGGTGGGCAGGCCCACGACGGCCTCTGCCTGGAACCGTTCCGCCGTGGCCGCGGTCCAGGCGGCGACCTGGTCCAGCACGGCGAACGAAGCCTGGTTGGCGATGAACCCGGCCCCCGCGACCTCGCCCAGGTCGCGCAGCGGCAGCACCAGGCGGCGGCCGTCCGGCATGGCGGCTGGATACCGGTCCGTCCAGGCCGCCTGGTCCGGCCCCGCATCCTCGAACTGCTGCCAGTACTGCATGGCTTTTTATAACCAGCGGCTGCGGGTGTTGGCCGGCAAGAGGAGCGCCGTCATTGCGGGCCGGCTTCGGCGTGGCAAGCCAGGGCGGCCAGAACGGCGCGTGCAGCTCCTGGATTGCCAAGCCGCAGTCACGGCCCCTGGATTGCCACAACGCCGGCGCGGCTCGCCATGACGGGCGCCGGTCGGGACGATCAGGTCAGAACCCCCGGCGGTTGGCGTTGCGGCAGTGGTCCGTCACGGCATGATCGCGCATGGCCTTAGCGACCCGCGGCTGGTATCCCGCCCCGATGCCTGACGCCGCCGCCCCGACCGTCTTCGACCTTGCCGCGCGCCCCGGCTTCCTGCTCCGGCGGCTGCACCAGATCCACGTCGCGCTGTTCATCGAGGAGTGCGCGGCGTTCGAGGTCACGCCGGTGCAATACAGCATCATGACCGCCGTGCAGGCCCACCCCGGCCTGGACCAGGCGCGGCTCGGCGAGGAGGTGGGGGTGGACCGCGCCACCCTGGCCAACGTCGCGGTCAGGCTGGAGGCGCGGGGCCTTGTGCTGCGCCGCGCCAGCCCGGCCGACCGCCGGGTGCGCCTAGTGGAGATGACCGAGGCTGGCTCGGCGCTGCTGGCCCGCATGGATGCCCCGGCGCGGCGTGCCCATGCCCGGACGGTGGCGGCGCTGCCGGATGCGGACCGCCGGGCCTTCACCGATGCGCTGGCCCGGCTGGTGGAGGCCGGCAACGGCCATGGCCGCGCGCCGTTGCGGCTGGGGTAGCGGCGGTGGCGTGGATCGACGCGGGCAGCCGGGCCGCCCTGGGCGAGCGCCGCTGGATGGAGGTGGAGGCGGGCGGCCGAGCGCTGCTGCTGTACGACATCGAGGGCGCAGTCTATGCAACGACGGCCATTTGCCCGCACCACTTCGCGTTCCTGTCGCAGGGTGGCCTGAGTGGCGACTGCGTCGATTGCCCGCGCCACCAGGGCCAGTTCCACATCCCGACCGGCGCGCAACGGCGGGGACCGCCCTGCGGGCCGCTGGCGACCTACCCGGTGCGGGTGGAGGCGGAACGGGTGCTGGTCGAGGTCTGATCCGCATGGGATCAAGGACCGGGGTGGGGCCATCGCTATCTCCCTCTCCCTCCGGGAGAGGGCCGGGGTGAGGGAAGCTCCAAGGGCCGAACTCTCGTTGCTTGGCGGCTGAACCCCGTCCTCGGGCGGGGCAGTCACGCGCTGCCGGCATCCCTCACCCCGACCCTCTCCCGGAGGGAGAGAGAGAAGGCAGGCAGCGCCCTCATGCCTTATGGGATCACCCTGCCCAAGCGACCCGGATCGGACGGGTCCCCGACCGGGCTACGCCACCGCCCGCCGGTACAGGTGCCACGTCGCATGCCCCAGCACCGGCATCGCCACCGCCAGCCCAACGAATAGCGGCAGGCAACCCAGCGCCAGCACCACCGCCACCAGCACGCCCCATGCCGCCATCGCCGCCGGGTTCGCCCGCACCACCCGCAGCGAGGCGCCGATCGCCGCCGCCGGCGTTACCGCGCGATCCAGCAGCATCGGGAACGACACCGCCGAGACCGCCAGCACCACCGCCGCGAACCCGGCGCCCGCCAGGTTGCCGAATACCACCAGCGCCCAGCCGCGCGGGCTGTCCTGCACCGCCTGCAGCAGGTCCCCGACCGACGTGGGCGCCATCGCCCCGACGGTATCGACGTAGATCGCCCGCGCCACGCCGATCCAAACCAAGAACACCACCAGCAGCAGCACCCCCAGCGCCACCACGCCCGGCAGGCCCGGCGCACGCAGCACGTCGAAGGCGCTGCGCCAGGTGGGGTTCAGCCCGGCCTCCCGCTGGCGGCTGATCTCATAGGTGCCGACCGCCAGCACCGGCCCCAGCAGCGCCAGCCCGGCCACCATCGGGAACAGCAGCGGCAGCACGCCGCCGCCCGACGCCGCCCGCGCCGCCACCAGCCCCACGGCCGGGTAGATCAGGCCGAGGAACACGAGCTGCGTCGGGATCGCCATGAAGTCCGCCCAGCCCGCCGCCAGTGCGGACCACAGGTCGCCCAAGGTGATGCGCCGCACCGCGGGCCGGCCCACGTCACGTGCTGAGTGATAGGCAAATACTTCGGCCATAGCTGTCCTCCGTTCGTTTTATCGTTCGTTATTGGAGCGTTCGGGACACGCAGGCGCACGGTGACAGCATCGGCCAGCAAATGCAGTAAAAAGAAGTTGTACCGGGTCAGCAACAACCGGCATGCACATCCCAGGCCCGGATCAGCAGGCCCGGATCAGCAGGCGGGGCCCATCAGGCCCGGCAACGCAACGCAACAGCCCCCAAGGTGTTCTGCCCATGAGCGCCCATGCCATCCCGTCCCTGAAGGCCGCGCCGGAGACCGCCATGCCCGTCGCCACCCACCTCGAACTGCCCTTGGCGGCCCTGTCGGTGCTGATCGCCGTGCTCGCCTCATATGGCGCGCTGGAACTTGCCGGACGGGCGCGCGGGGCGGCACGGGCGTTCCGCCCGCTGTGGGTCGGCATGGCGGCGCTGGTGATGGGCGGCGGCATCTGGGCGATGCACTTCATCGGGATGCTCGCGCTGCGGATGGACATGCCGGTCGGCTACGCCGCACGCGGCACCCTGCTGTCCCTGGTGGCGGCGGTCGGTGCGACCGGGGCGGCTTTTGCCTGGGTGTGCCGGGCCGGCGCGCGGCGGTGGGACGTGCTGCCGGCCGGCGTGCTGATGGGCGGCGGCGTCGCAGCCATGCACTACACCGGCATGGCGGCGATGCGGATGCCAACAGACATCGACTATTCCTGGCCGCTGGTGGCGCTGTCGGTGGTGATCGCCGTCGCCGCGTCCACGGCGGCGCTGTGGCTGGCGCTACGCAGCAGCGGCGTCGGGCAGAGGCTGGGCGCCGCGGCGGTGATGGGCTTCGCCGTGTACGGGATGCACTACTGCGGCATCCTCGCCGCCACGTTCATGTCCCATGGCATCTCCCACAGCACCTCCAATACCGCCGGCATGGACGCCGGCGGCCTGGACGGCATCCCGCCGGAGATGCTGGCGCTGTACGTCTCTGGCGCCACCTTCCTGATCCTGTTCCTGGCGCTGCTGGCGTCGTCGTTCGACCAGGCCCGCGTGCAGCGCGACCTGCTCGCCAGCGAGGAGCGGTTCCGCGCCGCCGCCGAGGTCGTCGGCGACATCATCTGGACTAACGACGCCCACGGCAACATGACCGGGGAGCAGCCCGACTGGTCCCGCTACACCGGCCAGACCGCTGCCCGCCTCGCCGGCCGCGGCTGGACCGAGGCCATCCATCCCGACGACCTCGCCGCCACGCTCACCGCCTGGGACGCGGCCGTCGCCAACCGCCGGGTGTTCGTGCACGAGCACCGCGTGCGCCGGCACGACGGCGTCTATCGCCTGTTCGCCGTGCGCGCCGCGCCCGTCCTGGACGGGCCAATGCCAGAGGGGCCAATGTCGGAGCGGTCGATGCTGGACGCCGCATCGCCGGCCGCGTCTGGCGCGAACCGGGCAGGCCGTGCGCGCGAGTGGGTCGGCGTCCACGAGGACATCACCGACCGCCGCCTGGCCGAGGACGACCTGCGCGCCGCCCGCGACGCCGCCGAGGACGCCAACCGCGCCAAAAGCCAGTTCCTCGCCAACATGAGCCATGAGTTGCGCACCCCGCTCTCCGCCATCATCGGCTACAGCGAGATGCTGGAGGAGGAGATCTCGGACTCGGGCGACCCCGGGGGCTTGCTGTCCGACATGGCCAAGGTGAAAAGCAACGCCCGCCATCTGTTGGGCTTGATCAACGACGTGCTGGACCTGTCGAAGATCGAAAGCGGCAAGATGGAGGTCTATGCCGAGGACTTCGACCCTGCCCAACTGGTGCAGGACGTGGCCGCGACGGCGCAGGCCCTGGTGGACAAGCGCGGCAACACCCTGGCCGTGGAACTGGCTCCCGACCTGGGGGGGATGCACCAGGACATGACCAAGCTGCGGCAGATGCTGCTCAACCTGGTGAGCAACGCCGCCAAGTTCACCGAACGGGGCAGCATCACCCTGGCCGCCTCCCGCGCCGGCGGCGAGGTACTGTTCCGCGTATCCGACACCGGCATCGGCATGACGGCGGAGCAACTGGACAAGCTGTTCCAACGGTTCCAGCAGGCCGACGCCTCCACCACCCGGCGGTTCGGCGGCACCGGGCTCGGGCTGTCGATCACCAAGGCGTTCAGCTCCATGCTGGGCGGCACGGTGGCGGTGGACAGCACGCCGGGCCGCGGCACTAGCTTCACCCTGCGCCTGCCCGCCGCCTGGCAGCCGCCCCAGGTCCCCGACGCGGACGCACCCGGGGCCGAGACCCCGGCAGCCGGCCCGGTCCCCGGCCAGGTCCCCGTCGCTGTCCCCGTCCTGGTCATCGACGATGACCCGGCCGTGCTGGACCTCATGACCCGTTTCCTGCAGCGCGAGGGCTTCGCCGTGCGGACCGCGCCCGACGGCGAGACCGGCCTGCGCCTGGCCGCCGAGCTGCGCCCCAGCGCCATCCTACTCGACATCCTGATGCCGCATGTGGATGGCTGGGCCGTGCTGTCCCGCCTCAAGGCCGACCCGGCGCTGTCCTCCATCCCGGTCGTCGTGGTCAGCTTCGTGGACGAGCGCGGCCTCGGCTATTCGCTCGGCGCCGCCGATTACCTGGTGAAGCCCGTCGAGTGGGACCACTTGAAGCGGTCACTCGACGCATTGGCGCCGGAGGGCCGCGGCGACGTGCTGGTGGTGGACGACGACGAGGACACGCGCGACCGCTTGCACGCCATGCTGACCCGGGCCGGCTGGTCCGTGCAGACCGCCGCAGACGGCCGCACCGCGCTGCAGAAGGTCGCCGCCGCCCGGCCTGCGGTGATCCTGCTGGACTTGATGATGCCGGGCATGGACGGGTTCGCGGTGCTGAAGGAGCTGCGCAACAGCCCCGATTGGGCCGGCATCCCCGTGCTGGTGGTGACGGCGATGGACATGACCCGGGCGGACCGCGAGCGGCTCGGCCCGCAGGCGGCGCTGATCCGCAAGGACAGCGCCGACATGCGGGACCTGCTGGCCGAGGTGCGCCGCGCCGCCGGGCAAGCGCCGCCGCTGGCGCCCGCCCCGGCCAACAGCGCCGAGCGCCATGCGGGGGAGCTGGAGGTCGCGGCGGCACGGCGGCGGAGCTGATGCCGGGCGCCCTTGACGCTGACCGGCGCTGTTTCAAACCACGCTGTCATTGCGAACTGGCTTCGGCGCGGCAATCCAGGACTGCAAGACCGGAACTGCATCCTTGCCGCCCCTTATGCCGCGCCGAAGCCGGCTCGCAATGACGGAGCCTGTCTGGATGCAGCATCGTAAACGTCGGAGCGAAGGGCCATTGGTATTGGACGGTGAACGACAAAGGGTTTGCCCGTCATCCACAACGGTCCAAGGCTTCATTGGCTCGGAGATGGGTTGACCGTCCGACCGCTGTTATCCCAGGCCGCGCATATCCTGCCCTCCCAAGGGCATGACCCTTAGCCATCCCGGTTGCCGGCTACCGCGCCAGCCTGCGCCATCGCCAGTTCCGCCGCCATCCGTCGCACCCCGGCTGCACGCACCAGCCGCCAGCACGCCAGCCCGGCCAAGCCGATCAGCAGTTCCCGCACCCGCTTGACCAGCGACAGCGACAGTGCCGCCACCCCCGGCAGGCCAACGGCGGCGGCAGCCAGGACGAAGCCACCCTCCTGGATCGCCAACGCGCCCGGCACGGCAAACCCCGCGCTGCGCGCCGCCATCCCCAGGCTTTCGACCACAAACGCCTGCCCCGGCGAGGCGTCCACCCCAAGCGCCTGCAGCACGAGCCAGGTCTCGCCGGCCCCCAGCGCCCAAGCGGCCCCCTGCAGGCAGAAGGCCAGCAGCAACCGGCGCGGCCGGCGGTAGATGGCGAGCGCCGCAGCCTCCAACCCGTCTAGGCCGCTGCCTTGCAACCCAGGCCCCATAGAAGGCCAACGCCGCCCGATGCTGCGGACCACCGCCTCCAGCAGCCGCAGGCCACCGAAGCGTTGCGCCAGCACCAGGCTGGCCGCTGCCAATGCCGCCAGGCCGAGGCTGCCGCACCAGAGCCAGGCGGTCCCAGTCCCGGCCACCGCCGCCAGCAGCACGCAGCCCGCGGCCAGGAAGGCAAGCTGCGCGCACAGCTCCACGGTCACGTCCACCACCATGCCCGCCACCGCCACGACGGCCGGGATGCCCGCCCGGATCATGGCCTGCGCAGCGATCACCTCCCCGCCGACATGCGCCAGCGGCACCAGGGTGTTCAGCCCCTCGCGCATCAGCCGAAGCCGGAAGAAGCCCGGCAGGCCGACGGGGGACCGCACCAGCAGGACGCGCCAGCCGAGGGCGGAGAGCAGCAACTGCACCAAGTGCACGGCCACCGCCGCCGGGACCGTCCACAGCGCCTGCACGGCGCCCGATCCTGCCTGGGCCAGGTCGCCCCAGACGCTGGCGGCCACCCAGCCCGCGCAGCCCAGGATGCCAACCCCCGCGGCGGCCGCCAGCAGCCTGCGCCCGCCCGGCCGCCTAAGGCGCGGCCGGCGCCAGCCTGAGGTCATCCAGCGTGCCATTTTCCAGGCTGGGGTTCTCCAACCTGGCATCTCCAGGGATGGAAGCCCCCAAATTCGCATCCCCCGACTTAGCATCCCTTGGCTTGAGCAGGGTAGCCAGGAAGAACGACCGGCGATGGTGGCCCATCGCCGACAGGTGCGGCGACCAGGTGAAGGCATCGTGGATGCGCCGGGTCAGCCGCGAACCGGCGTCGGCGGCGAAGAAGAAGTGGTTGGCCAGCAATAGGATGCCGCCCGGCGCCAGCAGCCGCGCCAGCCGCGCGCTGAGCGCCTTGAGCAGGTCGTCGCCGAGCGGGGACAGGTAGTACAGGGTGTCCGCGACCACAACCAGGTCGAACGTCGCGTCCAGGCTGGCGGGCAAGTCGAGGATGTCGCCCTGCTCGAAGCTGAGGTTGGCGATGCCCGCTGCCCGCCGCCGCGCGTGCCCGACTGCCGCCTCCGCGACGTCCAGCCCCAGCACCGCGTCCGACCGCCGAGCCAGGTGCTGCGACAGCAAGCCAAGGCCGCAACCGAGGTCGAGCGTGCGCCGGAACCGCCGGGCCGGCAGCAGCGCCATGATCTGCTCGTACTTCAGCCCCTGGTAGCGGTAGCGCGGCGCGGCGGACCGCCAGGGGTCGCCGGACCGGGTGTAGGCTTCCTCGAACGCCGCGCGGGCACCGGCCCGGGCGCGGGTCCGCTCGATGGCGGCGTCGGTGCGGGCGCTCACCAGGAACAGGCTGAAGTCCCGCGGCAGGATGAACGTCGGATGGGCGAGGATGCGCCTGAGCAAGCCGGTCGCCGGGACGGTCAAGGCCGGATGCAGCGGGTTGGGGACGGTGTTCGGGACCATCGACATGCAAGCCTCTCCTGGTGACGGGCACTGATCGGCGATGTCGTCTGCCGGCGGTCGCCAACCCCAGCACCGGCGTACGGCGGCGTACCTCACTATGCCGTGAGGTCACATTTCCGTCTAGCTGGATAGTGTGCTGGGACCGGACTCCCACCAAGCTAAGCCGTTGCCCGCCCCCGCTGTCCGGCAATCCCCGGAACGGCCATAATCCCGGCGGCTCGGGAGGTCCTTGGCGACGACAGACTGCGTTGGGGGAGCTAGGCGCCGGGCCAGCCGTGTGGCCGGGGCAGCAGCGTGATCCCCGCCACCGCCGCCATCCGCACCACCCAGGCGGCGACGCCGGGCCAGGCGGCAAGGTCGAACCCGGCCTCGTCAGCACGGTGGGTGTAGGCGAACAGCGCCAAGTCGGCAACGCTGGGGCCGCCGCCCGCCAGCCAGTACTGGGTGATCAGCCGCCGTTCCATCGCGTCCAGCGCCTGCGCGCCCCGGGCGCTGCAATCGGCCAGGCAGTCCGGGTGCAGGTGTGCCTCCCGCCGCCAGGCGCGGATGTTGCGGGCGACGGCGATGCAGGGTTCATGGCTGTACTGCTCGAAGAACAGCCACTCGTGGATGCGGGTGCGCGGCAGGCCGGGCGGCGGCAGCCAGGGCGTCCCCTCGGCGAAGTGCAGCAGGATGGCGTTGCTTTCGGTCAGCACCTCGCCGTCGTCCAGCAGCACGGCCGGCACCTTGCCGGCGGGGTTGACGGCCAGGTACCCGGGGGTGCGGGTGGCGCCGGCGTTGCCGTCGGTCTCCTGCCATTCGAAGTCATGGCCGGTGAGGCGCAGGATGGTGGCCGCCTTCCAGCAGTTGCCGGAGGCGGACATGCCGTAGAGGCGCATGGGCGGACCTTGGCGGGTTTGGAGGCCCCAGCATAGCCCGGCGCCCGGCAAGGTGGAACGCTTCCCGCCGCCCTGCCCCGAGGCTGCCGCCCTCCTCCCAGGCTGGCCTCCCAAGCTGGGCGTCCCCAGGGCTTGTAGGATTCGGGGCCGCCGTCCACTATGCCAGGCAACCATAACAGCCCAGGGAAACGCCATGATCCGTCCGCTTTTCGCCGCCCTCAGCACATTCGCCTTTGCTGGGGCTGTCCTCGCCGCGGCGCAACCAGCCCTTGCGCTGGAGGTGCAGGAGACGGTGATGACGGCCGCGCCCCCGGCGAAGGTCTGGGCCACGATGGGCCAGTTCGACGGCATCGTGAATTGGCTGCCGGGCGTGGTGAGCAGCCCAGCCGACAAGGGCAACGAGATCGGATCGGTGCGCACGATCACCCTGAAGGCTCCGGGCGACCCGAAGGTGGTGGAGCGGCTGACCGCCCTCGCCCCCGACAGCCTCAGCTACGTGATCCTGCAGGTCGATCCCAAGGTGCTGCCGGTTACGGGCTACGCCTCGACGATGAGCGTCGCGCCGTCCGGCAGCGGTTCGCTCGTCACTTGGCGCGGCACGTTCCAACCCGCGGGGGGTGCGGACGATGCAACGGCATCAAAGGCCATCCACGGGCTGTACCGGAGCGGGCTGGACAACGTGAAGGCGATGATGGGGCAATAGCCGGCCGCCGCTGCTCCCTCTCCCCCCGGGAGAGGGCTAGGGTAAGGGAAGCCGCAAGGGCCATTACCGGCATAGTTGAGAGCGGATTTCGTCCTTAGAACGGGCAAGTCCTGCCCGTCCGGCCCCCTCACCCCGGCCCTCTCCCGGGGGGAGAGGGAGCATCTCCCGCTTGCCGCCCCGGTTGGGCTGGGGGATACAGGGCCGCCTCCCAGCAGATTGCGCGCCCCATGAACGACGTTCCCGCCCCCAACGCTTCAGCTCCCAACGTCCCAGCCATCGACGTCCCCGCCTATGATTTCGCCCAGGCCGAGCCGCACTGGCAGGCCGCCTGGGACGCTGCTGCTTGCTTCCAGGTCGCCGACCTGCCCGGCGATGGCAAGCCGAAGTACTACGTGCTGGAGATGTTCCCCTACCCCAGCGGCAAGATCCACATGGGGCACGTCCGCAACTACACCCTTGGCGACGTAGTAGCCCGGTACAAGCGCGCCCGCGGATACTCGGTGCTGCACCCGATGGGCTGGGACGCCTTCGGCCTGCCGGCGGAGAACGCGGCGCGCGACCGCGGCGTGCATCCGGCCGGCTGGACCTACGCCAACATCGCCGCCATGCGGGCCGAGCTGAAGCGCATGGGCCTGTCGCTCGACTGGTCGCGTGAGTTCGCCACCTGCGACCCCGAGTACTACGGCCAGCAGCAGCGGCTGTTCCTGCGGCTGATGGCAGCCGGGCTGGCGGAGCGGAAGCTGAGCTGGGTCAACTGGGACCCGGTGGACGGCACCGTGCTGGCCAACGAGCAGGTGATCGACGGCCGCGGCTGGCGGTCCGGCGCTCCGGTGGAGAAGCGGCAGCTCAGCCAGTGGTTCCTGCGCATCACGCAGTTCGCGCCCGAGCTGCTGGCGGCGCTGGACGGCCTGGACCGCTGGCCCGAGCGGGTGCGGACCATGCAGGCCCGCTGGATCGGCCGCAGCGAAGGCGCCCGGGTGCGCTTCCCGCTGACCCAGCCGGCCGGGGCGGAAACCCATGTCGAGGTGTTCACCACCCGGCCCGACACCCTGTTCGGCATGTCGTTCATCGCCCTGGCGCCGGAGCACCCGGTGTCCGCCCATGCCGCCGCGGGCGACCCGGCGGCGGCGGCGTTCATTGCGCAGTGCCGCAGCCTCGGCACCAGCGAGGCCGCCATCGAGACGGCGGAGAAGCAGGGCTACGACACCGGGCTGCGCGTGGCGCACCCTTTCCTGCCCGGCGAGACCTACCCGGTGTGGATCGCCAACTTCGTGCTGATGGAATACGGCACGGGCGCCATCTTCGGCTGCCCGGCCGGCGACCAGCGCGACCTGGACTTCGCCCATAAGTACGGCCTGCCGACCCCGGCCGTGGTGCTGCCGCCGGGGGAGGACGCCGCCACGTTCGCCGTGGGTGCTGCAGCCTATGACGGGCCGGGCGTGATGATCCACTCCGGCTTCCTGGACGGCATGGACGGCACGGCGGCCAGGCGCGCCGCCATCGACACCCTGGAACGCGACGGCGCCGGCATGGGGGTGGTGAACTGGCGGCTGCGCGACTGGGGCGTCAGCCGGCAACGCTACTGGGGCTGCCCGATCCCGGTCATCCACTGCGCGGCGTGCGGCGCGGTCGCGGTGCCGGATGCCGACCTGCCGGTGCGGCTGCCGGAGGATGTCACGTTCGACCGCCCGGGCAACCCGCTGGACCACCACCCCACCTGGTCGCACGTCGCCTGCCCCGGTTGCGGCGGCCCGGCCCGGCGCGAGACCGACACCTTCGACACCTTCGTGGACAGCAGTTGGTACTTCGCCCGCTTCTGCTCGCCGCACGCTGCGACGCCGCTGGTGCGGGATGCGGTGGACCACTGGATGCCGGTCGATCAGTATATCGGCGGCATCGAGCATGCGATCCTGCACCTGCTATACTCCCGCTTCTTCACCCGCGCCCTGCAGGCCACCGGGGAGGTCGGCGTGGCCGAGCCGTTCCGCGGCCTGTTCACCCAGGGCATGGTGACGCACGAAAGCTACAAGGACGAGGCCGGCGCCTGGCTGTATCCGGAGGAGGTGGAGCGTCGCCCGGACGGCACCGTGACGCAACGTGCGACCGGCCGCCCGGTCCTGGTCGGGCGCGGCGAGAAAATGTCAAAGAGCAAGCACAACACCGTCGATCCCGGCGCGATCATCGACCGCTACGGCGCCGACACCGCGCGCTGGTTCGTGCTGTCGGACAACCCGCCGGAGCGCGACATCGAGTGGACGGAGGCCGGCATCGCCGGGGCTTCGCGATTTGTGCAGCGGGTGTTCCGGCTGTCGCAGGCGGTCGCCGCCACCACCCAGGCTGCGGCAGATGCTGGCCAGGCTGCGCCAGGGGCCGGCCCGGCGAGCTTCGCCCCAGCCGCGATGGCGCTGCGCCGCGTCGCCCACCGCTCGATTGCCGCGGTGACGGACGCCTTGGAGACCTTCGCCTTCAACGTCGCCGTGGCCCGGCTGTATGAGCTGACCTCCGCCCTGCAGGAGGCCGAGCGTGCCGCCCCGTCCGAGGGCCTGGATTGGGCCCGGCGGGAGGCGGCGGGCATCCTCGCGCGCCTGCTGGCCCCCATGGCGCCGCACCTGGCCGAAAGCGTGCAGCACCTGCTGGACCCCAGCGCCGCGCTGGTGAGCACCCAGCCCTGGCCCGCCGCCGACCCGGCGCTGGTGGCGGTGGACCAGGTGACCATCGCGGTGCAAGTCGGCGGCAAGCTGCGCGCCACCCTTTCGCTGCCGCCGGGCACCGACGCCGCCACCGCCATCGCCGCCGCCGAGGCGGAACCCGCCGTGGCCCGCCTGCTGGACGGGCGCCGGGTGGTGAAGCGCATCCACGTGCCCGACCGCATCGTGAACTTCGTGGTCGCGGGTTAGCGTGCGCCGCCGGGGTTTGCTGCTGGGGGCAGCGGTTTCGGGGTGCGGCTTCCACCCGCTGTATGCGCCGAGCAGCGGCGGCACGCCCGGCCCGGCAGCGGCGGACATGGCGGCCATCTACATCCCGCCGATCGCCGAGCGGACGGGCCAGTTGATCCGCCAGGCGCTGCAGCAGCGATTCGAGGGACCGGGCACCGGCACGGCCAAGCGGTATGAGCTGGTGGTGACCTACGGCGTTTCCTCCGAGGGCCAGGCGATCCAGCGGGACACCTCCACGACGCGCATCCGGCTGATCGGCAGCGCGTCCTTCTACCTGCGGGAGCTGTCGCTGGCGCACAAGCCGCTGACGTCTGGCAACGCACGGGTGCTGGACGGCTACAACATCCTGAACAACGAGTACTTCGCCGCCACCCTGGAGAACGACTCCGCGCAGGAACGGATCGCGCAGTCGCTGGCCGACCAGATCACCCTGAAGCTGGGCATCTACTTCAAGCAGGCTGCCGCGCCGGCATGATGACCCGGATGGCGGTGGGCCGCCGTCATTGCGAGCCGGCTTGGCGTGGCGATCCAGGGCGGGCTGATGCGGTCCTTGCGGGGGCTGGATTGCCGCGTCGCAAGCGCTCCTCGCGATGACAGGCGGAGCAGTGACAGCCTGGGCAGTGACAGCCTGGGCAGTGACAGCC
>CAXTFY010000009.1:4438-20853 GCA_964243265.1 uncultured Acetobacteraceae bacterium | reverse complement strand
GATGACAGGCGGAGCAGTGACAGCCTGGGCAGTGACAGCCTGGGCAGTGACAGCCGGGCGGGCGATGACGGTCGGGGACGCGATGGCGCCGGACGATGGGTGCGCGGCTTGAAGCTGGATGCACGCCGCCTGCCGGGCTTCTTGCGCGACCCCGGCCCGGCCCGCGCGGTGCTGCTGCACGGCGACGACGAGGGCATGGTGCGCCACCGTGCCGGGCAGCTCACCCAGGCCGTCGTGGGCGCCCGCGACGACCCGTTCCGCGTCGCCTGGCTGTCGCGGGAGGACCACGGGCGCTTGGCCGAGGAGGCGTCCGCCATCTCCATGATGGGCGGGCGGCGGGTGATCCGGGTGCGGGACGCCGGGGACGGCCTGACGGCGGCGGTAAAGGCGGTGCTGGACGCCCCTGGTGACAGCCTGGTGGTGCTGGAGGCCGGCGCGCTGCCGGGCCGCAGCAAGCTGCGCGCGCTGCTGGAGGCCGCGGCGAACGGCGCCGCGCTGGCATGCTACCCGGAGGACGGCAAGGCGCTGCGCGACGCCATCGAGGGCGGACTGCAGCAGGCCGGGCTGCGGCTCGACGCGGACGCGATGGAGTGGCTGCTGGACCATGTGGGCGCCGACCGCGGGGCCACCCGGGGCGAGGTGGAGAAGCTGGTGCTGTATGCCGGCGGGGATGCTTCCGCGAGAGGCGAGACGGTCAGCCTGGACGCGGTGCGGGCCTGCGTGGGGGACCAGGCGGCGGTGTCGTTCGACGACGCGGTGTTCGCCGCAACCCTGGGCGACGTGGCGCTGGCGGACCGGTCGCTGGAGCGCACCCTGGCCGAAGGCATGGCGCCGGTGGCGGTGGTGCGCGGGGTGCTGGGGCACCTGACGCGGCTGCACATGGCGCGGGGGCACATGGCGGCGGGGATGGCGGCGGGGGATGCGGTCCGGGCGTTGCGGCCGCCGGTGTTCTTCAAGCGGGTGGCGGACTTCACGCAGTCGGTGCAGGCGTGGGACGCCGGGCGGCTGGGACAGGCGATGACCGAAGCGCGCCGGGTCGAGCTGGCATGCAAGCAGACCGGGGCACCGGATGCGCTGCTGGTGCGGCGGCTGGTGGCGGGCCTGGCGCGTCAGGCGGCGGCGGGGCGGCGGGCGGCCCGGTAGCGCCGCGGCCAGGACCCCCAAAAAAACGAGAGGGCGCGTGCCGATGATGCAGAGTTCCGCGGGCAACAGCCTGGCCGCGCTGGCCCGGCGCCACCCGGGGCGGCGCGCCTTCATCACTGGGGCGGCCAGCGGGCTTGGCCGGGCCTTGGCGCTGCGGCTGGGCGCGGCCGGGTGGCGGCTGGGGCTGAACGACCTGGACGCGGCCGGGCTGGACGTGGTGGCCGCCGCCATCCTGGCCGCAGGCGGCGCCGCGCCGGGGCTGTTCGTGTTCGACGTGGCCGACCCCGGTGCCTTCGCCGCCGCAGCCCGGGACGGCGCCGACCTGCTGTTCAACAACGCCGGCATCGGCTGCGGCGGCCCGGTGCTGGACACCCCCCTGGCCGATTGGCGGGAAGTGCTGGACGTGAACCTGATGGGCGCGGTGCACGGCATCCGCGCCTTCGTGCCGGGCATGGTGGCACAGGGATCCGGCCATGTCGTCAACGTCGCCAGCGCCGCCGCCTTCCATGGGATGCCGCGGTTCGGCGCCTACTCGGCCTCCAAGGCGGCCCTGGCGGCCCTGTCGGAGGCGCTGCGGGCGGAACTGGCCGGGTCCGGCGTGGATGTGACCTTGAAGATGAGCACCTTCTACCGCGACGCCGCCATCGGCCGCCACACCCGCGGGGACGCCGAAACCCGCCGCCAGGCCCAGGCGCTGGTCGATCGCGCGCCGATCAGCGCCGACGAGGCTGCCCTCCGCCTGCTGCGCAGCATGGCCCGGCGCCGCTTCCACGCCGTTTATCCCTTGCAGGCCCGGCTGATCTGGGCCGCCAAGCGGCTTGCCCCGGAATGGTATGTGCGCCTGGTCCCGCCGGTGTTCGCCTGGCTTGAGCGGCGGCTCGGTTAATTCCAAGCCGCCCGCCGCTCTCCGGAGACCCCATGCCCGCAAACCCGTTCCTCACCTTTCGCAACCATGGCCTGTCGCTGTTCCAGGCCGCGGCGGCGGCGTCCTCGCGCCCATCCGCAACAGGGCCGATGCCGGCGCTGGAGCAGGCGGTGGGCGGCGTTGCCGGCCTGGCCGCCAACGGCGAGCCGCTGCCCGTGCAGGCGCCCGCCGGCCAATCGCCCGAGGCCTGGACCTGCGCGCGCCTGGGCTACCAACTGCTGCAGGCCGAGTTGGGCGGCGATGCGGCGCTGCGGACACGCCTGCAGGATCAGTTGCTCGGCAGCCGCTGCGACCCGCGCTGGGCTGGCACGCTGGTCAGCTACCTCAGCTACTTCGGCCCGGACGGACTGCGGCGGCGCATCCCCTACATCCCGCCTGACGCCGCCGGGCCAGGCGTGATCCCGATTGCGCCGGACGCCCGGGTGGCGTTGCTGAGCGACTGGGGCACTGGGCGCCGGACCGCGCTGGCGGTGCTGCACGACCTGGCCGCCAAGCAGCCGGACGTGCTGGTCCACCTGGGCGACATCTACTATGCCGGCACGTCCACCGAGTGCGACCGCAACTTCGCCCAGCCGGTGCGGGCGGTGCTGGGGCCGGACGTGCCGGTGTTCACCCTGTCGGGCAACCACGACATGTACAGCGGCGGCGACGGCTATTACGGCCTGATCGCCCGTCTGAACGCGGGCCTTGACGCCGGGGCGGCCCGGCAGCGTGCCAGCTATTTCTGCCTGCGCAGCACCGGCGGCCGCTGGCAGTTCCTGGCCATGGACACCGGCCTGCACGCCTACGACCCGTTCGAGCCGCATCCGCTGACTTTCCTCAACCCGGATGAGGAGGACTGGATCACGGCGCGCATCGCCGAGTTCCCCGGCCAGACCATCCTGCTGTCGCATCATCCAGCCGTCTCGGCGCTGGCGCAGATCGGTCCCGGCGGGTCGGCCCCCTGGAACGCCAAGCTGCGCGCCAGCTTCGCCCGGTTCACCGCCGCCGGGCCGGTTGCGGCCTGGTTCTGGGGGCATGAGCATACTATGGCGCTGTATGCCCCCTATGGCAGCCTGGCGCGGGGCCGCTGCATCGGCTGCGGCGCGATCCCGATGTTCACCGCCGACCACCCCTACGCCCCGCTTGGCGGCCTGCGGGACCCGCCGGCCCTGTTGCCGCCTCGCCTGGGCGACGACGGCACCGTGCTGGACCATGGCTACGCCATCATCGCGCTGGACCCCGGCAGCGGCTCGGCCCGGGCTGAGTATTACGGCGTCGGCGCCCGGCCCGGCCTGCTGTTCTCGGAGGACCTTGCGGTCCCGACCCCTTTCACGGACCAGGCCTGACAAGAACCGTCCCTTTGATGCCCTCCGTCCTTGATGTTGACCCGCCTTTGACGCCGATGGCGAACGCTCTTTGGGTCATCGGCACCCCAAGCCAGGACCACGGAAACAACTACTTGGCGGGCGGGCGCAGCCGGGTGTTGCGATAGATGTCGGCCAGCGGCACGCGGAAGCCGACGCTGTTGAGCACGAGGTCGCCGGAGATGACGGCCAGGGAGTCCTGCGGCCAACTGCCGTCGGGGTTGCGGCGCAGCAGCTCCGCGCCGAGCCGGAAGCTGTTCAGCACCAATATTTCCTGCACGCTCGGGATGGTGGCGTAGGTCCAGACGTTGGCCCAGGTCTCCCGCTGATTGTTGGGAGACAGGATTTCGATGATGAGCACCGGCTCAGCCATGCTGGTTCCCTCCAGGTCGGAGGGCGAACAGGTCACGGCCAGGTCCGGAACGCGCATGTTGTGACTAGCCTGCATGTGCGGCGTGACACCCGGGGCGCCAACGACGACGCATGGGCTGCCCTGGGCATTGAAGTGATTGCGGAGCAAGCCTCCAAGCTCGAGCTGCAGGATGCCGTGCGGGATGCTGGCGGGCACCATCGCCTGTGGCTCACCGTCCACAAGCTGCCAGGCCCGGCCGTCGCCCGGCTCCCAGGCCAGGAACTCGTCAACCGACATGCGAACGGGGATTTTGACGGCTTCGCTCATGGATTCAAGCGTAGCACAGGCCCAAGCCGGGTTCAGCAGGTTTGCCCAGCCAACGCCGTGGAAACCACCGCTTGCGCCGCCGCCAGGGCCGTCGCGGAATCAGCCGCATCGATGCCGCACCAATCCGCCGGCGCCGCCACGGTCCCGGCCGCCCGCAGCACCGCCGGCGTCGCGTCCGAGGCGTCGCGCTGCCGGGCCGCGACCCGGCGCTCCAACTCCGTCATCGGCGCGTGCAGCCACAGGCCGACGAATGGCACGCCGGCGGCCCGTGCCGCCTCCGCCGCCGCGGCACGCAACGCGGGGGAGCGGAAGGTCGCGTCCAGCACCACCGCATGCCCGCCGGCCAGTGCGTTGCCCAGCCCATACAGCAGGGTGGCATCGGTCCGCGCCGCGTCCACGGCGTCGTACGCGCCAGGCGGCAGGCGGTCCTCCGGCAGCAGGCCGTGCAGGCGCTTGCGGGACTCGTCGCTGCGCACGTGCAGCGCGCCCGGCGCCGCACCCAGGCCCGGCGCCAGGGCGCGCGCCAGGGTCGTTTTGCCGGTGCCCATCAGGCCGCCGATGGCCACGACGACCGGCGGCACAGGGCGCAAGTAGCGCAGCGCCGCCTGCAAGTAGGCCGTCCCGTCCCCGCCCCGGCTGGCCGCCACATGGGCGCGGATCAGCGCCCGCATCGACAGGAACGGCGGCAGCGCCCCGACCAGCGCGGCATCCCCGGTGCGCCCGACATAGCGCCCCAGCAACCGGTTCGCCGCGGCACGCGATGCCTGCAGGTCCAGGTCCATCAGCAGGAACGCCAGGTCATAGCCGAGGTCGATGGTGGCCATGCCCTCGTCGAACTCCAGCGCGTCGAACGGCGCCGGGCGGCCGCGCCACAGCAGCAGGTTGCCCAGGTGCAGGTCGCCATGCGCCCGGCGGACCAGCCCGGCCGCAGCCCGCGCGTCCAGCCAGCCGGCGCGGGACGCCAGCGCCGCCAGCATCCCGTCAAGCCAGGCCCGCACCGGCGCCTCGGGCAACCCGGCCGACACCGCGGCCCGGTGATTGCCCAGCGCGACCGCCCGCATCCGCCCGGCCGGGTCGGCGACATCGGCCGGCGGCAGCGCCAGGTGCATCCCGGCCACCGCATCGGCGATGCCATCCAGCAGGTCCGGCGTCAGCCCACCACGGGCGGCAACGGCGTCCATCAGGTCGGCATCCGGCACGCGGGCCATGCGGAGCACCCACTCCACCGCCGGGCCATCGCCAAACTCAAGCCCGGCCGGGGTGCGGACCAGCGGCGCCACGTCCTGGTACAGCCCGGGCGCCCAGGGCGCGTTCAGCTCAAGCTCCCGCACCAGGAAGCGGCGCCGGTCGGCCAGGCTGGAAAAATCCAGGAAGGACAGCCGCACCGCCTTCTTCAGCTTCCAAACGGTGTCGGCCCCGCGGAACACGGCGGAGATGTGGGTCTCCAGCGGCGGGCCGCCGGACAGGTCCGCGAGGAACGCAGCGGCCTCTGCCTGCTCGGGTGGGATCATGGCAGCCTTAACCGCTAGTCATCGCGAGCCGGGCTTGCGGCGTGGCGATCCAGGGGTAGCGCCCGCAGCCCTGGCCGCCCTGGATCGCCACGCCGCAGCCGGCTCGCAATGACGGGTGCTTGAGGGCCGGCACCGGCCGCTTACGGATACAGGCTTTCCGTCGTCCAGCCCTCGCCAGCCTTCGTGTAAACCCGCCGGTCGTGCAGGCGGAACGGCATGTCCTGCCAGAACTCGATCCGCTCGGGCCGCACGCGGAAGCCGGACCAGTGCGGCGGGCGGGGGATGGCCTCGCCGGGGTAGCGCGCGTCCAGCTCCGCCACCCGGCGCTCCAGCTCGGCGCGCGACGGCAGCGGGCGGGACTGGTCGGACGCCCAGGCGCCCAGCCGGCTGATGCGGGCGCGGGTGGCGTAGTAGGCGTCGGCCTCGGCGTCGATCACGTGCTCCACCGTGCCCTCGATGCGCACCTGGCGCTGCAGGGTCTTCCAGTGGAACAGCAGGGCGGCACGCGGGTTGGCGAGCAGCTCGCCCCCCTTGCGGCCCTGCTTGTTGGTGTAGAACACGAAGCCGCTGCGGTCGAAGTCCTTCAGCAGCACGATCCGGGCCGAAGGGGTGCCGTCCGCGGTGCAGGTGGCGACGGTCATGGCGTTGGGGTCGTTGACCTCGGACCCTGCGGCCTCCGCCATCCAGTCGCGGAACAGGGCGAAAGGGTCGGCCGCCTGCGGGATGCCCCGGCCTTCAAGTTTGGGCGTGTCGATCTGGGGGAGCGGGGTGTCCGGCATGGGGAACCTCTGGTTGCCAAGGGATCATGCCGCAAATCGGCGCAATGCGGGAGGGCCAAGCCCTGCTTGCTGCTGCTCCCTCTCCCCGCTTCGGGAGAGGGCCGGGGTGAGGGGGTCGTGCAGCGTGGTCCCTGCGGTGTGGGCAGCCCAGTTTCGGCGGCGCTGGCGCTCCCCAGCGTTACAAGCGAGCAAGCAAGACCCCCTCACCCCGGCCCTCTCTAGGAGGGAGAGAGAAGCGGTTAGGCGGGTTTGAACCCCTGTGCTACCCACCTCCGCCGCAGCCAAAACAGGAAGCCACCCCCATGAAGCCTGCCGGAACCGACGCGATGCGCCTGCGCCTGCTGGCCCACCTGCTCCGCCGCTTCATCCGCAACGGCACCATGCGCCTGGTCGCCGCCGACGGCACGCTGCACACCTTCGGCGGCCAAGGCCCCGGCCCCGCCGTCACCCTGCGCCTGCACGACGCCCGCCTCTACACCAAGCTGTTCTTCAACCCCGAGCTGCACGCCGGCGAAGCCTACATGGACGGCACCCTGACCTTCGAGGACGGCTCGGACGTCGGCGGCTTCATGGAGCTGTTCGCCGCCAACCGCGGCGGTCTGGCTGCGCACCCCGCCCAGGCCCTGCTGCGCCGCGGCTGGCGCGCGATGAAGGGCATCCACCAGGCCAACCCCGAAAAGGCCGCCAAGGCCAACGCCCGGCACCACTACGACCTCTCGACCGACTTGTACCGCCTGTTCCTGGACGACGGCCTCAACTACTCCTGCGCCGTGTTCGAGGACCCGGCCACCGACACCCTGGAGGCCGCCCAGCACCGCAAGCTGCAACGCGCCACCGCCAAGCTGCGCCTGCGCCCCGGCATGACGGTGGCCGAGATCGGGTCCGGGTGGGGCGCCTTCGCCATCCACATCGCCAAGACCACCGGCGCCCGCGTCGTCGCCATCAACGTCTCCCCCGAGCAGCTCCGCATCGCCCGGGACGCCGCCACCACGGCAGGCGTCGCCGACTTGGTCGAGTTCCGCGAACTGGACTACCGCGCGCTGGAGGGCCGCTTCGACCGCGTGGTGTCGGTCGGCATGATGGAGCACGTCGGCGTCGGCCACTTCGACGAGTACCTGCGCAAAATACGCAGCCTGCTGTCGCCGGGCGGTTTCGCCTTCGTGCACTGCATCGGCCGCATGCGCCCGCCGGGCAGCACCGGGCCGTTCATCCGCAAGTACATCTTCCCCGGCGCCTACGTACCGTCATTGTCAGAAGTGTTCGCCTCCACCGAGCGGGCCGGCCTGTGGGTGGCCGACATGGAGGTGCTGCGGCTGCACTACCACTACACCCTGCAGCACTGGCGCCGCCGCTTCGCTGCCAACCGCGCCCAGGCAGCCGCATTGTACGACGAACGGTTCTGCCGCATGTGGGAGTGGTACCTGGCCGCCGTGGACGTCGGCTTCTCCAACGGCAGCAACATGGTGTTCCAACTGCTGCTGTCCGAGCAAATCGACGCCGTACCGATCCTGCGCGACTACATCGTGGACGACCTGCGCGCCGCCGTGCGGGCGCCGGAAACCACCCCAGCCTGATCACCAGCCAGCCTGATCGCCAGCCCAGCAGGACGACCCATCATAACGCACGACCTGATCGTCCACTCGCACGAGCCGCTGAATGCCGAGACGCCCCTGGCCGTCCTGCGGGCCGCGTTCACCACGCCGCAGCCGCAGTTCTATGTCCGCTGCCACGGCGCCATCCCCGAGCTGGACACAGCCCGGCACCGCCTGCGGGTGGGCGGCATAGTGGCGACGCCGCTCGACCTGTCGGTGGCCGACCTGCAATCCCGCTTCGCCCCGCGCACCCTGGCGGCGGTGCTGCAATGCGCGGGCAACCGGCGGGCCGACCTGCAGCAGGTCGCGCCCACCACGGGCGACCCGTGGCAGGGCGGCGCCATCGGCCATGCCGACTGGACCGGCGTGGCGCTGCGCGACGTGCTGCTCGCCGCCGGGGCGTCCACGCAGCCGGGCCTGCACGTCGTGCTGTCCGGCGAGGACACCCTAGACGTGGAGGGCGCCGCGGTCCGGTATGAGGTGTCGGTCACCCTCGCGAAGGCGATGGACGGCGACGTGCTGCTGGCGTGGGCGATGAACGGGGACGCGCTAGCGCCCGAGCATGGCCACCCGCTACGCGCCGTGGTGCCGGGCTACGCCGGGGTGCGCAGCGCCAAGTGGCTCTCGGCGGTCACCGTGCAGGATGCGCCGGCCGCCAGCCCGGTGCAGCAGCACGACTACAAGCTGCTGCCGCCGCATTTGACGAAGGCAGATACCGAGCAGGACGCAACCTGGCTGCCAGGGGCGCCGATCAACGAGATGCCGCTGAACGCCGTCATCTGCGAGCCGGCGCCTGGCGCGCATCTGGCAGCCGGGCCGGCGCCGGTGCGCGGGTATGCCGTCGCCAGCGGCCGCCAGGTCGTGCGCGTGGACGTATCGTCCGACGGCGGCCGGCACTGGGTGCAGGCGGCGCTGCAGCAGGGCAGCGGTCCCTGGGACTGGGTGTTCTGGTCGGCCACGCTGGATCTGCGGCCCGGCGTCCACGAGCTTGCGGTGCGTGCCTGGGACAGCGCCGGCCAGACCATGCCGGCCCAGCCCGACGACACCTGGAACATCAAGGGCTACCTGTGCGCCGCCTGGCACCGGGTTCCGGTGACGGTGGCTTGAACGCCAGGGTTTACCGCCGTCATCGCGATCCGCGCTTGCGGGAACCACGGGCTGCCAGCACGGGAGGCCAGGCTGGGCGGCCCCTGGATTGCTTCGCCAAGCGGCTCGCAATGACGGTGTTGTATCGCCGGCCTCTAACCGTGTTGTGCCGCCAGCCTTTGGCGATGTCGTGCCCCGTCTTGTGACGCTATACCACCGCCAGACTGCAACGGCGTCCCGTTGCCAGCCCCCGGCATGATGCACGGATGATCGCGCCGATCCTGGCGCAACGCAGCGCCGCCAGGTTCTGGGCGGCGGTGCTGCTGACCGGCGCCGGCACTGGCCTCGCCACCGTGGCGTTGACCGAGCTGCTGGAGCTGGTGCAGCAGGCCATGTGGGGCGGCAACGGGCTCGACGTGCTGCAGACCGCCGCGGGCAATGCGCCATGGCGGCATGTGGCCATCCTGCTCGGGGCGGGGCTGCTGACCGGGGTCATGCAGCTCCTGCTCACCCGCCTGCCGAGCGCCAACGGCATCGACATCACCGCGGCGATCTGGTTCCACGCCGGCCGGCTGCCGGCGCTGCGGACGCTGGCCAGCGCCACGCTGTCGGTGGTGGTGGTGGGCATGGGCGCCGCGCTGGGGCGGGAGGGCGCGCCGAAGCAGGCCGGGGCCGTCGCTGCCAACTTCATGTCCGACCGGACCCGCCTGGGGAACGAGCAGCGGCAACTGCTGGTCGCGTGCGGCGCCGGGGCGGGGATGGCGGCGGCCTATGGCGTGCCGCTGGGCGGGGCGCTGTTCGCGCTGGAGGTGCTGCGCGGCGCGCTGGCGCTGCGCTACGTGCTGCCGGCCCTGGTGACGACGCTGGTGGCGACCGGCGTGTCCTGGCTGTTCCTGCCCGACGCGCCGCTGTACCGCCTGCCGGAGTTCGCCGGGTCGCCCTCCAGCGTCGCCTGGGCGCTGCCGGCGGGGCTGGTCGTCGGCCTGGTTTCGGTCGGATATGTCCGCATCGTGGCCTGGATGGACGGCCATAGGCCGAAGGGCTGGAAACGCGTCGTGGCGCCGACGCTGGTGCTGGTGGCGCTGGGCTTTGCGTCCATCCGGTTCCCGCAACTGCTCGGCAACGGGCGCGACGTGGCGCAGCAGGCGCTTACCGGCATGGCCGGCGGGCCGCGGCTGCTGTGCGCGCTGGTGCTGCTGCGGCCGGCGGCGACGGTGCTGTGCCTGGGCAGCGGCATCCCGGGCGGACTGTTCACGCCGTCCCTGGCGTTCGGGGCGCTGCTGGGCAGCGTGCTGGGGCTGCCCTGGGCCTGGATGTGGCCCGGCGTGCCGCCCGGGCTGTTCGCGCTGGTCGGCGCGGCCGCCATGATCGCCGCCACCACGCAGGGCCCGGTCTCGGCGGTCGTGCTGATGATGGAGATGACCGGCTATGCCCGCGCGGCCATCCTGCCGCTGCTGGTGGCGGTGTCGGTGGCAACGCTGATCGCCCGCACCATCGAGCCACGGTCGATCTACGACGCACGGCTGAGCGACGCCGAGGTGCGGGAGCGGCAGTCGCAGCGCGAGCAGGGGATGGAGGGGCAGGCGCCGGGCTGATGCCGGACGCGGCGAACCCGATGGCAGCCGCCGGCGTTCCTGTTGCCGCAAGCGTACCGGAGGTTGATCCTTGGCCCACCCCCTGCGTGTTCCCCTGCTGCTCGGCAGCGCGGCGGCCGTGCTACTCCTGGCGCGGTCGGATTCCAGCCGGCCGGGTTCCAAGCGGGCGGGCTCCAAGCCGGCGGAGCACCGTGCGGGCAGCCAACTGGGGCGCCAACCGCCGCACAAGGTCGTGGTGATCGGCGCCGGCTTTGGTGGGCTGGCGGCGGCGCAGGCCCTGGCCGGCAGGCCCGGCCTGGACGTGACGGTGATGGACCAGCACAATCACCACCTATTCCAACCCCTGCTCTACCAGGTCGCCACGGCCGCGTTGTCGCAGGACGAGATCGCCTCCCCAGTGCGGTCGCTGTTCGCCGGCAAGCCCGGAACCCATGTGCTGATGGAGGATGTCACCGGCATCGACACCGCCGCGCAGGAGGTGCTGTGTGGCGGCGCCCGCGTGCCGTACGACACGCTGATCATCGCCACCGGCTCGCAGCCCAGCTACTTCGGCCATGATGCCTGGGAGGCGGCAGCGCCCAGCTTGAAAACCCTGGACGACGCTCGCAAGCTGCGGGAGCGCATCCTGGATGCGTTTGAGCGCGCCGCCCTGCCGCAATGCGACCCGGCCGAGCGGTCCCGCCTGCTGACCTTCGTGCTGGTCGGCGGCGGGGCGACCGGGGTGGAGATGGCCGGGTCCATCGCCGAGCTGGCTCGCGACACCCAGCAGCACGACTTCACCAACGTGGACCACGTCCAGGTGCGGGTGATCATCGTGGAGGGCAGCCCGCACATCCTCGAAGGTTTCGCGCCCGAGCTGCAGGCGCGTGCGGTGCGCGACCTGCAGGGCATGGGCGTGGAGGTCCGCACCGGCAAGCAGGTGACGGATATCCAGCCCGGCGTGGTCCACATCGGCACCGAGGTCATCCAGGCTGAGACGATCATCTGGACTGCAGGCGTCGCCGCCACCCCGGTCGCGGAGTGGCTCGGGGTAAAGCCGGCCAAAGGCGGACGCGTGCCGGTCGGGCCGGACCTGGCCGTGCCCGGCCACCCCGGCATCTACGTGATCGGCGACGCCGCGCTGCCGCCGACCCCGGGTGGCAAGCCGCTGCCGGGCGTGGCGCCAGTGGCCAAGCAGCAGGGCGGCTACGTCGCGCGTGCCATCCGGCGGCGGCTGCGCGGCCGGGCGGGCGGGCGGCCGTTTGGCTACCGGGACTATGGCACCCTGGCCACCATCGGGCGCAACAGGGCAGTGGCGGAGTTCGGCGGGGTCCACCTGACGGGCTTCGCGGCCTGGGTGACTTGGGCGGTGGCGCACATTTTCTTCCTGGTCGGCTACCGCAACCGCTTCCTGGTCAGCGCGCAGTGGCTGATCTCGTATGCGATGCACCAACGCGGCGGGCGGATTATCGTTGAGAGCGCGAGGCCGGACCTCCGGACCATCGCGGCGGCTCAGCCCACCACAGCAGCACAGTGATGGCGCCCAGGATCGGCAGCCGGTAGTCGCGGCAAGCGGAAGTCAGGTTAGGGGCTGCCTGGCTGCGCTGCCGGCCTCCAAGGCAAGGCAGGCACCAATTGACCAAGCCAAAGCCTTTTCCGTGCACACACTCCCCCGCCCGGCAGCGGCGGTTTCCTTCTTTGACCGGCTTAACCGTCCTGTGCTCGTCATTGCCCCGGCTACCATCGCCCCGGCTGTCATTGCGAGAAGCACTTGCGACGCGGCAATCCAGAAAGTGCAAGACCGGTATCGCCAGCCCGTACAATCCTGGATTGCCGCGCCAAAGCCGGCTCGCAATGACGGGATTTGATTGAACGCACTAGCGCAAGGGTCAGAACGTAGGGTCAATAGTACGACATCGGGCCATCGCGCCGCATGCAGCAAAGCGGAGATGGCGGTCGCGGGGCGGCAGCAGGGCGCGGCCGGTCAACAATGGCGTAGTTGTCTTACGTCATTCCCTGCTCGGATTGACGCATTGAGGGGCACGATCCACCTGCCGCCTATGTTCCACTTCTTCGAGACCCTAGTCCAACCAACCGCCATCGACCCCTCCTCCCCACCGCCCTCGCACGACGAGGCCGGCGGCCTGCTCCGCTTCTACTGGCACTATGCCCGGCAGGTGCGCGGCCTGATCGTGGCCCTGTTCGCCGCCGGGCTGGTGGTGGCGGTGTGCGACGCCGGCATCCCCGTCATCATCGGCCGCGTCGTCGGCCTGGCCACCACCCACCCCCCGGCCACCCTGTTCCACGACGCCTGGCCGCAGCTCCTCGCCATGGCCGGGTTCCTGCTGCTGCTGCGCCCGGCGGCGCTGCTGATGCAGAACCTCATCACCAACCAGGCCATCGCCGCCAACTTTACCAACCTGATCCGCTGGCAGAGCCACTGGCACGTCGTCCGGCAAAGCTGGACCTTCTTCCAGAACGACTTCGCCGGCCGCGTCGCCAACCGCGTCATGCAGACCGGCCCGAGCCTGCGCGACAGCATCACCGCCACCACCAACGCCGCCTGGTACATCCTGGTTTACGGCACCAGCGCCATGCTGTTGCTGGCCCATGCCGACGCCGTGCTGGCGCTGCCGATCCTGCTATGGTTCGGCGGCTACTTCCTGTTCCTGCGCCACTTCATCCCCCTGTTGCGCGAGCGTTCGCGCAGCAACTCCGAGGTCCGGTCGGCGCTGGTCGGCCGCGTGGTGGACAGCTACACCAACATCCTGACCGTCAAGCTGTTCGCTCGCGCCCGCGACGAGGACAGCTTCGTCCGCGAGGGCGTGGACGAGCACACCGCCGTCTTCCACGAGATGCAGCGCATGAACACCCGGTTCAGCCTGACGCTCGCGGCGATGAACGCGACCATGCTGGTCACCACCGGTGGCCTGGCGCTGGCGCTGTATGCCCGGGGGTCCGTCGCCATCGGCACCGTCGCGATGGCGCTGCCCTTGGCCTGGCAGATCAGCAACATGGCTGGCTGGGTCGCCTTCAACATCACGCAGATCGCCGAGAACGTCGGCGTCGTGCAGGACGGCATGAAGTCCATCGCCGTGCCGCGCGGCATGCCCGACGCACCCGGCGCCCAGGACCTGGCGATCCCCCGCGGCGCCGTTCGGTTCGACCGGGTCAGCTTCGGCTACGGCACCGTCCGCGGCGTGCTGCACGACCTGTCGTTGGACATCGCCCCCGGCGAGCGCATCGGCCTGATCGGACGCTCGGGCGCCGGCAAGAGCACCCTGGTCAACCTGATGCTGCGCTTCTACACGCCGGAGAGCGGGCGCATCCTGATCGACGGCCAGGACATCGCCGGTCTCACCCAGGAAAGCCTGCGCGGCGGCATCGCGATGGTGACGCAGGACACCTCGCTGCTGCACCGCTCGATCCGCGACAACATCCGCTACGGCCGGCCCTGGGCGACCGAGGCCGAGGTGATTGACGCCGCCCGCCAGGCCGAGGCGCTGGACTTCATCGAGGCCCTGGAGGACTGGCAGGGCCGCACCGGCTTCGACGCCCACGTGGGGGAGCGCGGGGTGAAGCTGTCCGGCGGCCAGCGCCAGCGCATCGCCATCGCCCGGGTGATCCTGAAGGACGCGCCGATCCTGGTGCTGGACGAGGCGACATCGGCGCTGGACAGCGAAGTCGAGGCGGCGATCCAGGACCAGCTTGTGTCCTTGATGCAGGGCCGCACGGTGATTGCCATCGCCCACCGGCTGAGCACCATCGCCCGCATGGACCGCCTGGTGATCATGGACGGTGGTCGGATTGTGGAACAAGGAACGCACCAGGCGCTGCTGCAGGCCGGCGGCGTCTATGCCCGGCTGTGGCGCCGACAATCCGGCGGCTTCGTGCAGGCAGCGGAGTAGCCTGCCTGCTCCCTCTCCCGGTGGGAGAGGGAGCAGTGATCATCCCGCCATGGTCAGTTGCAGCACTTCGCGCTTCGGCCCGCCGTTCAGCCGGCGCAGCATCCCCGGCACGTCGGCCACGCAGCGCGCATGGCTGAACAGGTAGCCCTGCACCTCCTTGCAGCCCTCGGCGCGCAGCCGGGCCAATTGCCCCTCGGTCTCCACACCTTCTGCAACGGTCGCGATGCCCAGCCCGGCGCACAGCCCCTGCACCGAGCGCACGATGTGAACACAGTCCTCACGCGTCGAAAGGTCGCGCACGAAGGACTGGTCGATCTTGAGCTTGTCGAATGGAAAGCTTCGCAGATAGCTCAGCGACGAGTACCCCGTTCCGAAATCATCCATCGAGATGCGCGCGCCCAGCGCTCGTAGCTCGTGCAGCATGGCCAGCGTCGCGGCGTTGTCCTGCAGCAACGCGGACTCAGTGATCTCCAACTCCAGCCGCCCTGGCGCCAGGCCAGACTCCGTCAAGGCCGCCGCAACCGTCGGCACCAGGTTGCGACTGCGGAACTGCACCGGCGACAGGTTCACCGCCACCTTCACGTCGCCGGGCCATGACGCCGCATCGGCGCAGGCGCGGCGGATGACCCACTCGCCAAGGGCGACGATCACGCCGATCTCCTCGGCGACCGGGATGAATTCGCTTGGCGGCACCACGCCGCGCGTCGGGTGCGACCAGCGCAGCAACGCCTCGAAACCGCTGACCTCGTTGCGGTCCAGGTTGATCAGCGGTTGATAGAACAGCGCGAACTCCTCCGCCAGCACGCCGCGGCGCAAATCCAGTTCCAGGCTGCGGCGGCGCTGCAGCCGCCGGTCCATCTCCGGCTCGAAAAAGCAGACGCCGCCGTGGCCATCCTGCTTCGCCCGGTGCAACGCCATGTCGGCGTTCTTCAGTAGTGCTGCTGTGGTCGTCCCGTCCTCGGGCACGATGGCGAGGCCGATGCTCACGCTGATGGCGATCTCGTGCCCGTCAACCAGGAACGGCCGCTGCAGGGCAGAGACGACGCGCTCGGCCAGCAGCCGCGCCTCCTCCGGCCGGCCGATGTCCTTCTGGATGATGGCGAACTCGTCGCCTTGCAGGCGGGCGACCAGGTCCCCCTCCCGCACGCAGGCGGTCAGCCGGTCCGCGGCCAGGCGCAGGAGCCCGTCGCCGACCGGGTGGCCCAGGGTGTCATTGACCGCCTTGAATTGGTCCAGATCCAGGCACAGCACCGCCGACCCGGCGCCACGTCCGGCCTCGCTGATGGCGTGTTCCAGCCGCTCGTGCAGCACCAGGCGGTTCGGCAGCGCCGTCAACGCATCGTGCCGCACCAAATGAGCCACTTGCGCCTCCGCAGTGCGCCGGGCAGTCACGTCCTCATAGGTGGCGACCCAGCCGCCATCCTGCATGGGGGAGTAGGAGACGGCGATGGTGCGCCCGTCGCCCAGCGTCTGCAGCACCACGCCAATGGCAGGCCGGTCTGTCATGGACTGCTGAACAGCCCCAGGGTCGTCAAGGGTGCGTCCAGGGTGGAAACCTGCGTCGATCTTGGCCTGCCGCACATCGGCGAACAACACGCCCACCCGGACCTTGCTCGGGTCGAGGTGGTAGATGTCGAGGAATCGCTGGTTCACCATGTCCAGCCGGTTGTCGGAGTCATACAGGCACAATCCCTGCGACATAGTGCTCAACGCTGTCTCAAACCGCAGGTTGGCCCGGTGCAACTCCGCTTCCTGGCCGGACGGGCGCTGCGCACCAGACCTGTCGGTGCCGCCCGGCGGCGCAGAGCTGTCCCGCCTGGCCCCACCGGCTCCGCCCGCGATCAGGCGCGACGCTGCGCGCAGGATGGCTTG
>CAXTFY010000009.1:0-4338 GCA_964243265.1 uncultured Acetobacteraceae bacterium | reverse complement strand
GGTGCGGGCGCATCGAGGCTGCTGTGCAGTCCGGCGGCGCAGCCCATGCTGGAGGGCGGATTGACGGCAAGCCATGTACCATGTCGCTGTTGCCTCCGATATGCGCGACCGTGACGTGCAAAGCGCTGCGGCTCGGCTTGCCAAAAAATGATGTGTGGCCACAATCTAGGATGTAAATGTTAAAAAACCTTGAACTTAGCCATCTATCATTCATCGTTAGGTTGTCGCGCAGCGGGTGTCTCGCAAGGTTTTGTCGAATTTTGTGTTGCGTAAGCGTTTATTCAGCATGGCCCGGGACCCGCCGGGGCTATCGAGCAATCTTTGAGCACGCAGCGCGCCGGGATGGCAGCAACCCAGGCGCACATGGGCCAGGCGCATATGGCCAACGCAGGCTCCCGCGTGCCAACGGCGCAGCAGCATGAGCGGCGCCGTTCCGCCAGCCGGCCCCGGCGTTGCCATCGTCATCCCCATGCTGAACGAGGTAGCGGCGCTGCCCCGCCTGTTGCGCTCCCTGGCCGTACTCGACCCGCCGCCGGACGAGGTGCTGGCCGTGGACGGCGGCAGCTCCGACTGCTCCGTCGCGGTGGTGGAGGCCGGCGGGCTGCGCGTCATCCGCCATCCGGTCCGCGGGCGGGCGGCCGGGGTCAACCGCGCAGTGGCAGAGGTCGCTTCGCCCCTGGTTTGCATCCTGCATGCCGACACGTTGCTGCCGGACGACGCGGTTGCGGTGATGCGCAGGGTGATGGCCGATCCACGGACGGCGCTGGCCGGCTTCACGCCGCTGATCAGCGGGCCGGACACGGTGCGCTGGGGCACCAGCCTGCACAACTGGCTGAAGACCTGGTACGTGCCGCTGCTGTTCCGCCCGCGTTTGTTCCTGCGCGGCGGACGGCTGCTATTCGGTGATCACGCGATGTTCTTCCGGCGGGCGGACTTCCTCGCGGCCGGCGGCTGCGACCCCGATCTGCTGGTGATGGAGGACGCCGACCTGTGCATCCGGCTGACCCGCTTCGGCCGTACCCGGCTGGTGAACCGCGTCGTCATCACCAGCGACCGGCGCGTGGCGGCCTGGGGCGGGCTGCGCGCCAACTGGATCTACCTCAGCGTCGGCTTGCGCTGGGGCCTTGGCCGGCGCAAGCGGCTGGCGCGGGACTACCCTGACATACGCTGAGGCCAAGGCATGGAGTCCGGGGCGCTGAAGCTGGGGCGCTGAAGCCTAGGCGCTGGGACTGGGGGCGTTTACGCCGAAGGCATTGGGGCCGGGGCGCTAGGCGGCCTCGGCCCGGCGTCCCTTGATGTAGCCCGCGGCGAGGCAGTAGTCGATCAGCCCGCGTAGGAAGCGGTGGTCGGTCGGCGGGCAGATGCGCCCGCTCAAGGCCCGCAGGTTGGCGTCCGCAAATCGCGGGTTGCGCTGCAAGTAGCTGGCGAGCAGCCCCGTCACCTGCTGGTGCAGCGCCTGCTGCGAGGGCGTCAGGGCGCCGGGGTCGAACGCCTCGGGCGGCACGAAGCGCGGCGCATAGAGCTGTGGGTAGCCCAATGCCAGTTCCGTCAGCCCGGCCACCGGCACGGGCGTGCCGGAGACCAGATGGAAGTTCAGCCCCGCCGCCGTGTCCATCCGTTCGGCGATGTCGGCCAGCCCGGCGACGACATGGTCGATCGGCACCAGGTCCAGGCTGGCGCCAGGGCAGGCCGGCAGCACCTGGATGCGGCCCTCCGCAACCAGCCGGATCAGGCCGTAGATGCTGCCGAAGCCGCTGGTGACGCCGCCCCCGCTGGTCCCGACGACGATGGACGGGCGGGCGACCGCGATTTGCCGGCCCTCCCGTCGCGCGGCGGCGATCAGGCGCTCGCCCGCGGCCTTGCTCGCCTCATAGCCGTTGGCAAAGTCCTGGCCGGTGTCCAGCTCGTCCTCGCGCACCAGCCCGTTCCGCAGGCCGCAGACATAAGCGGTGCTGACGTGCAGCAGCGGCACCGGCCGTGCCCCGCCCGTGAGGGCCAGGACATTGGCGGCGCCCTCGACGTTCACGTCCCGGTACACGGCCGGGTCAAGGTTGAAGCCGGTGACGGCCGCGCAGTGCACAACCAGGTCCAGCCCCGGCAGCAGCGCCGCCTGGGTCGCGGCATCCAGGCCCAGCCCGGGCCGCCGCACATCGCCCGCCAGCGTCGCCACCTGGCCCGGCACGGGCGGCGCGCCGGACCAGGGCGCGGCGGCGATCGCACGGCCGTCATTTCGATGCAGCGCCATGCTGCGGTGCTGCACCGCGACGACGCCGTGACCGCGCTCGGCCATGTAGCCCACGAGTTCGCGGCCGAGCAGGCCGCCGGCGCCAGTGATGAGGATCTGCATGGATGAGCTTCCCAGGGTCGGCGGGCTTGCGGCACCCGGTTTCGTGCTATGCGCCGCTGGCCCGAGGCGGCGCAAGTCGCAGTATTTGCTGCCCGGTTGGCATATCTGGGTGGACGTCCAGCCGCTACGGCTCGCGCTGCCAGGTCTGGCTGCGCCCAAGCAGGCTGATGCCGAAGTAGCCGCGCAGCACCAGCTTGCGCCCGCCATCGTCCAGCCGGGCGGAAGCCTTGTAGACCGACCCCGTCTCCGGGTCGATGACTGTCCCGCCGTTCCAACCCTCGCCGTCGCGCTTCAGGCCGCGAATGATGTTCAGGCCGATCAGCGGCTTGTTCTTGCGGTCATCCGTGCACGCGATGCAGTTCAACGGCGCGCGAGCGGGATCGAAGACCTTCTCGATATTGCCGTACAGCACCCCGTTCTGCTCGTAGATGCGCACGATGCCCGAGGGCTTGCCGGTCTTGTCGTCCACCGTCTGCCACCGCCCGACCGGGCTGGCCAGGTCCTGCGCCGCCGCTGCCGTCAGCGCCGCCGGGATGCACGCCAAAACGATCAGGAAAGCTCGCATGGTGTCTCCGTTGCCCGCACCGCAGCCCCGCCCGGCGCCCGCGACGCATATGCACATCTGGCGGCGCTTCGCCAAGAAGGCGGCTGGATTGATGCCAACAGTGTGCTGCTCTGACCGGCATGGCGGCCCTTCCGTTCGTCATTGCCCGACCCTTTGTCATTGCGAGGAGCGCTTGCGACGCGGCAATCCAGGGATCGCAAGACCAGACCTGCGGCCCAGGCAGCCCTGGATTGCCGCGCCGAAGCCGGCTCGCAATGACGGCTTCTGGAAGCCGGCCAGAGATGGCGGCGTCCGAGTAGATGCAGCGACGGACGTGCAAGCAGAGAGTGCTTGGGCAGAGAGCGTTTGGCTTGATCGAAGCGGCATCCGCCAGAAGCGGTTTGATACGGTCTCCGATAGGGTCTAGCACCCTGGGCGGGCTGCCAACGCGAGGGGACCGGCGATGGACTTCATCTGCTACTTGCATCCCGGCTGGGACCCGCTGATCCGCCCGGCGGAGGCGACCCGGCCCTGGATGGACGCCACGGCGGAGAAGTTCGCCTATCGCTGCCTGCCGCTCAACATCGCCAACTCGCATGGCTGGGAGGTCCTGTCGCCCTGCGACGTCGAAGCCTACTGGACCGGGCGGCCCGGCGCCGAGGGCGTCATCGTTCGCAACGCGCCGGGCACGGCCGCGCACAACAGGGCGGTGTCGCTGTTCGGCCAGGGCACCCTCACCTTTCACATCCAGGCGCTGTTCCGCACGCCGCCGGGCTGGGACCTGATGATCACCGGGTCGCCTAACCTGCCGAAGGAAGGCGTGATGCCGCTGTCCGGCGTCGTGGAGACCGACTGGTCGCCCTACACCTTCACGATGAACTGGAAGTTCACCCGCCGGAACCATTGGGTGCGGTTCAGGCGCGGCGAGCCGGTCTGCTTCATCTACCCCGTGCTGCGCGGCGCGCTGGAGCAGATGAACCCGGTCGTGGTCGATCTCGAGGACAACCCGGCGCTGCACCGCGAATTCAAGGCGTGGAGCCGGTCGCGCGACCAGTTCCAGGCCGAGGTCGGCCGGGCCACCAAGCCCTCCGAGCGGTGGCAGAAGCGCTACTACCGCGGCGTCCTGATGTCCGACGAGCGGCCGGTGCCGGACCATCGCAGCCGGTTGCGGGTGAGGCCGTTTACCATGGGCGTGCCCGGGGAGGCCGTAGGTGAAGCCGGGGCGGCGCCTGCGCTGGCCCTTGACGAGGCCGGGCTGGCCGCCCTGGTCGCCGCCGCGCGCCGCGGCGCACCTGCGGTAGAGATCGCTGCACTGCTTGGGGAGGCCGGCGTGCCGGACACCATTGCCGAGCGCATTGCTGGAACCCGCTCCGCCAGTTCCGTAACGTCGTGATGCCGGGCCAGGGAGGTCACTTGAGGGTTGCTTGCGTTGATCGCTGGACCAAGG
>CAXTFY010000008.1:0-40257 GCA_964243265.1 uncultured Acetobacteraceae bacterium | reverse complement strand
TCACCCGCGACACCGAGGGCCTGGACTTTGCCCTGATCGAGATCGGCGGCACCGTGGGGGACATCGAGAGCCTGCCGTTCCTCGAGGCGATCCGCCAGCTCAGCAACGAGCTGGGTCCGGCGCAGACCATGTTCGTCCACCTGACGCTGGTGCCCTACATCCCGTCGGCGGGGGAGTTGAAGACCAAGCCGACGCAGCACTCGGTGAAGGAGCTGCTGAACGTCGGCATCCAGCCGCAGATGCTGCTGTGCCGCTGCGACCGGCCGATCCCCGAGACCGAGCGGCGCAAGATCGCCAGCTTCTGCAACGTGCGCCCGCAGGCCGTCGTCGCCGCGCTGGACGTGGACACCATCTATGCGGTGCCGATCAGCTACCATCAGGAGGGCATGGACCGGGAGGTGCTGCGCCACTTCCACCTGCCGTTCGATACCGAGCCGGACCTGTCGCCGTGGCAGCGCATCGTCGATATCGTGCGCGCGCCCGAGGGGGACGTGCGGATCGCGGTGGTCGGCAAATACACCAACCTGCTCGACAGCTACAAAAGCCTGGCGGAGGCGCTGACCCATGGCGGCATCGCCAATCGGGTGGGCGTGCACCTGGATTGGGTGGACAGCGAGATTTTCGAGCAGCCGAATGCGGTCGCGCGGCTGGAGGGGGTGCATGGCATCCTGGTGCCCGGCGGGTTCGGCGAGCGTGGCACGGAAGGCAAGATCGCCGCCGTGCGGTTCGCCAGGGAGCGGCGGGTGCCGTTCTTTGGCATCTGCTTCGGCATGCAGATGGCGGTGATCGAGTGCGCGCGGAACCAGGTGGGGCTGCCCGGCGCGTCGTCCACCGAGTTCGGGCCATGCGAGAACCCGGTCGTGGGCCTGCTGACCGAGTGGGCGCGCGGCAACGAGATGGAACGGCGGGAGGCCGGCGGCAACCTGGGCGGCACGATGCGGCTGGGCGCCTACCCGGCGGACCTGGCGCCGGGGTCGCTGGTCAGCGCGCAGTATGGCCGGACGCATATCCAGGAACGCCACCGGCACCGGTGGGAGGTGAACGTGCACTATCGCGAGCCCATCGAGGCGAAGGGGCTGCGGTTTTCCGGGATGTCGCCGGACGGCATCCTGCCGGAGATCATCGAGCGGCCGGACCACCCTTGGTTCATCGGCGTGCAATACCATCCGGAGCTGAAGTCGAAGCCGCTGGCGCCGCATCCGCTGTTCGCCGGGTTCATCCGGGCGGCGTTGAGGCAGTCGCGCCTTGTCTGACCAGGTGCCCCACGAGAACCGGACGGTCCGGGTGCGGGATGTCGAGATCGGCAACGACCGCCCATTCGTGCTGATCGCCGGGCCATGCCAGATCGAGTCGGAGGCGCATGCGTTCGAGATGGCGGACGCGCTGTGCGGCATCGCGCAGGCGGTGGGGGTGCCGCTAATCTACAAGTCCAGCTTCGACAAGGCCAACCGCACCAGCGCCGGGGCGCAGCGGGGCGTTGGGATCATCCGTGGGCTGACGATCCTGGCGGCGGTGCGGGAGCGGTTCCGCATCCCCGTGCTGACCGACGTGCACTCGACCGACCAGTGCGAGCCGGCGGCGGAGGTGGTGGACATCCTGCAAATCCCGGCCTTCTTGTGCCGGCAGACCGATCTGCTGCTGGCGGCGGGGGAGACGGGGCGGGCGGTCAACATCAAGAAGGGGCAGTTCCTGGCGCCCTGGGACATGGCGCATGTCGCAGCCAAGATCGCGTCCACGGGCAACGAGAGCATCCTGTTGACCGAGCGTGGCGTCAGCTTCGGCTACAATGCCTTGGTGACCGACTTCCGGGGCCTGCCGATCATGGCGCGCAGCGGCTACCCGGTGGTGTTCGACGCCACCCATTCGGTGCAGCAGCCCGGCGGTCACGGCGGGTCTTCGGGCGGGCAGCGGGAGTTCGCGCCGGTGCTGGCGCGGGCCGCCCTGGCGGTCGGGGTGGCGGCGCTGTTCATCGAGACCCATGCCGACCCGGACGCCGCACCCAGCGACGGGCCGAACATGATCCCGCTGCGGGAGATGCCGGCCTTGATCGCCGGGCTGCGCGCGCTGGATGACTTCATGAAGCCGCTGCTGGCTCCGAAACCGATGTTTTCACCGGGCGATGAGCCCTCGATTGACGGAGACCCTCCGGAATGAGCGCCATCGCCGATATCGTTGCCCGTGAAGTGCTCGACAGCCGGGGCAACCCGACGGTGGAGGTGGAGGTCGTGCTGGACAGCGGCGCGATGGGCCGGGCGATCGTGCCGTCGGGGGCCAGCACGGGGGCGCACGAGGCGGCCGAGCTGCGCGACGGCGACAAGGGGCGTTACGGCGGCAAGGGGGTGCTGAATGCCTGCGCCAATGTCGAGGGCGAGATCTACGATGCGCTGGGTGGGATGGACCCGCAGGAGCAGGTGAAGCTCGACGGCATCATGATCGAGCTGGATGGGACGCCGAACAAGTCGCGGTTGGGGGCGAATGCCATTCTGGCGGTTTCGCTCGCGGTGGCGAAGGCGGCGGCGGCGGAGCTGGAGCAGCCGCTGTATCGTTATGTCGGCGGGGTGTTCGCGCGGACCTTGCCGGTGCCGATGATGAACATCGTCAATGGCGGGCAGCACGCGGACAACCCGATCGACATCCAGGAATTCATGGTGCAGCCGGTCGGGGCCGCCACGTTTGCCGACGCGGTTCGCATGGGGTCGGAGATTTTCCATGCGCTGCGGAAGCAGTTGCGCGATGCCGGGCACAATACGAACGTTGGGGACGAGGGGGGATTTGCGCCCAACCTGTCCTCGGCCGACGAGGCGCTTGGGTTTATTGCCAAGGCTTGCGAGCAGGCTGGGTACCGCCCCGGCGACGATGTGACCTTTGCGTTGGACTGCGCCAGCACCGAGTTCTTCCATGACGGCACGTATGACATGGCGGGTGAGGGCAAGCGGCTGGATGCCGCCGGGATGGTGGCGTACTTGGCGGACCTGGTTGGGCGGTATCCCATCATGTCCATCGAGGATGGCTGCGCGGAGGATGACTGGGAGGGTTGGCGGCATTTGACGGAGGTGCTGGGCAGCCGCGTGCAGTTGGTTGGGGACGACCTGTTCGTTACGAACACCGCGCGGCTGCGCCGGGGCATCGAGGCGGGCACGGCGAACTCGATCCTGGTGAAGGTGAACCAGATCGGCACGCTGACGGAGACGCTGGACGCGATGGAGGTGGCGCAACGCGCCGGGTTCAGCGCGGTGATGAGCCACCGCAGCGGCGAGACCGAGGATGCGACGATCGCCGACCTGGCGGTGGCCACCAACTGCGGGCAGATCAAGACGGGCAGCCTGGCGCGCAGCGACCGGACGGCGAAGTACAACCAGTTGATACGCATCGAGGCAGAGCTTGGCCCGGCTGGCCGATACGCTGGCCGGGGCATCTTGCGGCGGTGATTTCTGCCGCGCGTGTCGGTGATTTCCGCTGCGCTCGCTGGTGATTTCCGCTGCGCTTGCGGCATTGCTGCAGTAACATGGCCGTGTAGTGCGGAGGCGTTGGCATGGGCATCTGGGTGGAACTGCGGGGTTGGATCAGGGCGGCGACGGCGCCCTCGGTGTTCCTGGCGCTGGTGGCGTACTTCAGTTGGAATGCGACGCAGGGTGAGCGCGGGCTGCGCACCTATGCGGTGCGGCAGGACCAGTTGAGGTCGGTGCAGGCGGAACTGGACCGGACGGTGCTGGACCGTGAGACCTGGGAACGGCGGGTGGCCGGGCTGCGCACGCAGCGCCTGGACCCCGATACCTTGGACGAGCGGGCGCGGGCGATGCTGAATGTCGCCGATCCCTCGGACATCGTGATGCCTTACGGGGCCGGCAAGCGGCTGTACTAGGGCCGGCTGCTGCCCCGGGGCTGCTGCGTCCGCATGGCCACGGTCATCGCGAGCCGCGGTTGGGCCGCCGTCACGGCGAGACGTGCTGGCGGCGTGGCAATCCGCGGCTCCGAGGGGGGCGGTTCCGGTCACGCGGCCGTTGGTTGGCGGCGTTGCAGGCGCGGCTTGCAGTGACGACGGAGGGGAAGGGGGCGCGCCAGCCGGTCCAAGCAGAACGCGGTCAGCATGATCTGTTGGCTGGTCAGCTTGGATACTCGGACGCGGGGCGCGAGTACTGATTTGTATTGCGTTGCACAACAAGACTTCCAGGCCCCTGGCCTTGCCGTCAACAAGCCGGGACGCTACGTGTCCCGGAGGTAAGTCCAGGAACGGAGGCAGTGTGCATGGCCCAGGCAGCAGAGCGCGAGCATGGCGGCGACGGGGACACGGCGCTCCAGGGCCATCCTTCGGCAACCAACCAATCCATGTCCCGCGAGCAGTTGCAGCGCGCCTACGCGGACATGCTGCTGATCCGGCGGTTCGAGGAGAAGGCCGGGCAGCTTTACGGCATGGGGCTGATCGGCGGGTTCTGCCATCTGTACATCGGGCAGGAAGCCGTTGTGGTCGGCATCCAGGCGGCGCTCGGCGAGGGCGACCAGGTGATCACCAGCTACCGCGACCATGGCCACATGCTCGCCACGGGGATGGAGCCGCGCGGGGTGATGGCGGAGCTGACCGGGCGGAGCGGCGGGTACTCCAAGGGTAAGGGCGGCTCCATGCACATGTTCAGCAAGGAGAAGCGGTTCTTCGGCGGCCATGGCATCGTGGGGGCGCAGGTCAGCCTCGGGACGGGGCTGGCGATGGCGAACTGGTACCGCGGCAGCGACCGGGTGTGCGCGACCTACTTCGGCGACGGGGCGTCGAACCAGGGCCAGGTTTACGAGAGCTTCAACCTGGCGGCGCTGATGAAGCTGCCGTGCGTCTATGTGATTGAGAATAACAAGTATGGCATGGGCACCAGCTTGGAGCGGTCCTCGGCGTCGCATGACCTGTCTAAGAACGGGGCGCCTTGGGGCATCCCGGGGGTGCAGGTGGACGGCATGGACGTGACTGCGGTGAAGGCGGCGGCTGATGTCGCCGTGGAGCACTGCCGGACCGGGCATGGGCCGTACTTGATGGAGGTGCAGACCTATCGCTATCGCGGGCACTCGATGTCCGACCCGGCGAAGTACCGCACGCGCGAGGAGGTGCAGAAGATGCGGACCGAGCGGGACTGCATCGAAGGCGCGCGGCACCTGCTGGAGGCGATGGGCGTGGAGGATGCCGAGTTCAAGCGCATCGATGGCGAGGTGAAGGCGCGCATCCAGGAGGCGGCCGACTTCGCGCAGTCCAGCCCGGAGCCAGACGAGCGCGAGCTGTGGACCGATATCCTGGTGGAGGGTTAGGCGTTGTCCACCCAGGTGCTGATGCCGGCGCTGTCGCCGACCATGACGGAGGGCAAGCTGGCCCGCTGGTTGAAGAAGGTCGGCGAGGATGTGCGCGCCGGGGATGTGATTGCCGAGATCGAGACCGACAAGGCGACCATGGAGGTCGAGGCGGTCGATGAGGGCAAGCTGTCGCAGATCCTGGTCGAGGAAGGCACGGACGGCGTTGCGGTGAATACGCCCATCGCCGTGCTGAGCGGCGAGGGGGAGGCGGCTGCGCCGGCGCCTGCCGCGGCCCCGGCTCCTGCGAATGGGTCGGCCGAGGTGGCTGGCGAGAGCCAGAAGGTGCCCGGCGAGAGCCAGAAGGTGATTGCCGACAAGGCGACCGCCACCCAGGCCCTGCCGACAGCAGCCGCGCCGGCGCCCGAGCGGGACTGGGGTCCGACCAAGCCGACCACGGTGCGCGAGGCGCTGCGCGACGCCATGGCGCTGGAGATGCGCGCCGACGACCGGGTGTTCCTGCTCGGCGAGGAGGTCGCGCAGTATCAGGGCGCCTATAAGATCAGCCAGGGCCTGCTGGATGAGTTCGGTCCGCGCCGCATCATCGATACGCCGATCACTGAGCACGGCTTTACCGGCATGGCGGTCGGGGCGGCTATGGATGGGCTGCGGCCCATCGTCGAGTTCATGACGTTCAACTTCGCCATGCAGTCGATCGACCAGATCATCAACTCGGCGGCGAAAACGCTGTACATGTCGGGTGGCCAGATGGGCTGTCCGATCGTGTTCCGCGGCCCCAATGGTGCCGCGTCCCGCGTGGGGGCGCAGCATAGCCAAGACTATGCGAGTTGGTACGCGCACTGCCCGGGATTGAAGGTGGTGGCGCCGTGGTCCTCCGCTGACGCCAAAGGATTGTTGCGCGCGGCGATCCGCGACCCGAACCCGGTCATCGTGCTGGAGAACGAGATCCTCTATGGGCAGACCTTCGAGTGCCCGACCGATGAGGACTTCATCTTGCCGATCGGCAAGGCGAAGATCGAGCGGGCCGGAACGCACGTCACCATCGTCGCCTATAGCATCATGGTCGGCGTGGCGATGAAGGCGGCCGAGGCGCTGGCCGGGGAGGGCATCGAGGCGGAGGTGGTCAATCTGCGCAGCCTGCGCCCGATGGACACCGCAACCATCGTCGAGAGCGTGAAGAAGACTAGCCGGCTGGTGACGGTCGAGGAGGGCTGGCCCTATGCCGGCATCGGTGCGGAGATCGCCATGCAGATCATTGAGCAGTGCTTCGACTGGCTGGATGCGCCGCCGGTGCGGGTGCATGGGCTGGACGTGCCGCTGCCGTATGCGGCGAACCTGGAGAAGCTGGCGCTGCCGCAGCCGGGCTGGGTGGTCGATGCCGTGAAGAAGATCGTCTAGGGAGGCGCACCATGGCGACGAACATCTTGATGCCGGCGCTGTCGCCGACGATGACCGAGGGCACCTTGGCCCGGTGGCTAAAGAAAGAGGGCGAGCAAATCCGCGCCGGCGACGTGATCGCGGAGATCGAGACGGACAAGGCGACCATGGAGGTCGAGGCCGTCGATGAGGGCGTGCTGAGCAAGATTCTTGTCGCCGATGGGACGGCCGGGGTGAAGGTGAACGATCCCATCGCCGTGCTGCAGGGCGAGGGGGAGGAGGCGAGCGCGCCGGCTGCTGCCCCGCCTGCGGCAGTTCAGGCGCCGCCCGCGGCAACGCCGTCGGCGCCAGCGGCAGCGCCCGCGGTGGCCTCCGCGCCGGCCCAGCAATCTGTGGATCAGCCGGGGGCTCAGCCGCTGGCGAACGGCCATGACGCGCACCGGGTGTTCGCGTCGCCGCTGGCGCGGCGCATGGCCAAGCAGGCCGGCATCGACCTGTCCACCATGCGGGGCACCGGCCCGAACGGCCGCATCATACGCGCCGACATCGAGGCCAAGCAGGCCGGGGCTGCGCCGGCCAGCGCGGAGCGGGTTGAGGCTCAAGCTGGGTCGCGGGAGAGCGATGCGCCGCAACAGGCTCCGGTGCAGCAGGTCACGCCAGCGGCCCCGGCTGCTGCGCCCCCGCCGCCGGCCCCGATGGCGGCGGCCAAGCCTGCGCCGATCACTGCGCCGCACCAGCTCGTGCCGAACAGCACCATGCGGAAGGTGATTGCCCGGCGGCTGCTGGAGAGCCACCAGCAGGTGCCGAACTTCTACGTCACCATGGATGTCGAGATCGACGCCCTGTTGAAGCTGCGTGCCGATCTGAATGCCCGTGCGCCGAAAGAGGGGAAGGGCGCATTCAAGCTGTCGGTCAACGACCTGGTGATCAAGGCGGCCGCAGTTGCGCTGCGCCGGGTGCCGAGGATGAACGCCAGCTACACCGAGGATGCGACGGTGGTTTACGACGACGTGGACATCAGCGTGGCGGTGTCGATGCCGGACGGGCTGATCACCCCCATCGTGCGCCGGGCCGACCAGAAGGGGTTGGCGGCGATCAGTGCGGAGATGAAGGACCTGGGCGCCCGGGCGAAGTCGGGGAAGCTGAAGCCGGAGGAGTTCCAGGGCGGCAGCTTCTCGATCAGCAACCTCGGTATGTTCGGGGTGAAGCAGTTCACGGCGATCATCAATCCGCCGCAGGCCGGCATCTTGGCCGTGGGCGCCGGGGAGCAGCGGCCGGTGGTGCGGAACGGGGCGCTTGCGATAGCCAGCGTGATGACCTGCACCTTGTCCGTCGATCATCGCGTCGCAGATGGTGCGTTGGGCGCGGAGTGGATGCAGGTGTTCAAGGGCATCGTCGAGGACCCGCTCAGCTTGATGCTGTAGGCCCGTCCGGGAGCAGGAAACCATGGAAACCAAGTTTGATGTGATCGTCCTTGGGGGCGGTCCCGGCGGCTATGTGGCGGCGATCCGGGCGGCGCAGCTCGGCATGAAGGCCGCGGTGGTGGAGCGGGAGAACCTGGGGGGGATTTGCCTCAACTGGGGGTGCATCCCGACCAAGACGCTGCTGCGGTCTTCGGAGATCAACCACCTGCTGCACAACCTGGGGGAATTCGGCTTCAGCGCCGATAACGTGCAGTTCGACCTGGGCAAGATCGTCAAGCGGTCGCGCAGTGTTGCCAAGCAGTTGGCGTCGGGCGTCGGCCACCTGATGAAGAAGAACAAGGTCGCGGTGTTCGAGGGCGACGGCAAGCTGGCGGGCAAGCATACGCTGGCGGTGACCAAGGGCGGCAAGGAGGTCGCGACCCTGACTGCGCCGCACATCATCCTGGCCAGCGGCGCGCGTGCCCGGCAGTTGCCGGGGCTGGAGGGCGACGGCAAGCTGATTTGGACCTACCGCGAGGCGATGGTGCCGGCGGCGATGCCGAAGTCGCTGCTGGTGGTGGGGTCCGGGGCCATCGGCATCGAGTTCGCCAGCTTCTACCGCAACATGGGCGCCGAGGTGACCGTGGTGGAGTTGCTCGACCGCATCCTGCCGGCGGAGGACGAGGAGATCAGCGCGTTTGCCCAGAAGGCGTTCGAGAAGCAGGGCATCAAGATCATCACCAACGCCAAGGTGACCAAGGCCGCCAAGAACGGCGACAGCGTGACGGCCACCATCGAGGCCGGCGGCAAGGCGACAGAAATGACGGTCGATCGGGTGATCTCGGCCGTGGGCATCGTCGGGAATGTCGAGGGCATCGGGCTGGAGGGCACCGGCGTCAAGGTGGAGCGCGGTCATATCGTCATCGATGAGTTCTGCCGCACCGGGGAGCCCGGGGTCTATGCCATCGGCGACGTGACCGGGGCGCCCTGGCTGGCGCACAAGGCCAGCCATGAGGGCGTGATCTGCATCGAGAGCATTGCCCGGCAGAACGACGTGCAGCCGCTGGATGTTGGGAACATCCCTGGTTGTACTTATAGCCGGCCGCAGATCGCCTCGGTGGGGATGACGGAGGCCAAGGCGAAGGCGGCCGGGCACGATGTCAAGGTCGGGCGTTTTCCGTTTATCGGCAACGGCAAGGCGATTGCTATGGGGGAGCCGGAGGGCATGGTGAAGACCGTGTTCGACGCGCGCACCGGGGAGCTGCTGGGGGCGCACATGATCGGGGCTGAGGTGACGGAGATGATCCAGGGGTTTGCAATTGCGCGGACCTTGGAGACGACCGAGGTGGAGCTGATGCATACGGTGTTCCCGCATCCGACGGTCAGCGAGACGATGCATGAGTCGGTACTTGGCGCGTATGGCCGGGCTGTCCACTTCTAGCTGGCTGTTGCTTCTTTGGGAGAGGAACGGGGTGGCGGGGTCAGGAGGACGCGGCTTTCCCGGTTGAGCGCGGCATGGTCGTTGAAACGCGGGGGGTCGTCCGTGCGGCTTCCCTTACCCCGGCGCCTTCCCGGAGGGAGAGGGAGAAGGGAGGGGGGTGCGGGTTATACATTGCTTGACGGCGGCGGGCCGTCCCATCATTTGAGGCAGGCGCGGGCCTCCTCGTCCCGCCAGGAGCATTCATGGCTACGCGCGTCCTGATTGACCATCGCCTCGACGCCCCGCGTCACCCGGAGAAGGCCAACCGGCCGGATAACCCCATCCAGCGCAAGCCGGACTGGATCAGGGTCCGGGCGCCCAACCACCCGATCTACCACGAAACCCGCGCCCTGATGCGCGAGAACCGCCTGGTGACGGTCTGCGAGGAAGCGGCCTGCCCGAACATCGGCGAGTGCTGGTCGCAGCGCCACGCCACGATGATGATCATGGGCGACACCTGCACCCGCGCCTGCAGCTTCTGCAACGTCCGTACCGGGCAGCCGGATGCGTTGGATGCCGATGAGCCGGCGCGGGTGGCCGCTGCTGTGGCCAAGCTTGGGCTGCGCCACGTCGTCATCACTTCGGTGGACCGCGACGACCTGCGGGATGGTGGGGCGGCGCACTTTGCCGAAGTTATACGCGCCACTCGCCGGGCTGCGCCGGGTACTTCGATCGAGGTGCTGACGCCCGATTTCCTGCGTAAGCCCGGGGGGTTGGAGGTCGTCGCCCAGGCCCGGCCCGACGTGTTCAACCATAACCTGGAGACGGTGCCTCGGCTGTATCCGACGATCCGCCCCGGCGCCCGGTATTATCAGTCGCTGCGGCTGCTGGATCGGGTCAAGCTGGTCGATCCGACGATCTTCACCAAGTCGGGCCTGATGCTGGGCCTTGGCGAGCAGCGGGCCGAGGTGTCGCAGGTGATGGACGACCTGCGGGTGGCCGACGTGGACTTCCTGACGCTCGGCCAATACTTGCAGCCCAGCGTCAAGCACGCCGCCGTGGACCGCTTCGTCCCGCCCGAGGAGTTCGCCGAGTATGCCGCCATGGCACGATCCAAGGGCTTCCTGATGGTCAGCGCCACGCCGCTGACCCGCAGCTCGTATCATGCCGACGCCGACTTCGCGCAGTTGCGCGATGCCCGTGCCCGGCAGCTTGCCACCCTGGTGGACTGACGGCATGCCGACCCACGCTGAACGCAAGGTGCTGCCGTATAGCGCCGAGCAGATGTTCGATCTCGTCGCCGATGTCGGCAAGTATCCGCAATTCCTGCCGTGGTGCGCCGGCGCCCGGGTCAAGAGCCAGACCGACACCTTGCTGATCGCCGATCTCACCATCGGGTTCGGCCCGTTCCGCGAGAGCTTCACCAGCCGGGTGGACCTGGACCGGCCGCGCCAGGTCAACGTGAAGTATGAGCATGGGCCGTTCCGTTACTTGAACAACCAGTGGAGCTTCGCGCCGGACCCCAGGGGGTGCGAGGTCAAGTTCTATGTGGATTTTGAGTTCCGCAGCCGCCTCCTGCAATCGGCGATCGGCGTGGTGTTCGACAAGGCGGTGCGGCTGATGGTGAACGCCTTCCTGAAGCGTGCCCGTGATGTCTATGGCTCGCCGAGTGCGACCATCGCGGTTACGCCCGCCGTGGTTCCGGCCAAGGGTTAGGGGGTGTACGCCCCGCCCCGGCCCGACGGCGCCCTGCCGGTCCGCATCAACCTGTATTCGGACACCCAGACCAAGCCTAGCCGTGCGATGAAGCAGGCGATGATGGAGGCGGAGGTCGGCGACGAGCAGTCCGGCACCGACCCGACCATCAACCAGCTTTGCGACCGTGCGGCGGCGCTGCTGGGCAAGCAGGCGGCGATGTTCCTGCCGACCGGGACCATGTGCAACGAGATCGCCATCCTGACGCAGTGCCGGGCTGGCGATGATATCCTGGCGCATCATACCGCGCATATCCTGACTGCGGAGGGTGGGGCGCCCTGGGCGCTGGCGGGGGCGCAGGTCAGCCCGCTGGACGGTCCCGGCGGCGTGTTCTCGGCCGAGACGCTGCAGGCGGCGTTGCGGCCGGTGTCGCGCTACTCGCCGACGCAGCGGATGCTGGCGGTCGAGCAGACGGCGAACCTGGGCGGCGGGACGGTGTGGGACCTGGCGGCGCTGGACCTGGTTGCGGGGATCGCGCACGGGCGCGGCATGGTCACGCACATGGATGGTGCGCGGCTGATGAATGCCGTCGTGGCGTCCGGTGTTTCGGCGGCGGAGATGGCGGCGGGCTACGACACGGTTTGGCTGGATTTCACCAAGGGGCTGGGCGCGCCGCTCGGGGCGGTGCTGGCTGGCTCATTCGAGATGATCGACGCCGCTTGGCGCTGGAAGCAGCGGCTGGGCGGGGCGCTGCGCCAGGGGGGGCTGTGCGCGGCCGGTTGCCTGTATGCGCTCGATCATAACGTTGACCGGCTGGCCGACGACCATGCCAATGCCCGGCTCCTGGCGCGTGGGCTGGCGCAGGTTCCCGGATTGGCGGTCAGCGTGCCGGAAACCAACCTGGTTTACATCGACACCTCGGCGACTGGTTTGGCGGCGCAGGAGGTGGCGGGGCGGGTGCGTGCCCATGGCATCCTGGTGTCTGTCATGGGCCATTATCGCGTGCGGGCCTGCACGCACCTGGACGTCACCGGGGCCGACATGGCAGAGGCTGAGGCGGTGTTCCGCCACGTCGTGGCAGAGTCGTCGCTTTCAGGAGTTGTCCCATGCGCCTAGCTGCCGTCGCCGCCACTTTGATGCTGATCACGGGTTCCGCCGTGGCTCAGACGCCGACATTGCCCCAATCAGGAACGTCACAGCCGGGCGTGTCGGAGGCGCCGCCGACCGGGGGGTCGCAGCCGGCCCGGGCGGGGCGCGGACGCCACACGATGCAGGAGCGATTCGACAGCGCGAACACGACGCATGACGGGCACCTGACGCTGGAGCAGGCGCGTGCCGGGCATATGGTTGCCGTGGCGCGGGACTTTGCCGCCATCGATACGGCGCACAAGGGCTATGTGACCGTTGATGATATCAAGGCCCATCGCCACGCCGTGCGGATGGCGAAGAAGGCGGCGAAGCAGAAGCAGGGTTAGCCCAGGGTACGCCGCAGCAACCCGAAGGCGTGCAGCACGGTTGCGTTGCGCACGTCGGTGCGGTCGCCGGGGAAGACCTGGCGTTCGGTCTGGGTTTCGCCGTGCCGGGTCGCTAGGCCGAAGCAGACGGTTCCGACTGGCTTTCCTGGCGTGCCGCCGCCCGGGCCGGCGACGCCGGTCACTGAGACCGCCAGGTCCACTGGGGCGCGTTGCAGCGCACCGGAGGCCATGGCGGCGGCGACTGGCTCGCTGACGGCGCCGAACTGCTCAATTAGGCTGGGATCGACGCCCAGCATCTCGGTTTTTGCCGCGTTGGAGTAGGTGACGAAGCCGCGGTCCACCACGTCGGAGGAGCCGGCGATGGCGGTCAGCGCCGCCGCGATCAGCCCTCCGGTGCAGCTTTCTGCGGTGGCGACGGTCATGCCACGGGTCCGCAGGTCGTCCAGCAGGCGGGATGCGGCGTCGGTGATCTCGGGAGTCATGGTGCGGTTCCTCCGTGTAGCGCCGGTGCGAGCCAGGGGACTGCGATCCAGGGCACTGCGATCAGCCGGGCGGCGAGCAGCAGCAACGCGACGATCGCGCCGGCGATCACGTCGTCGGCCATGATGCCGAACGCACCGTGGCGGCGGTCCGCCCAGCCGACCGGGCCGGGCTTCCAGATGTCCAGGATGCGGAACCCGACGAACGCCGCCAGCAGCCCGGCGAGCGACGCGCTGCCCAGCCCAAGCATGGCGACCCACTGGCCTGCGACCTCGTCGATCACCACCCAGCCGGGGTCGGCGTTGCGGTCGGTGACGGCTCGCGGGATGGCCAGCAGGCCCAGCACGGTTGCCAGTGCCGCGGCGAGCGGCAGCAGCCAGGGGCCGCCCTGCATCAGCCCGGCGCCGACCAGGACCGCCACCGCCGACCCCGCCGTGCCGGGCGCCGCAGGGCAGAACCCGATGCCGCCGACGCTTGCGACCACCCGGCTCATCCGAGCCAGCGGGCGAGGGGATGCGGCGCGGCGTCACCGCGGCGGGCGTGGTAGATGACGGTGTTCTCGATCACGCGCTGCACGTAGTTGCGGGTCTCGCCGAACGGGATCAGCTCGATCCAGTCGATCATGTCGACGCTGCCGGCCACCGGGTCGCCGTGTGCGGTCAGCCAGTCCAGCACGCGGTGCGGGCCGGCGTTGTAGGCGGCCACCGCCAGCGGCAGCGCGCCATGGAACTGCTCCAGCAGGCCCTGCAGATAGGCCGTTCCGAGCCGCATGTTGTAGCCGGGGTCAGCGGTCAGGGCCAGCAGGCTGACCGGCTCGTTCAGTTGGCGCGCGACGGCGGCCGCGGTCGCCGGCATCAACTGCATCAGGCCCCGCGCTCCGGAGGGGCTGATCGCCTGCATGTCGAAGCTGCTCTCCTGGCGGATCAGGCCGAGGGCGATGTCGGGATCGAGCGTGTTGGCGGGCGGGAGTACAGCCATTGGCCAGCCGGCCTCCGGCAGCATCAGCCCGTCGCGGCCGGCGCGGCGGGCGATGGCCACGGCCTGGTCGGGCAGGCCGAGGGCGGCGGCGAAGCTGGCGGCCAGTGCGCGCTCGATGGCATCCCCGGCGGTTTCGTCCAGGCGCAGCACGAACGCCTTGGCCCGGCGTGGGTCGCCCCAGGCCACCAGGATGGCGGCGGCGCGCGCCAGCTCCTGCCCGGCGAATGCGGTGGCGGCGTCCTCGGTCGCAGCGGGGTCGTGCACCGCCTGGATGCGCTGCGCCAGCGCCGCCGCGTCGTCACCGAGCAAGCAGGCGGCGAGTTGCCCGTAGTACGTCGTGGGCCATGCCGCTGCGGCCAGCAGCTCGGCGTGGGCGCCGTCGGGGGCGCCTTGGGCGGTGCGGCTGCGGCTCAGCCAGTAGTGGGCGCGGGCCTGGGTGATGGCGGCCTGGGATAGGGCCGCCAGGGTTAGGAAGTGCTGGGCCGCGACCTCCGGCTGCTGCAGGCGGCGCAGGGCGATCCAGCCGGCCAGGAACTCGGCGTCCAGGGCCGCCTCGCCGTCCTGCGCGGCGGTAGCGGCGACGGTGTAGGCGTCGGCTGGGCTGCCGAACTGCAGCAGGCGGCGGGCCAGCAGGTTGCGCTCGGTCCAGAATGCGGGGCGGCGTTCGGGGGATGCGGCGGCCTCGGCGGCGGCGCCCGAGGCATGCCAGACCTCGGTGGCGTCCTTGTCCAGCCCGGCGCGGCGATACCAGCGCGCGAGGTCCAGGACGATGCCGGGGTCGGCGCGGCCGGCGGGCGGCAGTTGCGCGACCAGGGCAGGGGCGACCGGGTCGTCGCGTTGCAGCGCCAGGCGGGCCTGGGCGGCATTTTGGCGGGTGGCGTCCAGGCGGGCCGCCTGCCGCTCCGCTTGCTGACGTGCGGGGCCGCTCGGGGCGGCCCATGCGAGGCGGTCGAAACGCCGCCACTGGTCGTCCGCGGTCAGGACCCCGCCCCATAGGCGGATGAACGGTGCCTCTGCCGATGGATCGATGCCATGGACCCACGCTGCCCGAGCCTCATCCGGGCTGGTGCAGTGCGGGGTCATGGGCGGGAGGTGCAGGCAGGGGCCGGTGGCCGAGTCCTGGGCGGATGGGCTGTCCTGGGTCGCCAGCGTCTCCGAGAGGCGACGGCCGAGCAGGCGCTGGCCTGGCCAAGTCGGGTTGTCCGCCAGGAAGGCCGCGATTTCCCCAGCATGGGCGGCGCCGGGGGTCAGCAGGCGGTAGTACAGCACCAGCTTGCCGGCCACCGGGTCCGGCAGGCTGGCCGCTGCGGCGGCGGCGGCGTCCCAATGCGCCGCGCGCATGGCCGCCAGCACGTCCTGCGCCCGTGCGGGACGCGGGCCGAGACAGGCGGTCCCGAGCAGCAGGAGGAACACGGTGGCACGCATGATCCGACCCTACCTTGCGCCGTGCGGACCTGCCATGGACTTGCGGCCCATGCGCCATGTGCCTAGTTTCGCGATCCCACCGTGCTGCGCGGTCCCGCCCTGGGCGGTGCCGCCGTGCTGCGCGGTCATGCTGTCCTGGGCGGCCCCGTTGCTTGGGCGGCCCGGTCCCTGCAACCGGCTTGAGGAAGATCATGTTCAAGGGTTCCTTCGTCGCCCTGGTCACGCCCATGCGCCCGGACGGCAGCGTGGATGCGGACGCCTTCGCCGGCTTCGTCGAGTGGCAGATCCAGCAGGGCAGCCATGGCATCGTCCCGGTCGGGACCACGGGCGAAAGCCCGACGCTGAGCCATGACGAGCATCGCCAGGTGGTGGACATCGCGGTGAAGGTGGCGGCCGGGCGGGTGCCGGTGGTGGCGGGCGCCGGGTCGAACAGCACGGCGGAGGCGATCGAGCTGACGCGCCATGCCAAGCAAGCTGGGGCCGATGCGGCGCTGATCGTGACGCCGTACTACAACAAGCCGACGCAGGAGGGGATGGTGCAGCACTTCACCGCCATCGCCGACGCGGTGGACCTGCCGATCATCATCTACAACATCCCGCCGCGCAGCGTGGTGGACATGCTGCCGGCGACGATGGGGCGGCTGGCGCGGCACCGCAACATCATCGGCGTGAAGGACTCCACTGCCAACCTGGCGCGGCCGCTGCATACGCGGCGCAGTTGCGGAGCGGACTTCGTGCAGATGTCGGGGGAGGACCATACGCGGCTGGCGTTCCTGGCGGCGGGGGGGCACGGCTGCATCAGCGTGACGGCCAACGTGGCGCCCCGGCTGTGCAGCGAGATGCACCAGGCCTGGGACGACGGCATGGTGGAGCGGGCGATGGCGATCCAGGACCGGTTGCTTGATTTGCACGATGCGCTGTTCGTCGAGAGCAGTCCTGGGCCGGTGAAGTATGCGGCGAGCCTGCTTGGCCATGGCAGCGAGCGTTGCCGGCTGCCGTTGGCGCCGATTGCCGAGGCGACGCGTGCGCAGGTCCGGGCGGCCATGCAGGCTGCCGGGCTGTTGAACTAGGACGGATGGGTTGGCGGATACCAAGACCAAGAAGAAGTCGGGGCTGATCTCGCACGGGATTGCGGCGCAGAACCGTAAGGCGCGGTTTGACTATACGATCAAGCAGACGATGGAGGCCGGGCTGGTGTTGAAGGGGCCGGAGGTGAAGTCGCTGCGGCACGGCCGGGCTACGCTGACCGAGGCTTGGGCGGGGGAGCGGGAGGGCGAGCTGTTCCTGTTCAACTGCTATATCCCGGAATACCAGGCGGGGGTGCTGTCGCGGTTCGAGCCTCGGGCGCCGCGTAAGCTGCTGCTGAAGAAGAAGCAGGTTGGGGAGCTGATCGGCGCCTCGACCCGGGATGGGCTGACGCTGGTGCCGCTGCAGATCCACTTCAATGACCGCGGGGTGGCGAAGGTGCTGCTGGGCGTCGGCGAAGGGCGCAAGAAGCAGGATAAGCGGCAGGCCATCGCGGCGCGGGACTGGGCGCGCGATAAGGCGCGGGTGATGCGGGACAAGGGTTAGCGGCTTGCTGGCGGGCGCGGGTGGGCCACATGCCCGGCCTTATCCCGCTTTTTTGGGGGAGAGGGACGCGGCAAGGGTTGGTCGTGGCCGGGTTGGGGGCAAGCTTTGCTCCTTTTCCTGGCCGGAGCCGGTCCTTGTGGCCTCCCTCGCCCCGGCCCTTTCCCGGAGGGAGCAGGAACTGACCCCTGGACCATCAGGAGATGACGCCATGCCTGTTACACGCCGCGCTGCCCTTGCTGGAACCGCTGCCCTTGCAACGACTGCGGCTGCTCCTGATCCCGGCAACGCGTACCAGTTCGAGTTCCCCTCCATCGACGAGGGCACGGTGCGGCTGGCCGACTTCAAGGGCAAGGTGCTGTTGGTGGTCAACACCGCCTCGTTCTGCGGCTTTACGCCGCAGTTCAAGCAGCTTGAGGCGGCGCAGCGTGCGCTGTCGCCTCGGGGGTTCAGCCTGATCGGCGTGCCCAGCCAGGATTTCGGCCAGGAGAAGGATACCAACGGCGAGGTCAAGGCGTTCTGCGAGGCGACCTTTGACGTTGATTTCCCGATGGCGGGGATCAGCCATGTTCGCGGCTCTGCGGCGGCCCCGTTCTATCAATGGGTGCGGGCGCAGCGGCGGTGGGAGCCGGAGTGGAACTTCTTCAAGGTTCTGCTGGCGCGCGACGGCGGCATCGCGGGGACCTTCAGCTCCGGCGAGCTGCCGGACTCCGGCGCGCTGAAGGCCGCCATCGATGTGCAGCTAGCCCGGACGGCCTAGCCGCGCGGCAACCCCGGCAATGACCTCGGCGAACATCGCCGCGGTCAGCAGCCCGGTGTTCGTGTTGTAGCGGGACACATGGTAGCTGTCGGCCAGGGTCAGGCCGTTCGGCAGGGTGGTGAAAGCGCCGTGCTGGAACTTGACGCGGCTGGCTGGCAGGCCGCAGGCGCGCAGTACGGCGGCGTGGGCCAGCACGCCCAGGGTCAGCACCACACGCAGGTTCGGCATCCCCTGCAGTTCCCCTTGCAGGAAGCGGTTGCAGGTGCGGACCTCCAGCGGTTGCGGCAGGTTGGCCGGTGGCACGCAGCGGACGGCGTTGATCACCCGCGACCCCGCGAGCTGCATCCCGTCATCTGTCCGGGCGTCGTAGGTTCCGGTGGCAAAGCCGTAGCGGGTCATCATTTCATAGAGCAGCACCCCGGCATGGTCGCCGGTGAACGGCCGGCCGGTGCGGTTGGCGCCTCGTACGCCCGGCGCCATGCCGACGACCAGGAATGGGGCCTCGGTCGAACCCCAGCTTGGCACCGGGCCATTGAACCAGTCAGGGTTGGCGGCCTGGTTGGCTCGGCGGTATTCGACGAGCCGTGGGCAAAGCAGGCAGTCGTGCGGTGGTTGCTCGATCATGGCGTGAGCATACGGCGGTGGCGGCATGGCGAGGAGTGGGCATGGTCTGGCGTGACGCTGTTGGGCATGGGGCATGGCAGGACATCCTGATTGCCATTGGCGCGAACCTGCCGGGGCCGGACGGGCGGATGCCGTTGCAGACCTGCGAGTGGGCGGTGGAGCAGGTGGCGGCGCTGCCGGGGCTGCGGTTGCGCGGCGTGTCGGCGTGGTATGAGACAGACCCGATCCCTGCGGCGGACCAGCCGCCGTTCGTGAACGGGGTGGCGTTGCTGACGGGGGAAGCCGAACCGGAGGCGCTGCTGCAGGCGCTGCACAGCATCGAGGCTGCGGCGGATCGCGTCAGAGGCGTCCCGAACGCCGCGCGCACGCTGGACCTGGACCTGATCGCGCTGGATGGGTTGGTCGTGCAGGGTCCTGGCCTGCGGGTGCCGCATCCCCGGGCGGCGGAACGGGCGTTCGTGCTGGCGCCGCTGGGGGAGGTGGCGCCGGGCTGGCGGCACCCCCTCCTGGGACGGACCGCTGCCGAGATGCTGCCGGGGGTTGCAGATCAGCCTATCCGGCGGCTTGCCCTTGCCGGCCGTCCGTTGCGGCCCTAAGTCCTAGAACGATGATATTTATACGACAGGGATTTGGCGCATGGCTCGCGTAACGGTTGAAGACTGCGTCGAGAAGGTTCCGAACCGGTTTGAGCTGGTGCTGCTGGCCGCCCAGCGGGCCCGCAACCTGAGTCGCGGCGAGGAGCTGACGGTGGATCGCGATGACGACAAGAACCCTGTCGTTGCGCTGCGCGAGATTGCCGGGGAGACCATCGAGCTGCCGCGGCTGGAGCAGGACCTGATCAAGTCGCTGTCCCGCGCGCCGGAGCCGGAGCCGGCGGACGAGGAGGTGCTGGACCTGATCCCGACCGACCAGAACATCTTTGGCCTGCAGGATGTGTCGGCCGAGGAGGAGGCGGCGACGCTGCCCATCGAGGACCTGTCGCCGGACGACATCGAGGCGGCCATCGAGGCGGAGTTGGGTGGCCGCGGGCGCCGCTAACCCGCCGCTGTTGCGGGCGCCGGACGGGACCGCCTCGGCGGGGTCGCCGTCTGATGCCATGCAATTGCGGCAGTATGACCTGACCCGGCGGGTCCGCGCCTATGACGCGAAGGCCGATATCGCGCTGCTGGATGCGGCTTACGGTGTTGCGGCCCAGGCGCATGGGCAGCAGACCCGGGAGAACGGCGACCCCTACATCACGCACCCGTTGGCGGTTGCTGGCATCCTGGCCGGGTATCGGTTGGATACCGCGACGATCGCGACGGCGCTGCTGCATGACGTGATTGAGGATACTCCGGTCAAGCTGACGGACCTAGAGCGCCAGTTCGGCCCTGCCATCGGCGGCCTGGTCGATGGGGTGACCAAGCTGACCCGGCTGGAGTTGCAGTCGGACCGCACCAAGCAGGCGGAAAACTTCCGCAAGCTGGTGCTGGCGATGAGCAAGGACATACGGGTCCTGCTGGTGAAGCTTGCCGACCGGCTGCATAATATGCGGACCCTGCATTACGTGCAGAAGCCGGAGCGGCGGCAGCGCATCGCCCGCGAGACGATGGAGATCTATGCCCCGCTGGCCGAACGCATCGGCATGGACGCGCTGAAGACCGAGTTGCAGACGCTGTCCTTCGCGCAGTTGGAGCCGGAGGCATTCGATACCATCCAGGCCCGGCTGAACTTCCTGCGCGGCCAGGGCGCCGACGTGATCGAGGAGGTGCGGCAGGAATTGCTGCGCGTGTGCCGCGACGGCGCGGCGCCGCCGGTCGAGGTTACCGGGCGGGAGAAGTCGCCCTACTCGATCTGGGAGAAGATGCAGCGGCGCAACGTGGCGTTCGAGCAGTTGTCGGACATCATGGCGTTCCGCGTCGTCATGCCGTCGCGGGATGCCTGCTACATGGCTTTGGGTGCGGTCCATGCGGCGTATCCGGTGATCGCCGGGCGGTTCAAGGACTACATCAGCACGCCGAAGTCGAACGGGTATCGCAGCCTGCATACCGGGGTGACGCTGCGCGAGCCGCGCAACCAGAAGATCGAGGTGCAAATCCGCACCGCGGACATGCACGACATCGCCGAGAACGGCGTGGCGGCGCACTGGCTGTATAAGCAGGCCGATGCGTCCTCCAGCGAGTTGCAGCGGTTCCGCTGGGTGCAGGACCTGTTGGAGATCCTGGAGAACTCGCAGGCGGCGGACGACTTCCTCGAAAACACCAAGATGGAGCTGTATCAGGACCAGGTTTTTTGCTTCACGCCGAAGGGGCAGCTGATCGAATTGCCGCGTGGCGCCACCAGCATCGACTTCGCCTATGCCGTGCATAGCCAGGTTGGCGACCGCTGCGTTGGGGCAAAGGTGAACGGGCGTTTGCTGCCGCTGCGGCATGAGTTGCAGAACGGCGACCAGGTGGAGATCCTTACGGCCCGTGACGGCACGCCGTCGCCGGCCTGGGAGCGGTTCGTCGTCACCGGCAAGGCGCGGGCGCGCATCCGGCGCTGGGTGGCGCAGCAGCAGCGGCAGAACTACCTCGACGCCGGGCGGGCCGCGCTGGCCAAGGCGTTCCGGCAGGAGGGCGTGGACGGGTCGGAGCGGGCCTTGGAGCCGGCGCTCAAGGGGTTGAAGGCGGCGTCGCTCGATGACCTCTATGTTGCGGTTGGCAACGGCAACACCGGGCCGAAGGACGTTGTTTATGCTGCATACCCGGAGCTGCGGCAGGCGCCGCGTGCGCCGCGGATGGTGCCCAACCTGCCGCCCCGCAGCGGACGGCTGGCGGATCGCGATGGGGGGATGCCGATCACCGGGCTGGTGTCGGGCATGACGGTGCACTATGCCGGCTGCTGCCATCCGGTGCCCGGCGACCGCATCGTCGGGATCGTGGCGACCGGCAAGGGCGTCACCATCCATACCAAGGACTGCCAGACCCTGGAGAGCTTTGCCGCAACGCCGGAACGCTTCATCGACGTGGGATGGGAGCCGCCGCAGCAGGGGGGCAAGCCTGTTACCCACACCGGGCGGATCAGCGCGATCGGGGTCAACCAGCCGAATACGCTAGCCAACCTGACCAACGCCGTCGCCAAGCAGGATGGGACCGTCACCAACCTGAAGGTCACCAACCGGCAGCAGGACTTCTTCGAGGTGGTGCTGGATGTCGAGGTGCGCGACCTGCGGCACCTGTGCAGCGTGATCGCCGGGCTGCGCGGGGCCGGCGGGGTGACGCAGGTGGAGCGGGCGAAGGGGTGAGCGGGCGGTGATCGTCGGATGATCATCGGCTTGGGGTCGGACCTGTGCGACATCCGGCGGATCGAGACCGTGCTCGCGCGGCATGGCGACCGGTTCCTGCGACGGGTGTTCACGCCGGTCGAGCGGGCACGGGCGCAGCGGCGCACGCCGTCCCTGCATGCCGGCACCTATGCCAAGCGGTTCGCGGCGAAGGAGGCTTGCGCCAAGGCGCTCGGCACCGGGTTCAGCCATGGGGTGTTCCACTCCGACATGGGGGTGGTGAACCTGCCCAGCGGCCAGCCGACGCTGGCGTTGACGGGCGGGGCTGGGATCAGGCTGCGGGCGATCACGCCGCCGGGCATGCGGCCGGTGGTGGCGCTGACGGTCACGGACGAGTACCCGTATGCGTTTGCCCAGGTGGTGATCTCCGCCGAGCCGGCATGATGCCGACGGATGGCCGGTCGCTGTTGCTGCGGGCCGGCTTGGGCGTGGCATAGGCGGCGGGCATGGGCCGGCGGCGCCTGGATTGCCGCGTCGCAAGCGCTCCTCGCAACGACGGGTGAAAACGTTGGGACGAGTGTGGGAGCGGGCGAAGCACGGAGGTGCTCGCTGTATTCGGCTGGTTCGGGGGCTTGGGTCACAGCCGCGTGACCGTGCTTGCTTGACAGCGGGGATGCCGGTCGGCTTTGTGCCGGCATGACCAAGCCAGTGAACCGCTCCGCGATGGCCAAGAAGGATTCGGGCGGCCTGCTCGATAACGTGAAGACGATCGTGTATGCCGGGCTGATCGCCGTTGGCATCCGCACCGTCGCGTTCGAGCCGTTCAATATTCCGTCAGGGTCGATGATCCCGACGTTGCTGATCGGCGATTACTTGTTCGTGTCGAAGTATAGCTATGGGTATTCCCGCTACTCGCTGCCGCTGTCGCCCAACCTGTTCAGCGGTCGCATCTTTGAGCACATGCCCGAGCGCGGCGACGTGGCGGTGTTCAAGTGGCCGCGCGACAACACGACCGACTACATCAAGCGCATCATCGGCCTGCCCGGTGACCGGGTGCAGATGAAGGCCGGGCAGTTGTACATTAACGGCACGCTGGTACCGCGCACGCCGGAGGGCGACTACGTGGACGACGAGCCGGGGGTGCAGATCCTGGCCAAGCTGTACCTTGAGACGCTGCCGAACGGACGCAAGCACGACCTCATCAAGATGTCCGACGAGAACGGGCTGAATACCACCATTGAGTTCAAGGTGCCGGAGAACACGCTGTTCGCCATGGGCGACAACCGGGATAACAGCAGCGATAGCCGCGACCCGAACGGCGGCGTGGGCTTCGTGCCGGTCGAGAACCTGGTGGGGCGGGCGGAGTTCATCTTCTTCTCCATCGACGGCCGGGCGCCGTGGTGGGAGTTTTGGGAATGGCCGTTCGAGATTAGGTGGGGCCGGCTGCTGCACGGTATCACGTGATCGACGGCGCTTAATCGACGGCGGGTCTTGATAGAGAGCGGGTTTTGACCGAGGGCGGGCCGGAGGCGGTTGCGGAGGCGATCCTCGGCCATAGCTTCCGTGCGCGGGAGCTGCTGCAGGAGGCGCTGACCCATCGCTCGGCGGCGCACCGGCTGGGCAAGCAGTTGCGGCGCGGCGACCGGCGGGGCGTCGGGTCGAACGAACGGCTGGAGTTCATCGGCGACCGGGTGCTGGGGCTGTTGATCGCCGAGTGGCTGATCGAGCGTTTTCCGCTGGAGCAAGAGGGCGAGCTGGGGCCGCGCCATGCCCAGTTGGTGTCGCGCAAGGTGTTGGGGGAGATTGCCGCGGCGGCCGGGCTGTCGGAGGCGCTGGCGATTGCTCCGAACGAGGCGCGGGCCGGGGTGGCGCAACTGACCAACGTGCTGGCGGACGCGACCGAGGCGCTGATCGGGGCGATGTTCCTGGATGACGGGCTGGACCCGGCGCGTGGGTTTGTGCGCCGGGCTTGGCTGCCGGCGATGGATGCGCAGGTGATACCGCCGAAAGACCCGAAGACGGCGCTGCAGGAATGGCTGATGGCGCGGGGCAAGCCGCTGCCCATATATGGGGTGGTGTCCCGCACCGGACCGTCGCACGGGCCGAGCTTCGTCATCAGCGTTGCCGCCGAGGGCCACGCAGGGACGGGAACCGCCGGCAGCAAGCGGCTGGCGGAGCGCATGGCCGCGGCCGACCTGCTGGAGAAGTTGCCGAAATGACCGAGTTGGATGAACCCGCCGAGACTGCCCCGGGTGAGATTGCCCTGGGTGAAGTCGCCCCCACTGGGATCACCGGCGATGCCGGCCCTCGTTGTGGGTTCGTGGCGATCGTGGGGGCGCCGAACGCCGGCAAGTCGACGCTGCTGAATCGGTTGACCGGCGCCAAGCTGTCCATCGTCAGCCCGAAGGCGCAGACCACGCGGTTCCGCGTGCTGGGCATCCTGATGCGCGGGGCCAGCCAGATCCTGCTGGTGGATACTCCCGGCATTTTCCGGCCGCGGCGCAAGCTGGATCGCGCGATGGTCAAGGCGGCCTGGACAGGGGCGGAGGACGCTGACCTCACGGTGCTGCTGGTGGATGCGAAGACCGGCGCCAACGAGGCCGTGCTGGGCATCGCCCGGCAGTTGGCGGAGCGGGGGCGGCGTACCTGGCTGGTGCTGAACAAGATCGACCTCATCGCGCCGCATACCCTGTTGCCGCTGACGGCGGCGGTCAGCGCGGTGCTGCCGGCGGAGGAGACGTTCATGGTCAGCGCCGCCAACGGCGACGGGCTGGACCGGCTGCTGAATGCGCTGGCGGCGGGGGTGCCGGCGGGGCCGCATCTGTATCCGGATGACGACCTGACGGACCTGCCGGACCGGCTGCTGGCGGCGGAGATCGTGCGGGAGCAGGTGTTCCTGCAAATCCAGGAGGAAATCCCGTACGGCACCACGGTCGAGACGGAGAACTGGCAGGAGAAGCCGGACGGCTCGGTGCGGGTGGAGGCGACGGTTTATGTCGGCCGGGCCGGGCATAAGGCCATCTTGATCGGTGCGGGGGGCAGCCGCATCCGCGAGATCGGCGCGCGTGCCCGCAAGGAGTTGGCGGGCCTGCTGGACCGGCCGATCCACCTGTTCCTGAACGTGAAGGAACGGGCGGGGTGGGACGAGGAGGGCGCGCGTTTGCGGGCCATCGGCCTCGACGATCCAGGGTAGCGCCGGCTAGGGCAGCGCCGGCTAGGGCAGCGAAGGATGGAGTGGGAAGGCCCGGCCGTCGTGCTGGCTGCTCGGGCACAGGGCGAGGGCAATGCCGTCATCTCCGTGTTGACCGAGGCGCAGGGCAGCCATCGCGGCCTGGCGCGGGGCGGCAACTCGCGGGGGCAGGCGTCGCTGTGGCTGCCGGGCAACCTGGTGCAGGCGCGGTGGGTGGCGCGGCTGCAGGAGCAGTTGGGCAGCCTGACCGCGGAGCTGGTGCATCCCGGTGCTGCGCTGTCGATGGATGATCCCTTGGCGCTGGCGATCCTGTCGGCCGCCTGCGCCGTGGCGGAGGGGGCGCTGCCCGAGCGGGAGCCGCATCCGCGCGTGTTCGCCGGGCTGGTGCAGCTTATTGCCGGGTTGTCGCGGGGTGCGGACGTGCTGACGGACTTCGTGCGGTGGGAGGCGGGGCTGCTGGCCGACCTGGGCTATGGCATGGACCTTTCGGCCTGTGCGGTGTCGGGCGAGGTGGCGGGGCTGTCCTGGGTGTCGCCGCGCACGGGGCGGGCGGTGTCGGATGACGCGGCCGGGGAGTGGCGGTCCCGGCTGCTGCGGCTGCCGGGCTTCATGGTGGGGGCGAACCGGGCTGAGCCAGAGGATTGGCGGGACGGGTTGAAGCTGACCGGGCATTTCCTGGAGCGCGACGCGTTTGGCCACCAGCATCGCCCGGTGCCGCCGGCGCGGCACATGCTGTATGATCGGGTGCTGGCCTTGGCGGCGGAGTGATTGTTCTCTATTTGTTCAGGATAGCGCCCGTATCTGGGCCATAATGGGGATCACATGCCCGACGACCTGACCGGCACCATCCAGGACACGCCCCTGGCCGAGGCGCTGAGCGAGCGGTATCTCGCCTATGCCCTGAGCACCATCATGTCGCGCAGCCTGCCGGATGTGCGCGACGGGCTGAAGCCGGTGCATCGCCGGCTGATCTACGCCATGCACCAGTTGAAGCTGGACCCGGCCTCGGGGTTCAAGAAGTGCGCCCGCGTGGTTGGCGACGTCATCGGCAAGTACCATCCGCATGGCGACGTGGCGGTCTATGAGGCGCTGGTCCGCTTGGCGCAGGACTTTGCGGCGCGGTATCCGCTGATCGAGGGCCAGGGCAACTTCGGCAACATCGACGGCGATAACGCGGCGGCGATGCGCTATACCGAGGCGCGGCTGACCGAGGTCGCGCAGACCTTGCTGTCCGGCATCGATGATGATGCAGTGGACTTTCGCGCGACCTACGACGGCGAGGAGCACGAGCCGGTCGTGCTGCCCGGCGGGTTTCCGAACCTGCTGGCCAACGGGGCCGCGGGGATTGCGGTCGGCATGGCGACCAGCATCCCGCCGCACAATGCCGGGGAGGTTTGCGATGCGGCGATCCACCTGATCCAGAACCCGGATGCCAGCACGGCGGACCTGCTGGCCCATATGCCTGGGCCGGATTTCCCGACTGGTGGGACGTTGATCGAGGACCCGGCGGCCATCTTGCAGGCGTATGAGACCGGCCGTGGCGGATTCCGCACCCGGGCGAAGTGGGAGGTGGAGCGGCAGAAGCACGGCAATTGGCATGTCGTGGTTACCGAGATTCCCTACCAAGTGCAGAAGACCCGGCTGATCGAGCAGATCGCCGAGCTGCTGGAAGCGAAGAAGCTGCCGTTCCTGGGCGACGTGCGGGATGAGAGCACCGAGCATGTCCGCCTGGTGCTGGAACCGAAGTCCCGCGGAGTCGAGCCGGAGGTGCTGATGGAGACGCTGTTCCGCGCGACGGCGCTGGAGGCGCGCTTTCCGCTGAACATGAACGTGCTGACGGCCGATCATACGCCGGTGGTGCTGGGGCTGCGCGGCGTGCTGCGGGCCTGGCTGGACCATCGGCAGGAGGTGCTGGTGCGACGGTCCCGCCACCGGCTGGCCGCCATCCAGCGGCGGCTGGAGGTGCTGGATGGTTATCTGGCGGTGTTCCTGAACCTGGACGAGGTGATCCGCATCATCCGCGAGGAGGACCACCCGAAGCCTGCGCTGATTGCCCGGTTCACGCTGACGGACATGCAGGCGGAGGCGATCCTGAACATGCGGCTGCGCTCGCTGCGGCGGCTGGAAGAGATGGAGATCCGCAAGGAGCATAAGGCGCTGACCCGGGAGGCGGGGGGGCTAGAGGTGCTGCTGGGCGACGAGCGGCGGCGCTGGAAGGCGATTGCGGCGGAGTTGGCGGCGGTGCGGGAAGGGTTCGGCGCCGGGCCATTGGGGGCGCGGCGGACGGTGCTGGGGGAGGTGCCGGCGGCGGTGCTGGTGGATGAGGACTCGCTGATCGAGCGGGAGCCGATCACCGTCGTGCTGTCGGCCAAGGGCTGGATCAGGGCGGTGCGGGGGCACCTGGCCGAGGGCGCCGAGCTGAAGTTCAAGGATGGGGATAAGCTGCGGCTGCTGGTGCCTTGCCAGACGACGGACCGGCTTTGCCTGGTGGGGACTGGGGGACGGGCGCACATCCTGCGCGCTGGGGAGCTGCAGCGGGGGCGGGGCGATGGCCAGGCGATCCGCGTGCTGGCGGAGATGGGCAATGACGACGACGTGGCGGCGCTGTTCGTTTGGCAGTCGGGGCTGCGTTACCTGGTGGCCAGCAGTGCCGGACGGGGGCTGGTGGTGCCGGCATCGGACCTGTTGGCGGAGAAGCGTACGGGGAAGCAGGTTTTGAACTTGCGGCCGGGGGAGACGGTGCGGCTGTGCCTGCCTGCGGTGGGGGACCATGTTGCGGCTGTCGGGACCAACCGCAAGCTGCTGGTGTTCCCGCTGGCGGCGGTGCCGGAGCTGTCGCGGGGGTCGGGGGTGATGCTGCAGAAGTATGGCGAGGGCGGGTTGGCCGATGCCAAGGTGTTCCGGCTGGCGGATGGGCTGACCTGGCAGCTTGGCGAGAAGACGCGGACGCAGACGGACTTGGCTGGCTGGCTGGGGGAACGCGGGCAGGCTGGGCGGGTGCCGCCCAATGGGTTTCCGAAGACGGGGCGGTTCAGTTAGGCAGGCTGCACGCCTGGCGCGCGTGCCCCGGCGTGTGAGGGCGGTCGTCTCGGCTGGGCTCCCCTGCCTCCCTCTCCCTGCGGGAGAGGGTTGGGGTGAGGGAAGCGGCAAGGGCCAAATCCGGCGGGGTTGGAAGCAGGTCTTGTGCTTAACTGGGCAAGTCGGGCGCTTGCCGCGTCCCTCACCCCGGCCCTCTCCCGGAGGGAGAGGGAGGGAGGCAGGCGAGCAGCGTCCTTACTTCATGGCGATGGCTTCAGTGCTTGCTCAGTCGCCTGCCAGGCGCACGCCGGACAGGGGGGAGGCCAGACGCATCAGCGCGCCGACGCCCGGGGCGGTGTCGATGGCTAGGACGGCGTCGGCCAGACGCCCCGCCCGGTCTGTGCCCAGCACCGGGGCGCTGAGGTTGGTGAACTTCTGGCGCAGTTCGGACTCGGTCAGGAAGGTGCTGGGCTCGCCGCGCGGTACGATGACCGTCCGGCTGTAGGTCCGCCCGGCGGCGGTGATGGTCAGGCGGCCCGACATGTTGCGCGGGAACTCGGCCTGTATCGCCGGGTCGCGCTCGCACCGGATGCGCGGCATCAGCGCGCGGATGCGGGGGTCGTTCAGCAGGGCGTAGCTGTCCCAGCCCATGGCGCCCGTCACCAGCGCCGCCGCGATCACGAAGGGGCCGCTGAACTGGCCATCGACGACGTTTTGGGGAGCGGACTTTTGATCGGCCGGAGCGCCGATCAGCAGCATGCCGGCCTCGGGCAGGCCCAGGGTGACGCCCTCGATGGTGGCGGGGTCGATGCCGTGCTCCGCGCGCAGGGCCAGCGCGGCGTCGATGCCGGCGTGGCCGTAACGGCATGAGGGGTAGGGCTTCACCGCGGTCTGCATCAACTCGAACTCGGTGCCGAGGTCCTGCACGGCGCGCGAGGGGTTCGGCTGCGGGGCGTAGGCGTTCAGGAAGCCATGCTTGCCCTCGATGGCCTCGGCGGCGCCCTTGAAGCCCTCCCGCGCCAGAGTGGCCGCGGTGAGGCCGCCCATGCTGGCCCAGCCGACCTGGAACCGCTTGGTCCATGCGCCGTTGGCGAGGAATTGCAGGCTGCCGGCGGATTGGCTCAGCGCAATGCCCAGCGCCGAGGCCACGCCCGCCGCATCCAGGCCGAACACCCGTGCCGCCGCCGCCGCCGCGCCGAATGCGCCGCAGGTGGCCGTCGGATGGAAGCCGCGGGCGTAGTGGTCCCCCGCCGGCAGGGCGACCGCAATGCGGCAGGTGACCTCATAGCCGGCGATGATCCCGGCCAATACGTCCCGCCCGGCTGCGCCCACCATCTCCCCGGCGGCGAGTGCTGCCGGGATGACGGGACAGCCGGGGTGCAGCGACCCGGCGGCGTGGGTGTCGTCGAAGTCCAGCGAATGACCCAGCGCGCCGTTCAGGAAGGCGGCGCCGACCGGCGTGTAGCGGGCGCAGTCGCCGAACACGCCGCTGTTGCCGGCGGCGACCCCGAGCGCCCGGGCGGCGGCGAGCATCGGCGCGGTGCTCTCGGCGTCGTGCCGCGCCCGGACGATGTTGCCGACCAGGTCGAGCACGAGCAGGCGCGCCCGGTCCACGACCTCGCGCGGCAGGTGATCGAGCTGGATGGCGGCTGTGAAGGCCGATAGCTCCGCAGTGACGCCCATGGCGCGTTTCCCCAGTTTTGTTGATGCTATATTGCCGCAGTTGTGCGTGGGGGTTCAAGCGGGGCGATGCAGGCGGATTGCCCCTCCGGGCCGGGCTGTGGCACATGGATGCCATGGTGAAACGACGCAGCCTGGTTCTGTCTGCCGCGGCAGTGCTGGCGGCCACGCCGCGCGCCCGTGCGCAGGATGTCTTCGACAGCTTCGTGGCCGGGGTGAAGGCGGAGGCGCGGCGGGCCGGCATCCGGGACGAGACGCTGCGGGCCGCGTTCGCCGGGGTGCTGCCGAACCAGCATATCATCGACCTCGACCGGCGGCAGCCGGAGTTCACGCTGACTTGGCCGGAGTACCAGGCCAGGGTGCTGCCGGACTCCCGCCTGCAGGCCGCCCGCGAGAACTACGGCCGGGAACGCGACCTGCTGGCGCGGGTGGAGCAGCGGTTCGGCGTCGATCCCGGGGTGATCATGGGGATTTGGGGCATCGAGTCCGCCTTTGGCGCCAACAAGGGGAATTATCGGATCGTCGAGGCGCTCTCGACCCTGGCTTTCGAGGGGCGGCGGGCGAGCTACTTTCGCGGCGAGCTGATCAATGGGTTGAAGATCCTCGATGCCGGGGACGTGACGCCGGCCCGGCTGACCGGCGGGTACGCGGGGGCGATGGGCCAGCCGCAGTTCATGCCCAGCTCCTACCTTCGCCTTGCGGTCGATTTCGACGGGGATGGGCGGCGCGACATCTGGGACAGCAAGCCCGATGTGTTCGGCTCCATCGCCAACTACTTGGCCAGGAACGGCTGGCGGGACGGCGAGCCTTGGGGCCAGGCGGTGCGCGTGCCGGCGGGCCTGCAGGGCGGGCGCGACAACCGCCGCAGGCTGGAGGAGTGGGCGCGGATGGGCGTGCAGCGGGACGATGGCCGCGCGTTCTCCCGGCCGGACGCGGTGGGCGCCTTGGTGATCCCCGACGGCATCGAGCCGGGTGCGGGATACGTGACCTACGGTAATTTCGGCGCGATCCGCCGGTATAATCCGTCCGACTTCTATGCCTTGGCCGTGGGCTTGCTAGGCAATGCGGCGACGGGGTGAGCTGGGCGCGGCTACTGGCGCTTGCCGCTCCGCTGTGGCTGCTGGGATGCGGACCGCGGCGGGCAGTGCCGGTGCAGCCGCCGCATTATGTCGTCGGGGGCGCCTATCAGGCAGGCGGGGCCTGGTATTATCCGCGGGAGGACTTCCAATACGATGCGACGGGGCTGGCGGCGGTGCTGCCAGATGCGTCAGGTCTGACGGCGGACGGGGAGGCGTTCGACCCGACAGCGATGGCGGCGGCGCATCCGACGCTGCAACTGCCGGCCGTTGCGCGGGTCACCAACCTCGACACGGGGTTGCAGGTGCTGGTGCGGATCAATGACCGCGGGCCGGGCAACCCGGCCCGGCTGATCGGCCTGACCGGCACCGCCGCGCGCCGGTTGGGCATTCCTGCCGGGGGCGTGGCACGGGTGCGCGTCCAGGTCGAGGACGGCCCGAGTCAGGCGCTGCGCGACGGATCGCGCGACGCGGGCGAGGCCGGGGTTATCCCAGCGCCGCGCGGCGCCGTCATGGCCGAGCCGCTGGCGCCACCGTCCGGGGTTGCGCAGTCCAGCCGTGGCCGGTCGGCTCTTGGCGCGACTTCCGGCGCGGCATTGGGAGCGACCCCGGCCAGCGCCGCTGCGGTGGACGGGGCCGTGCTGCCCGGGCGTCTGCCCGATACGGCGGTCCAGGTTGGCGCCTCTCCGGGCCGGCTATGGATCAGGGCAGGGGAGTTCAGCCTGGCCCAATATGCCAACCAGGTCCGCGCCAGGCTGGGAGGCGGCAATGTCGAGGTCGAGGCCCTGCGGCAGGGACGGTCCGAGGTGTTCCGCGTGCGCGCCGGGCCGTTTCCGGATGTGGCCGCGGCAGATATCGCGCTGGACCAGGCGCGGCGGGCCGGGGTAACGGATGCTCACATCGTCGTGGAGTAGAGGCATTGCTGGGGAATAGGATGGCGCCATGCTGAACCGCCGAAGCGTTCTGACTGCGACCAGCGTTGCGATGCTGCCGGGGGTAGCCCTGGCTGACCGCCGCCCGGCCCGGGGGCACCACCCCGACGCGCCGGCACCGACCGGCACGCCGGCCGCGACGCCGCTGGGGCCGATCGATACCGCCGCCCGGTACGCGCTGATCATGGACTTCAATACCGGCGCCACCCTGCTGGACAAGGAGGGCGACGTGCCGATGCCGCCGTCGTCCATGACCAAGCTGATGACGGCCTACATCGTGTATGGGCTGCTGAAGGCCGGCCGGTTCACGTTGATGCAGGAGCTGCCGGTCAGCGACCGCGCCTGGCGGATGCAGGGCAGCAAGATGTTCGTGCCGCAGGGCGGGTCAGTGAAGGTCGAGGACCTGATCCGCGGCATGATCATCCAGTCGGGCAACGACGCCTGCGTGGTGCTGGCGGAGGCGGTGGCCGGGTCGGAGGAGGGGTTCGCCGACCTGATGAACCAGAAGGCCAAGGAGCTGGGCCTGACCAACAGCAACTTCCGCAACAGCACGGGGTGGCCGGATTCGCAGCAGCAGATGTCGTGCCGCGACATTGCGACGCTGGCCCGGCACCTGATTACCGATTTTCCGGAGTACTACCGGTATGATAACGAGAAGTCGTTCAGGTACAACAACATCGAGCAGCAGAACCGCAATCCCCTGGTGCAGAAGGGCGTCGCCGATGGCTTGAAGACCGGGCATACCGAGGCCGGCGGCTATGGGCTGGTTGCCAGCGCGGAGCGGGGCGGGCGGCGGGTGATCGTCGTCGCCAATGGCATGATCTCCATGCACCAGCGGGCGGAGGAGAGCGAGCGGCTGCTGGAGTGGAGCTTCCGCGAGTTCGAGAACGTGCCGTTGTTCACCGCGGGCGATACCGTGGAGAATGCCCGGGTCTGGCTGGGGGCACGGCCGACGGTGCCGCTGGTGGGCGGCAAGGACCTGGTGCTGACCATGCCGCGGCAGTGGCGCAACAGCGCCAAGATCGCGGTGGAGTACTCCAACCCGATCACCGCCCCGGTCAACCGCGGCGACGTGCTGGGCAAGCTGACGGTGTCGGGGCAGGGGGTGCCGGCGATGGACGTGCCGCTGCTGGCCGGCGCCGACGTGCCGCGGCTGGGGCTGCCTGGGCGGGCGGTGGCGGTGATGGCGCGCTACGTGCTGGGGTCCTGACGCGCCCTGCTGCCCCGGGGGGCGTGTTCATCACGCTGGAGGGCGGGGAGGGCGCGGGGAAGTCAACCCAGGCGCGGCTGCTGGTTGCGGCGCTGACGGCGGCCGGCACTGCCGCCCTGTTCACCCGTGAACCCGGCGGCGCTCCTGGGGCCGAGTTGCTGCGCGGGCTGCTGCTGTCCGGCAGCCATGAGTGGTCGGCGGAGGCGGAGATCTACCTGCACTTCGCGGCGCGGGCGGAGCACCTGTCTCGTACGATCCTGCCGGCGTTGGCGGCGGGGACCGTTGTGGTGTGCGACCGGTTCGCCGACTCCACCATGGCCTACCAGGGATATGGCCTGGGGGCCGACCGGGCGCTGATCGCCGCGCTGACCCGGCTGCTGCCGCGGCAGCCGGACCTGACGCTTGTGCTTCAGGTGTCGCCGGAGGTGGCCGCAGCGCGGGTGGCGGAACGGCGGCAGGCGCTGGACCGCTATGAGTCGATGGACGCCGCGTTTCATGCCCGCGTGGCCCAAGGCTTTGCCGATGTTGCCGCGGCGGAGCCGGGGCGCTGCGTGGCCATAGCCGCCGACGGTGCCGCGGAGGAGGTGCACCGGGCGATCTGCCTTGCCGTTGCGTTGCGTGTGCCCGGCATGGCCTGATGCTGGACCCGAAGGCCAATCCGCTGCTGGTGGGCCATGCCGAGGCTGCTGTGGCGATGGACGACGCCATCCGCGGCGGCCGGGTGCACCATGCCTGGCTGATCACCGGCCCCGAGGGGATCGGCAAGGCCACCCTGGCGTACCGGTTCGCCCGGCACCTGCTGGCTGCGCCGGGTGCGGCGGTGGATGTGCCGGAGGCGCCGGTGTTCCGCCGGGTCGCCGCCGGGACACACGCCGACCTGCTGACGGTCGAGCGCGCCTGGGACGACAAGCGCAAGCGGCTGCGGGCGGAGATCGTGGTGGATGACACACGGGCGGTCGCCGACTTCCTGCGCCTGACGCCGGCGGAGGGAGGGTGGCGCATCGTGGTGGTGGACGGGGCCGAGCACCTGAACCGCAACGCGGCCAATGCGCTGCTGAAGGTGCTGGAGGAGCCGCCGGCGCGTGCCGTGCTGCTGTTGACCTGTGCGGCGCCGGGCCGGCTGCTGCCGACCATACGCAGCCGGTGCCGCCGCCTGCGCCTGCTGCCGCTGACGGCCGCTGAGACTGGGCAGGTGCTGGATGCGGCGTTGCCGGAGGTGGCTGCCGAGGACCGGACCCGGCTGGCGGCGCTGTCCCAGGGGTCGCCGGGCCGGGCGGCCGCGTTGGCGGAGGAGCAGGGCGTGGCTATCGCCGGGCTGGTGGCGGACGTGTTGCGGGAGGTGCCGCGGTTGCCAGTGCTGCGGGTTTATGAGGTGGCGGACAAGCTGGCGCGCAGCGAGGGGGGTTACTCGACGTTCATGGACCTGCTGCGCTCGGCGATCAGCGCGGCGGTGCGGGAGGTGGCGCGGGGAGGGGGTGATGCGACGCAGCAGCGGTTGGCGGCGACGCGACCCCTATCCGCATGGGGCGATCTGTGGCACGCGCTCACCCGCCTGCAAGACGAGACCGAGCGGTTCAACCTGGACAAGCGGCACGCCATCGTCTCCGGCCTGGACCTGCTGAACGGCACATGACCGAACGATTTTATGTCACGACCCCGATCTACTATGTGAACGGCGCGCCGCATATCGGGCACGCCTACACCTCCGTGGCCGCCGACGTGCTGGCGCGGTGGCACCGGCTGGCAGGGCGGGAGGTGTTTTTCCTGACCGGGACGGACGAGCACGGGCAGAAGGTGGAGAAGGCGGCACATGACGCCGGGTTGCCGCCGCAGGCGTTCGCCGATCAGGTGGCAGCGCAGTTCCAGGCGATGTCGGCACTGATGGGGCTGTCGAACGACGACTTCATCCGCACCACGGAGTCGCGGCACCGGGTGGCCTGCCAGGCGTTGTGGCGACGCCTGGTTGATGCGGGCGAAATCTACCTGGGGGCCTACGAGGGCTGGTATGCGGTGCGGGATGAGGCGTTCTATGACGAGGCTGAACTCGTCACCCGGGCCGATGGCAGCCGGGCCGCGCCGACCGGGGCGCCGGTGGAGTGGGTGCGGGAGCCTTCCTATTTTTTCCGCATGTCCGCATGGGGCGAGCGGCTGCTGGAGCTGTACGAGCGGGTGCCGGACTTCGTGCAGCCGTCCAGCCGGCGCAATGAGGTGATGAGCTTCGTGCGCGGCGGGTTGAATGACCTGTCGATCAGCCGGACCAGCTTCACTTGGGGCATCCCGGTGCCGGATGATCCCGGGCACGTCATGTACGTTTGGCTGGATGCGCTGACCAACTACTTGTCTGCGGTCGGCTATCCGGATCAGGATTCGGCGCTCTGGCGGTTCTGGCCGCCGGATGTGCAGTTGGTGGGGAAGGATATCATCCGCTTCCATGCGGTGATCTGGCCGGCGCTTCTGATGGCGGCGGGGCTGCCGGTGCCGCGGACGGTGTTCTCCAACGGCTGGTGGACGGCGGGCGGGGAGAAGATGAGCAAGTCGCTCGGCAACGCCATCGATGTGGTGAAGCTGGTCGAGACCTATGGGCTTGATCCCGTGCGGTACTTCCTGCTGCGGGAGGTGCCGTTTGGCAATGATGGCGATTATAGCGACGCGGCGCTGGTGCGGCGCATGAACGTTGAGTTGGCCAATGACCTGGGCAACTTGGCGCAGCGCACGTTGAGCCAGGTGGCGAAGCACTGCGGCGGGGCCGTTCCGACGAGCGGGCCGGCCACGCCGGAGGATGCCGCGCTGCTGGGTGATGCCGGGGCGCTGGCGGAGGGGATCGGCGGGCACCTGGAGCGCGTGGCGTTCGGCGATGCGCTGGAGGAGGCATGGCGGGTGATCCGTGCGGCGAACGCCTACATCGACTACCAGGCGCCTTGGGCGCTGCGCCGGACCGATCCGGAGCGGATGGCGACCGTGCTGGGGGTGCTGGTCGAGGTGATCCGCGCCGTCGCGACCGTGCTGCAGCCGTTCATGCCCGGCAGCATGGGGCGCATGCTGGACCAGGTTGGGGTGCCGGCCGATGCGCGGCAGTTGTCGGCGCTGGCGACGCCATTGCCGGCCGGGACGCCGCTGCCGCCGCCGCAGGGCGTGTTCCCGCGGTTTGTTGAGGCTGCCTGACCGTCATGCTGATCGACTTGTCCCCATGCTGGCCGCCATGCTGATCGACTCGCACTGCCATTTGGACAGCTTTGCCGGTGAGCTTGACGGGGTGCTCGCCCGGGCCGCGGCGGCCGGGGTGGGGGAGGTGGTCACCATCAGCACCCGCCTGGCGCAGGCGCCCGAACTGATCGCCATGACTCGGCAGATGCGTAGCTCGGGGCCGGGCATCTGGTGTACGGTGGGGGTGCACCCGCATAACGCGGGGGAGGGGCCGGTTGCCGATGCCGCCGATATCGCCGCCCTGACCGACGACCGGCGCGTGGTCGGGATCGGGGAGTCGGGGCTGGATTATTTTTACGACAAGGCGCCGCGCGACATGCAGCAGGCCAGCTTTCGCCAGCATATCCGCGCCGCACGGCTGGCCGGGCTGCCGCTGGCGATCCATGCCCGTAGCGCCGACGACGACATCAGCCGCATCCTGCAGGAGGAGTGGGAGGCGGGCGGGCCGTATGCGCTGCTGCTGCACTGCTTCAGCTCGGGGCGGGGGCTGCTGCGGACCGCGCTCGACCTGGGCGGATATGTCAGCTTTTCCGGCATGCTGACGTTTCCGAAGTCGCAGGAGCTGCGCGACATGGCGCAGGAGGCGCCGGCCGACCGCGTGCTGGTGGAGACCGACGCGCCGTATCTCGCCCCTGTCCCGCATCGCGGAAAACGCAACGAGCCGGCCTGGGTCGCGCAGACCGCCGCGGTACTGGCGCAGGTGCGGGGGGTGTCGGCTGATGCCTTGGCGGACCTGACGACCGCGAATTTCCGCCGCCTGTTCACCCGGACGGCATAGCCGTGCCGCGCATCACGATCCTGGGCTGCGGCGGGTCCGCAGGGGTGCCGCAGTTGGGCGGCGCGGATGGCCATGGCGACTGGGGGGCCTGCGACCCGGCGGAGCCGCGCAACCGCCGCACCCGGTCCAGCATCGTCATTGAGGGATCCGGCGGCGAGCGCCTGCTGGTGGACACGTCGCCCGATATGCGCGAACAGTTGCTGTCTTGTGGCGTGCCGCGGATCGATGCGATCCTGTTTACCCATGCGCACGCCGACCACGTGCTGGGCATCGATGATGTCCGTATCCTGAACCGGCTGGTGGAGCGTCCGTTGGATGCCTTTGCCACCGAGCGCACCCTGGAGGAGCTGCACAAGCGGTTCGACTATGCGTTCAAGCCTTGGACGCCGCCGATGTTCTTCCGCCCGGTGCTGATGCCCAAGGTGATCGCGGCTGGCGATGTCGTGGAGGCCGCGGGGCTGCGGGTGCAGGTGTTCGAGCAGGACCATGGGTATATGCCGACACTGGGGCTGAGGGTCGGCGGGTTCGGCTACTCGACGGACGTGGCGCGGTTGGATGACGCGGCGTTCGACGTGCTGGCCGGGGTGGATACCTGGGTCGTCGATTGCTTTCAACGCAAGGCGCACTCGACTCATGCCAACCTGGATCAGGTGCTGGTTTGGGCGGAACGGCTGCGGCCGCGGCGGGTGGTGCTGACGCACATGGGGCATGATGTGGACTGGGCGTGGCTGGTGCGGCAGTTGCCGGACCACATCGGGCCGGCGTTCGACGGCATGGTGCTGGATTTGCCGGACGCTGGATGATCGAACGCGGGATGGCTAAGATGACTTTCCATAATCTTCATTCTGCGAATGACGGGGTAGGCGTGACCGTGGACGGACCAGCCTTGCCGGATGCCGGCCTCGACGAGATGGCCCGCCTGCTCCGCATCATGGCCAAGCTGCGTGATCCCGCTGGAGGCTGTCCCTGGGACCAGGTGCAGACGTTTGAGACCATCGCGCCCTATACGGTCGAGGAAGCCTATGAGGTTGCCGATGCCATCGCCCGGCAGGATATGGCGGCGCTGCCGGACGAGCTTGGCGACCTGCTGCTGCAGGTCGTCTATCACGCCCGCATCGCCGAGGAAGCCGGCGCGTTCGCCTTCGCCGACGTTGCCCGCGCCATCGGCGACAAGATGGAGCGGCGGCATCCGCTGATCTTCACCCCGGATACACCGGTGCCGGTTGTGGATTACGAATCGAGCAAGCAGGCCGAGCGTGCGGCGCGGCGGCAGTCCGGCACGCTGGATGGCGTTGCCGCTGGGCTGCCTGCCCTCACCCTGGCGCATAAGCTGACGCAACGGGCGGCACGCGTTGGATTTGACTGGCCGGACCCTCAGGCGGTGCTGGCGAAGCTGGATGAGGAGGTCGCCGAGCTGCAGGCGGAGCTGCCCGGCGCGGACCCGGCGCGCATCGCCGATGAGATGGGCGACCTGCTGTTCGTCGCCGCCAACCTCGCGCGCAAGCTGGGCGTCGATCCCGAGGCCTGCCTGGCCCAGGCCTGCGCCAAGTTCACCCGGCGGTTCCAGTCGGTGGAGCAGCAGCTTGCGGCGGAGGGGCACGCCCTGGCCGATGCGACGCTGGAGCAGATGGAAGGCTGCTGGGTGAAAGCGAAGGCCGCGGAGGCGCGATCAGGAGGTTCGACGGAGGCTTGACGCCGACCGTTCCTGGGTCTGACTGCGAAGGACCACCCGTCATTGCGAGCCGCGCTTACAGCGTGGCGGTCCAGGGGAACGAGCGCAGTCCTTGCCCGCTGGATTGCCGCGCCGCAGCCGGCTCGCGATGACGGCGCGGTTTGGGACAGCGCCGGTCAAGGTCAGGAGGATGGGCGGCTCGGCATGCATCCAATCAGGCGGAGAACAATGCCTCTTGCAACGCCTGTCCGCTCGCGGCGTCGGGCGCGCAGACCAGGCCGCCGCCGGTGTGCTGCGGTCGGTATGGGCTGCCGTCCAGATGGGCGGACCAGCCGCCGGCCTCCTGGTGCAGCAGCCAACCGGCGGCGTGGTCCCATGGCAACAGGCGCTGGTATACGGAGAAGTGGCAGTGCCCGGCCGCCAGCATCCGGTACTGGTGCGCCGCGCAACGCAGGTCCCACACGGCGGCGAGCCTTGGCAGGTTGGCGCAGACGATGGCCTGCTGCGGCCGGGGCATGTAGCGCCAGGATACCGTGCCGGCCATCTCGGCCACCGGGACGGGCTGCGCCACCCGCAACGGGACACGGGTCCCTGCGGCGTCTTCCTGCCAGGCCCCCTCCCCGCGCAGCGCCAGCGCGGTGTCATCGCCCATGGGGTCGTGGATCGCGGCGGCCACCATCTCGCCCCGGCGCACGACCGCGACCATCACGCCGAACAGCGGCAGCCCGGCGACGAAGTTGGCGGTGCCGTCGATGGGATCGACGATGAAGCACAGGTCTGACTCGGCGATGGCGTCCAGTAGGCCCGGGTTGCGAGTCGCGCCCTCCTCCCCCACAACCGCGCAGCCGGGGAACAGGCGTTGCAGGCCGGTGGACAGGCGCTCCTCGGCCCGCTCGTCGGCGATGCTCACCAGGTCGAGCGGGCCGGACTTTGCTTGCACGTCGCCGGGCTGCAGGGCGCGGAAGCGGGGCATGATCTCCGACCGGGCGACGGCGCGGATGAGTTGCACGACCTCTGCGAGGTCAGCCGGGGTCACGCCGGAGGTCAATGCCCGCGCTCGAAGCGTGCTCGGGCGGCTGGCAGCATGCGGACGTGGACGTGGACGCCATCATCGTCGTCCCGGCGGTCCAGCACCTCGCCGTGCTCATATAGCCAGGCGATGCGGGCGCCATCCGCGGCAGGCAGCAAGTAGTCCGCCATTTCCATCCCTGCGGAGATGCGGGAGTCGATGGCGCGCAACAGGTCCGGCAGGCCGTCGCCGGTGATGGCGGACACCGGAATGCAGCCCTCCCGCGCCGGTACGCCCGCGGCGCCGCCCATCAGGTCGGCCTTGTTCAGCACCTCGATGGTGCGGGACGGCCACTCGGCGTCGAGCGCACCGTCTTTCACCATGCCGTCCAGCACGCGGATTACGTCCACCCGCTGCGAGGCGCTGTCGGGATGCGCCACGTCGCGGATGTGCAGGATCACGTCGGCTTCGCTGACTTCCTCCAGGGTGGCGCGGAAGGCCTCGACCAGCTCGGTCGGCAGGTCGCTGATGAAGCCGACCGTGTCGGACAGGATCACCCGGCGGCCGGACGGCAGGCGCAGGCCGCGCATCGTCGGGTCCAGGGTGGCGAATAGCTGGTCTTGCGCGTGGACCTGGGCACCGGTGAGCGCGTTGAACAGCGTCGATTTGCCGGCGTTGGTGTAGCCGACCAGGGCGATCACCGGATGCGGCACCCGCGCCCGGGCGCTGCGGTGCAGGCCGCGGGTGCGGCG
>CAXTFY010000007.1:0-40942 GCA_964243265.1 uncultured Acetobacteraceae bacterium | reverse complement strand
CCTGCTCAGCCGGTGGCCCTCGCTGCTCCGGGTGGCGCATCCCTGCTGGACCTACCCTTGTCGTATCCACGCCTTGTCAGGTGGCAGCGTGTCGCTAAGGCTGCGGCATGGCTTGGTCCATCCTCGCCCGCAATCCCGCGACCGGCACGCTGGGCGCCGCCGTCACCCCTCGCTTTTTCGTCGCCGGCGGCCTGTGCATCCACTTCGAGGGTCGGGCCGCCGCCCTGGCTATTCAGGCGCTGGTCAGCCCCATGTATGCCGTCCACGCCATGCCCCACCTGCGCCTTGGCGAGGACCCGGCGGCGCTTATTATTGCCCTGACAGGTCCTGATCCTGGCTGTGCGCAGCGAAGGGCTCGATGTGCGCTGGGGAGGTCAATGCCATTGCCGCCATCGAGGCTGTAGACCCGCTAACAGTGCGGCTGGTGCTACGCGCGCCGAATGTGCCGTTGCTGGCGCAGTTGGCGGATCGCGCCGGCATCATGATCTCGCCCAAGGCGGCACAGCCCCGACGTGCAGCAGGCGGCTGAGGTGATCCAGGCGATGGCGGCGCAGGCCGGGTTCGAGGTGAAGTTGCAGGTGGCGGAGTTCGCCGCCACTTTGCAGGCGGCCTACTCCGGCGAGTTCCAGGCGTTCCTGATCAGTTGGTCCGGCCGGTCGGACGCCGATGGCAACACCTGGCAGCTTCTGCACACCGGGAGCCTTCAACTATGGCCACTGGAGCAACCCGGCGGCCGACGCCGCCATGGACCAGGCCCGCGCCGCCTCCGGCCCCGAGGAGCGCCGGGCGCTGTATGCCAAGCTGTGGGCGGCCGAGCGGGATGACATGCCCCTGGTTTATCTTTACATCGCCAAGAACATCGTCGGGCTGAGGCGCAGCCTGACCGGATTCGTGCAGGTGCCCGGTGGGCTGATCCGACTGCGGGGTCTGCGCTTCAACTAGGCCCTGCTCAACTAGGCTTCTGCCAGGCTTCTGCATGATCGTCCGTCCCCGTCCTGGCGCCCTTGGGCTGCTGTTCATCACGCGCGGTTCCATTGTGCCGATGATCCTGCCGCGGATCGGCGCCGTGCTGCTGGTCTCTGCCGCGGTCGTGGCCTGGCAGCGGCTGGCGCCGGCGCACTTCCAGGATCTCACCCTGGCGCCGTTCACCCTGCTGGGCCTGGCGCTGTCGATCTTCTTGGGGTTCCGCAACAACGCCGCCTATGAGCGGTGGTGGGACGGGCGCAAGCAGTGGGGGCAGTTGCTCGCCGAGGTCCGCGGCCTGGTGCGCGACGGCGTGGTGCTGCTGCCGGACGACCCCCAGCTGCGGCGGCGCTTCGCGCACCGGGCGGTGGCGTTCGCCCATGCGTTGCGCGACCAGCTCCGCGGCGCAGAGGGCGCGGGCCTGCGCGATTGGGTGCCCGCGGCGGAGTGGGACGCCGTTGCCCGGCACTGCAGCCGCCCGGATGCCATCCTGCTGGCGCAAGCGGAGGAGTTGGGCCGGCTGTATCGCCGGGGCGAGCTGGCGGACAACCTGTATCGGCTGTTCTCCGACCGCCTGCAGGCCATGACCACCATCCAGACGGCGTGCGAGCGCCTGCGCTCCACCCCGGCGCCGTTCACCTATACCCTGCTGCTGCATCGCACGGCCTGGCTGTTCTGCCTGCTGCTGCCGTTCGGGCTGGTGGGTACGCTGGGCTGGGCGACGCCGGTGGCGACGGTGATCTTGGCCTATGCGTTCTTCGGCCTGGATGCGCTCGGTGAGGAACTGGAACAGCCGTTCAGCCTGGCGCAGAACGCCGTGCCGCTGGATGCGCTGGTGCGCGCCATCGAGATCGCCGCGCTGGACAACCTGGGGGAGACGGTGGAATTGGCGCCGCTGGAGGCGCGGGATTTCGTGCTGCTGTGAGGCGCTTTGATGCCTTGGCAAACTGCCTGCCTGCTCCCTCTCCCTCCGGGAAAGGTTGGGGTGAGGGAGGCGGCCAGGGCCGAACTGTCCGGGGAAGGGCGGACCTACACTTCCAGCACGGCCGATCCTAGCACCGTGAGGCTTGGCGCTTGCGGCCTCCCTCACCCCGGCCCTCTCCCGGAGGGAGAGGGAGCAGGAGCAGGCATCGTATGCGATAGCCCGCGGCCGGCTACGTCAGCAGTCCCGCCAGCGCCCCGCTGAGGCACGTCGCGATCGTCCCCGACAGCACCGAGCGCAGCCCCAGCCCCACCACCTCGTGCCGCCGCTCCGGCATCAGGGCGCCCAGCCCGCCGACCAGGATACCCAGGCTGCCGAAGTTGGCAAAGCCGCACAGGGCGTAGGTCAGGATGACCCGGGACCGCGGCGCCAGCGCATCAGGCGGCAACGCGGCCAGACCGAGGTAGGCTACGAACTCGTTCAGCACGGTCTTGGTGCCCATCAGCAGCGCGGCGGCCGGGGTCTCCGCCCAGGGGATGCCGATCAGCCACGTCACGGGCCGGAACGGCAGGGCGAACAGCTCCTGCAGGGTCCAGCCGCCGGGCAGCGCGTGCAGGGCGGCATTCACCAGGCTGACCAGCGCGACGGCGACCAGCAGCGTCGTGGTGATGCCCACCAGCGGGCCGATGCCGTCCGCAGTGCCGCGCACCAACGCGTCCAGGCTGTTCAGCGGCGGGTCGCGCTGCAATGCCGCGGCATCGCCGCCATGCTTCGCACCCGCACCCGGCCCGAACGGCACCATCAACGCGGCAACGGCCAGCGCCGCCGGGGTGCTGATGACGGAGGCGACCAGGATCGCCCCCAGCGCATTCGGCAGCACCGGCCCCAGCACCGTTGCGTAGATCACCATGACCGTGCCCGCGACCCCCGCCATGCCGCAGGTCATGACGGCGAACAGCTCGCCCCGCTGCATCTGCGCCAGGTAGGGGCGGATCAGCAGCGGCGCCTCGATCATGCCGACGAAGATGTGCACCGCCGCCGCCAGCGCCAGCGGCCCGTCCAGCCCCATGGCCCGGCGCAGCAGCAGCGCGAACACCGCCGTCAGCCGCTGCAGCACGCCCCAGTGGAACAGCAACGCCGACAGCGCGCTGATTACCAGCACCAGGGGCAGGATCTTGAACGCCAGGATGATGCTGCTGCCGGGCCGCAGCTCCGGGAAGGGTAGGGCGCCGCCGCCTAGGTAGCCGAACAGGAACGCGCTCCCGGCGTCCGTCGCGTCCTGCAGCGCAGCCGCGGCGTCGTTCAGCAGCAGGATCGCGCGCTGCGCCGGGGTGAAGCCGATTAGCAGTACCGCAAGCGCGGCCTGCAACGCCAGCCCGGCCCCGACGGTGCGCCAGTGGATGGCCCGGCGATCCTCGCCCAAGGCCCATGCCAAGGCCAGAAGCACGGCATAGCCGGTAACCGCCTGCACGATCAGCTCAGCGCAAGGGAGGAATGGTGAGGCTTGACGCGGAGACGGGGGTGCGGCGGAACGGGACCATGCCGGCACGCTATCGTGCGGCGGGGCACCACCTCAATCCCACGAGTGATCCGCGCCTACGCTGGTCCGGAGTGGGCAACCGCCCACCCCGGCCGCAAAGTCCAGCCGGCGGCCTACTTGATGGTGCCGTTCGCCTGGTTGGGCAGGAAGCCGCCGCCTGCCCGGATGCCGTTGTAAAGGATGCTCAGCAACTGGATCGGCGTACGTGCGAACACCAGGCCGTCCGTGGTGGTCGACGAGATGTTGGTAGGCAGGTTGGGAAGCGACAGCCCCTGCTCGTAGGGTCCGCCAAGCTTCATCCGCACGGCGGAGATGGCGTTGGCCGCCGCCTGCTGGTTGTCCTGCCCCAGCAGAGTGCGGATCGCCCCGGCGTGGTAGGCCTCGGCTGCCAGGATGCTGGCCGTCGACGCGATGTTGGCAGGTTGGGTCAGCAGGGTGATGGCGCCGTTGTATCCCGTCACGCCGGCGTCCGTCAGAGCAAAGGCGCCGAGCAGGAAGTTGACCTCGTTCAGGAACGGGTTGAACTGCGTCCCTGCTGGAACCAGTCCGGCTGCAACACCGAGCGCGTTGAAGCTGTTCAGCAAGTCGATTTGCGGCTGCGCCACCGCCGCCGTGCCCAGCACGCGCCGGAGGAAGCGGACATGGTCCAACTCGTCCTGGGCGGTCTTCTGAATAACGTCGAAGGCAATTGCTGTCTGGAACGGGACCTTCGAGCCGCCGAGCACCGTGCCTTGCGTCCCGGTACCCGTGATGTCCGTTGCCGCCAGGCCGGTGCCCAGCAGCCCGATAAGGTAGTACTGGCCCTCGACATACTCGGTATTGAGGGCAAAGTTCAGCACGTCGGTGTCGGTCAGCGTCTGCGCCTCGGCTGGCTCGGAGGTGACGACGCCGGCGGTGCCGGTCGCCAGCACGCCCAGCGCAATGGCGCCGGCCGTCTTGAAGCCGAACTGCTTGATCGCGGCCCGGCGCTCGATGAGCAACTCGTGTGCGCCATCGTCGTCGGCGACAGCTCGCTCGTAGGATGTCGGTTGATCGTCCATGCGTTGTGGTCTCCCTGTGCGGTGTCCGTTGGCCGGGCACCACGAATGCACCTTTGCTTGAAGGCGCAAATTCTATGTTGCATGGTTCGGAAGATGCTAAACCCTGGAGCCAGCCGAAAAGCTGCACTGGCCCTTCTCACAGTTCCGGCATCTTTGTTACAAGTTGACGCTGCATTGTACGATGGCGCGCCAAGCGAGACGTTATTATGCCGAAGGGCCGGCGCGTTTAGCTGTGCGTTCGGTACTGCACACCGTAACGGGACGCCCTACATGGCCTCTATGAACATCGAGCAAACCGTCCTCCCCAACGGCCTGCGGGTCGTTTCCGTCAACCTGCCGGGCTTCGACAGCGCCGCGGTGGCCGCCTTCGTGAAGGCCGGCGCGCGCAACGAGACCGAGGCGAACAACGGCGTCGCCCACTTCCTGGAACACATGGCGTTCAAGGGTACCCGTACCCGCAGCGCCCTGCAGATCGGCGCCGAGATCGAGGTGCTGGGCAGCAACATCAACGCCTTCACCTCGCACGAGATGACCTGCTACTTCGTCACCGGCCTCAAGGGCACCATCGGCCAGTCGGTCGCCATCATCGGCGACGTGCTGTGCAACTCGGTGTACGAGGACAAGGACATTGCCGTCGAGAAGGGCGTGATCCTGCAGGAGATCAAGCGCGCCACCGACAGCCCGAGCAGCGTCGCCTATGACGGCTACGGCCTGATTGCCTATCCCGGCCAGAGCATCGGCCGGCCGATCCTGGGCCGCGCCGAGGGCATCGAGGCGATGACCCGCGACCACTTCACCGGGTTCGTGTCGGACAACTACTTCGGCGAGAACATGGTGGTCGTCGGGACCGGCGACTTCTCGCACGAGGCGTTCGTCGGCATGGTCGCCGTCCATTTTGAGAAGTTGCCCAGCCGTAGCGCCCCGGTGCAGGTGACGCCCGCGCGTTACGAGGGCGGCGTGGTGCGCAACACGGAGCGGGACTTCGAGCAGGTGACGATCCTGCTGGGCCTGCAATCCGTGCCCGAGACGGACCCGTCGGTTTACGCGCACAAGGTGCTGGCCCGGGCGCTGGGCGGCGGCATGTCGTCCCCCCTGTTCCAGGAGGTGCGGGAGAAGCGCGGCTTGGTTTATAGCGTCGGCGCGTTCAGCGACCACGGCGTGGACCATGGCGAGCTGGTGCTCACGGCGGGCACGACGGCCAAGCACGTGGACGAGCTGCTGACGGTGGCCTGCGGCGAGCTGACCAAGGTAACGCAGACCGTGACCGAGGCCGACATGACGCGCGCCAAGAACGGCCTGCTGGTCCGGCTGGCGACGGCGAAGGAGAAGCCGTTCAGCCTGGCCCAGGGCATCGCCGGCAGCCTGTTCGAGCACGGCGAGATCCATACGCCGGAGTATGCAATGCGTAAGGTGGAGGCGGTGACGATGGATGACGTGACTGCCGCCGCCCGGCGCGTGGTGGCGAGCAACCCGACGATCTCCATGGTCGGCCCGGTGCCCGACGCGGACTACCACGGCAAGGTCCGCGCCGCCCTGGGTTGACTCTGCTTGCGTCTCCCTCTCCCTCCGGGCTTGGGCCGTGAAACGGACCAAGCCCGGGGTGAGGGGGCAGCAGGAGCCGACCTCCGTCTTAGACGGCGGCCTCCCTCTATCGCCAGGAAGTTCGGCCCACACGGTTTTCCTCACCCCAACCCTCTCCCGGAGGGAGAGGGAGAAGCAGGCAGCAGGCATTTCTTCCGTGCACGGCTAAAGGGCGCGCATCCCCGCGCGCAATCCGCTAGACTGCCGCGCCCGATGCCGCTGCTCCAAGGATTCCCAGCCTGATGCCCACGCCGTTCTCCTCCGACGACCTCGGCCGGATTTTCGACGCCCGCACCCTGACGCGCGGGCGCAGCCTGTTGCTGGTCGGCGCCGTCGAGGTCCGGCTGGAGGGCGATGTGGTGACAGCCACCGTGGACCAAGCTGCCGGCCAGCAGACCGCCACCCTGGAACCACAGCCGCACAATGGCCGTGTCGCCCTGAACGGCCGCTGCACCTGCCAGACCCCCGCCTGCGCCCATCTCGCCGCTGCCGCCTTCGCCGCCCTGGAGCGCTACCCGGAGCTGCGCCGGGCCGCGCCGAAGGGGCTGCTGGATACCCTGACCGACAACGAGCCGCCGGAAAAGCGCATCGTGCTGTTCGAGCTGGCCGCTGCTCCGCCGCCGGACGGCGCCACCGTCAGCACCTTCCTGGTCGGCGAGCGCACCCGGCGCATCACCCCCACCACCCCACGCCAGGTCATGGCAGACCCCGGCAGCGGCGCCCCAGCCCGCGCCCTGGCCCGGCTGCTCGGCGGCGGCGCCAGCACCAAATCGACCGTCAGCCGCGCGCAGCTCCCCGATGTGCTGCGCGGGTTGGTCGCCGGTGGCGCGGCCCGCTGGGCGCCCTCCGGCAAGCGGTTGCAGGACGGCGAGCAGCGTACCTTCGACGCCCACCTGAAGCCGAAGCTGCCGCTGAAGTCCGCCGTGCTGCAAAGTGACGCCGGACCGTACTATGTCGATGGCGCGACCGGCGCCGTCGGCCGCGTCCGCTTGCGCCAGCCGGCGCCCGAGGCGGCCCGCCCCCGCCGCCCCGAGCCGGTCGCCATCCCCGCCCATGACAGCGACCACAGCATCGTCGAAACCGACATGACGCCGGTGATCCGCCTGCGCCGGGTCCGCACCAGCGACGCCGTGGGCCGCATCGGCCTGCTGGATGCGCTCACGCTGGACTTCGACTATGGCGGCGTCACCATCGACGGCCACGACGAGCGCCAGTTCATCCGCGTCGTTACCCCGGCCGGCCCCAGCTTCGTCCGCCGCGACGCCAAGGCGGAGACGGCGGCGTTCGACACGGTGCTAGCCGACGGCTTCACCCAGATGCGGATCGCCGACGCCGGGTCGAGCAAGGGCCGCCGGGCGCTGGTGCACGTGGGGGAAGACTCGGCCGAGCGCTGGCACCACTTCATCGCCGCCCGCATCCCGGCGCTGCAGGTGCTGGGCTGGCGCAACCTGATCGACCGCGACTTCGGCCCCCGCCTGGTCGAGGAGGTCGGCACCACCGACGTGCAGGTGGCCGACGCCGGGCCGGGCCGGTTCAGCCTGGACTTCGGCATCGAGATCGACGGCGTGCGCCTGCCGCTGCTGCCGATCCTGACCAAGCTGATCGAGCGCGGCGGGCTGGAGGTGGCGCAGATCGTCGATGGCGAGATCATCACCAGCCTCGACGATGGCCGTGTGGTGAAGCTGCCCGCCGAGCGCATCCGCCGCCTGCTGGCGATCATGGGCGACCTGATCGAGGGCGCCGGCCGGCTGCAGGACGGCCCGCTGGTGCTGCCGGCCGCCGAGGCCGCGACGCTGCTGGAATTGGAGGACCTGGTCAGCACCCGGTTCGAGAACGCGGCGGCGATCAAGACCTATGTCGAGCAGTTCCGCGACGACGCCGAGATCCCCCCGGTGCTGCTGCCCAACACGTTCCATGGCGATTTGCGGCCCTATCAGAAGCAGGGGCTGGACTGGCTGCAGCACCTGCGCGGCGCTGGGCTGGGTGGGCTGCTGGCGGACGACATGGGCCTGGGCAAGACCGCGCAAACCATCGCCCACCTGGTGTTCGAGCAGGCGTCGGGCCGCATGGACCGGCCGGCGCTGATCGTCGTGCCCACCAGCCTGATCAGCAACTGGACGGCCGAGCTGACCAAGTTCGCGCCGCACCTGACGACCGAGGTGCTGCACGGCCTGGACCGGCACCAGCGGCGGGGCCGGCTGGACGGCGTGCATGTCGTCATCACCACCTACACCGTGCTGGCGCGCGACATCGCCGACATGAAGGAGCTGGCCTGGCACGTCGTGGTGCTCGATGAGGCGCAGGCGATCAAGTCCCCCGTCGCCAAGGCCACACGTGCCGTGTGCCAGTTGGACGCCAAGCACCGCATCTGCCTGTCGGGCACCCCGGTTGAAAATAACCTGGAGGAGCTGTGGTCGCAGTTCGCCTTCCTGATGCCGGGGCTGCTGGGCGACCGCCAGGTGTTCACCAAGCGGTTCCGCACCCCGATCGAGAAGCGCGGCGACGACCAGCGGCGGATGCAGCTCGTGCGCCGCATCCGTCCGTTCATCCTGCGCCGCACCAAGTCCGAGGTGGCGACGGAGCTGCCGCCCAAGCACACCATCCTGCGCCGCATCACCCTGGCGCCCGACCAGCGCGAGCTGTACGAGACCATTCGCGTCACCCTGCAGGAACGGGTGCGCGAGCAGGTGGCCGAGCGCAGCCTGGCCGGCAGCCGGATCATCGTGCTGGACGCGCTGCTGAAGCTGCGCCAGGTCTGCTGCGACCCGCGGCTGGTGAAGCTGCCGTCCGCTCGCCTGGTCGAGTCGTCCTCCAAGCTGGACGACTTGCTGGAGATGGTGGGGGAGATGATCCCGGAGGGCCGGCGCATCCTGCTGTTCAGCCAGTTCACCTCCATGCTGGACCTGATCAAGCCGCGGCTGGCGGAGGCCGGCATCCCGTATGTGGAGTTGCGCGGCGACACGCGGGACCGGGCGGAGCCGGTGCGCAGCTTCCAGGCCGGGGAGGTGCCGCTGTTCCTGATCTCGCTGAAGGCGGGCGGGCGCGGGCTGAACCTGACGGCGGCGGATACGGTGATCCACTACGACCCCTGGTGGAACCCGGCGGTCGAGAACCAGGCCAGCGACCGCGCCCACCGCATCGGCCAGACCAAGTCGGTGTTCGTCTACAAGCTGATTGGCGCCGACACGGTCGAGGAGCGTATCTTGGAACTGCAGCAGCGTAAGGCCGAGCTGGCGAACCTGACGTTCACCCAGCCGGGCGACCTAGCCGGGCTGGAGCAGGACGATGTGGATTACTTGTTCGGGGCGGAGCCGGGGCGGAAGGCGGCCTGAACAGGGTTGCGCAGTCTGGCGCAGGGGTGGCCGCTAACCGGCTGATCATCTTGCAAGCGGTTGGGGGTGGATACGCCGACGTTCTGCTCCGTCCAAAGTTCGACCGGCTCGTATCGCCTGAGCATCGCTGGCGCATTCTTGGCCTTGTCGTGACCCCGGCGCGTGGAGGCGAGCCGTCCGTTGCCATACGGGCATGCCCGGGTTCGAGGGATGGCAAGTAACCTGGGCTTGCACGCGTGGCGGCGGTCACCATTGGCAGCGATCAGGAACGCCTGCTTTCCAGCCATCTGTGGCGTGGCGTCAGCACCGTAAGCCCGTCCGCATTCCTTGGCTGAGCGGCAGACAACGACTCCAAGCAGTCGTGTCCCGACCCTTGCCATCATCGTGAGCCGCCTTCGGCCCGGCAAGGGGAGCGGCGCAGCCTATGCTTGCCAACCCTGGGCGTTACGCCGCAAGCGGGGTTGGAATGGCGGCACGTTCCCGTTGGTCGAAGCGACAGGCGGTCAGCCTCATACCGTGCCTTGCGTATGGCAATCTGGCCGACGATGCAGCCAGCAACGCAGGCTTGTGGAGTTGGATTGGCATATGAGGTTGAATGATGAGGATGGAAAACGTCCGATGCTCTTAATTCTAAGTCTCATAGGAACTGACTGTAACGTTCAGCCGAGGTTCATTAACGGCGATTAATGGCTTTCCGGCACATGCTTTTGCGACTTCCATCTTGATGATCGTTCCGGTAACAATCCCCCCGTCACATCGGTATGGATTTGCTAGGAAGCGTTCGTCACACTTGTGCCAAGGGTCTGTTTTGCAGCGCAGAACCCAAACGCGGTTGGAAGGAGGCGCTGCGTAGCGCCCCGCATCCCGTCCGATGCGGGCCTGCATCCCATCCATCCGATCTGTCGCGCCACGACTCGGCAAGGCTTTGGACTAACCTCAGTAACCCGGAGGAACCGCAATGAAACCTAATGTCTCTAGCTCAAGGGCCATGGCTGCAGCGGCATTCATCGCCGTGAGCGGGTCCGCGATGGCAGCGCCCAGCCTCGTGGCCAATGGGTCGTTCGAAAGCACGACCCTGACCGCCAAGGGCCACTTCTTCGGGAACGTCGCCGGCTGGAGCGGCGGCGGCGACTCCAACGCCCTCCAGTTCCTGGACTTCCCTGGCACAGCCGACAACGGCAGCTACCTCTCGGTTTACAGCCCTTTTCCGGCCACCAGCCCTGATGGCGGGAACTTCGTCGAGTCCGATGGCGATCTCGGTTACTCGAACTCGATTTATCAGACGATCAACGGGCTGACCGCTGGAACCAGCTACGACGTGTCGTTCTACCAGGCTGCCGGGCAGCAGGCCGGATACCCCGGCGCGACAACCGAAGGCTGGCAGGTATCGCTTGGCGACAGCACGCAACTGTCGAGCCAGTTCTCCCTGCCCCAGGGCGGCGTAGGCCCATGGCAGCAGCAGGTGCTGACGTTCACCGCCACTGCCGCCTCCGAGGTGCTGAGCTTCCTCGCCGTGGGCACGCCGAACGGGGAGCCGCCCATTGCCTTTCTGGACGGCGTGTCTCTCACCGCCTCGTCCACCAGCGTTCCCGAGCCTGCCAGCCTAGTCCTGCTGGGCGCCGGCCTGGCTGGGTTCGGCCTGGTACGCCGCCGCCGCCGGATGGGTTCAACCAACGGCTGATGCACGGCAGCCTCGTGCAGCCGGGCAGGTCCGACGGTCCGGCTGCGAAGCCGGCCGCCCCGGTGCTTGCGGGATGATTTGAGGTGCCGGCTGCACCCGGCTTCTGATGACGCCGCCCAGGTCGGGCGCCTGCGTTCGCCATCGGACCAACCGCCTTTGGCCCCGACCGGCATACGCCCAACCCGTGCCGCCAATGCGAGCTGGCGTTGGAGCGGAGAGCCAGCGTGCGGGCACCGCGATGGATTGCCACGCTGCGAGCGCAGCCTGCAACGGCGGTAGGCACTCCGCAGCTAGACGCAGGGGCGGCTGGTATCAGCGCCAAGACAAGCAGCGGAGCTGCAGCAAGTCGTCCAGCGTTGGGTGGTCGCCGAACAGGAAAAGTCCCCACACCGGCCTGGTTGCGAAGACCATGGCTGCGCCGAACACCAGCCATGCCACCAGGGTCCGGGCCTCCTGGGTGCGTACTGGACGCAGCCTCACCCGTCTGTCCCAGCCGCGGCCAGGTCTCGCTCGCCTGCCCGCAGCACCGCCCAGCCGCCAACCAGCATGGCCGCCCCCCAGATCAGGAACCCCGCATCCCAGTAGGCCCACTGCGCCCGCGGCGCCTGCTCGTTGACATGGTGGATGCCGAGGATTTGGTGATCAATCAGGCCCTCGACGCAGTTGAACAGGCCGAACCCCATCAGCAACGTCCCGATCAGTAGCGTGTTGGACCAAAAAAGGTGCTGCCGGTGCGCCGCACGCCACAGGACAAACAGCCCGGCGATGACGAACAAGTAGGTGGTGCTGTGGAAGATGCCGTCCCACAGCGTGTTCAGCTTCAGATTCTCCAGGGTGGTGACGGGATACCAGGTGCTCAGCATGTGGTGCCACTGTAGGATCTGGTGCAGGACGATGCCGTCGAAGAACCCGCCGATGCCGAGGCCGAGCAGGATACCAGCCGACATCGGGAATGACCGGCGCGGCGGCTCATCAGCCACGCCGCACCCCGCGACCGCGCCTGTTTGCGCGCCCCGCTCCCCGCATTCCCACCATGCCGTTCCACATCGCCGCGGTCCTTGTAAGGCGCTGCATCGTGCGCCGGCGCTGAACCGGATTAAAGCTGGTCCACCTGGCCGATTCCAGGTCCTGTCCAGCGCAGCGCTGCCCGGCCGCCCTGTTATGGGGGGCATCGCTCGGTTGTGGGACCACCGCAGCGCTTTATGGGACAGGGGACACCTGACCAGCGGCCAGACGCCCGTCAGGGCCGGTCGAGCTGCACCGCAATGAGGCCGAAGCCCATCATCCCCGCTGCGCCGGTGTCGCTTCCGTTGTCGGCGCCCTCCAGGTCCTGGTTCACGAACGTGACCTCGAACGGACCGGGGCTGGCGGGCAGCAGGACCTGGTAAGCGGCCGCCGTGGTCGAGACGGTCCAGGTTGCCAAGGGCTTGCCGCCGGCCAGCACGGCAACCTGCTGCGTACGCTCCGGCGAGATCGGGACCAGAAAGCACCATGCCGTCAGGCGCACGGCGCCAGGACCGTCCTGCACCAGGAAGCGCAGGGAGCCGCGGGCGCCGCTCGACCGGCCCCACGCAAACGGCCGCGACCAGCCGGTGTCCAGCAGGTCCGCGCCGGCCTCATTGGCGCGCAGCGACAGCGGGCCACCCAGCGGCATCAGGCGGACCGGCCGGTAATCCCGCAGGCTGGCATACCAGTGCCCGGTCCGCAGGTCCAAGCCGCAAAGGCTGTCCAGCCCGTGCGCGCGGGCATACGCCTCGATCCCTGCGACGTAGCCGGGGCTGGTGGGGTTGGCGGCGTCCCAGTCCGGCGGGTTGAACGTCGAGGTGCCGTTGACCGTAGGCAGCCCCGCCACCTCGGCGATCAGCATGGCGTTGGAGTTGGCGCTGATGCTTTGCAGCGCCTTCAGGGCCTCCGGGTCATCGCTGCGCGCCGACAGCACCGCAAAGGCCCGGCATCCCGCCGGCGGCGGCAGGACGCTGTTCAAGTGCCGCAGCTCGGCCTCGCGGTCCAGCATGGCGACCTGCGGGCCGCGGCTGAGCTGTTCGGCCACCAGCAGCAGCGACAGCACCCCGGCCAGGACCGGCCTGCTGCCGCCCAAGCGGTGCAACCAGACTAGCACGACGCACAGCATGGGTCCGACCAGCATGATCCAGGCGCGGGAGACGACACGGATCGCCTTGGCGCCTGGGACCAGGTGATAGACCGCTGACCATCCCGACAGTCCGCCGACGTCGAGGCTCAGGGCATACACGATGCCAATAGCCAAGATCGCCGGTCCGGCCGCAGGCAGGCGCCGCCACGACCACGCGGCCGCCAGGAAGCAGGCCAGCATCACGGGCGGCCAGCCGACGATACGCTCGGCCGACGCCGCGCCGTCATGGAACAGCAGGCGGTCGGACCAGCCGAACAGCAGGTCGCCTGGCCCGACCCGGATCGTCTCGCGGAGCGTGGGCAGGAACGGGCGCAGCGCGGCGAACGAGTGCATCCCGCTCTCCCGCGCCTTCGGCAAGTAAAGCGCGAGGAACGGCAGCGTGGCGGCCAGGCCTATCAGGGCGATCACCGCGGCAACCCGCCACCGGCGCCGCAAGGTGGCGATGGCACGCTGCCGCATCGCAGGATTGGTGGCGGCGGTGACGGCCACCAGCACCAGGACGTAGAAGGCCAGCAGCCAGGCCATGTAGAAGGCGGTGAGCAGCCAGGCCCCTGCCAGGGCCGCGAATACCGCGCCCCAGCCGAGGGCGGCCCTGGTCCGCCCGGCCTCCAGCGCCCACATGGCATGCACGGCCAGCAGTGCGGCTGCCGGGCCGAACGCCACGCTGAGGATCTGCATGTGGGCGGACTGCTGGTAGGTGCTTAGGCTGATCGTGAACAGCACGGCGCCGAGGACCGCCGTGCGGAACGGCAGGCCGAGGATGCCCCGGACAAACCCGTAGGCGGCTGCGAAGCCGAGGACGCGCAGCAGCACCGCCACCATCTCGGCCGAGAGGAACGGGTCCAGGCCGGCCGCGCGCCAGCCGGAGTAGGCGAGGCCGTAAAGCAGGTAGCCGTCGTTGTAGGCCAACGTGCCGGGATACGGGGTGAAGTACGCCATCGTGTCCCAGGCCGCACGTCCGCGCAGCACGTTGAACCAGTGCTCGAAGATGCCCGTCTGGATCAGCCCGTCCAGCCGGTCGCCGGTCAGGGTGCCGAAGCCGGTGCGGAGCTGCGTGCTGAACACCGCAGCCAGCGATAGCAGCAGCGCGAGACACGCAAGCAGCCGGCGCCGCCGGGCCTGCGCTGCAGGGAGGCTGCCCTCTGCGGGATGGGGACCCGCCTGGGACCCGTCATCCGGCATCATGCCTGTGGCCCTGTATCGTGGCTCTTACGTTTGCGAATCAGGTCCGCCGCCGTCATTGCGAGCTGCGCTTGCGGCGTGGCAATCCAGGAGGGCAGGGGCTACGGTTCCGGTTTTGCAAACCCCTGAATTGCCGCGTCGCAAGGGCTCCCCGCAATGACCGAGAGGGCAATGACAGAGGGGGCAGTGACACACGGGGCAACGATGAACCAGGGGACGGGTGAACCGGTCAGGGCGCGAGCGGCGGTTAGTATCAAAGGGCATCACCCCTGCCAAGCGAGCAGCGTCGGTCGCCACGCCGGTTGCGGCGCCGATGGCCCTCTGCTTCGACCGATGCGTCACCGCCCTCCTGTCGCTGCGTGACGCACGGCGGCATGGTGCGGGTCGCCCGAAACCTGGATCATCGCTCGCCGCAACCCTTGATGACGCGCTGTAGGCGAGCCTAGCAAGCCGGGCGGCCCAAGCAGGCTTGCGCGGCTTGGCACAGCTGCAGGCCATCTGTGTGACAAGCCGCGCAAGCCTGCTTAGGTTTTCACCTGTGCGCAAACTTGCAGAGGTTTGCTTAGGTCGTCGCAGCACGGAAGGCGTCGGGGCAATGCGATGAGGGCAAGGATCAGCCGGTCGTTGACGGCGTACTTGGCGTCAGCCCCAGTTCTCAAGCGGCATAGGCCAGACCGAAGTTGCAGTAGCCATCCGGCCCCTCCAGGCGACGGCGCGCTGGTCCGCCTTGTTCAGCTCCCAGCAAGCAGCGGGGATCGCGCAGGCAGCGGGCTGCGCCTACCGCCGCGACAGCCGCCAGATCGTGTCGTTGCCGTCCTCTGACACCAGCACCGACCCGTCCTGCATCGCCGTCACGCCTACTGGACGCCCCCATACGGCGTCGTCATCCCGCACGAACCCGGTCAGCACGTCCTCGTACTCCCCGGTCGGCGCCCCATCGCGCATCGGCACCCGTACGAGCTTGTAGCCGGTCCGCTTGCCCCGGTTCCACGAGCCATGCAGCGCCACCAGCGCATCGCCCCGCCATGGGAACATCGCGCCGTCATAGAGGGTGATCGCCAGCGGCGCCGAGTGCGGCTGGATCAGCACGTCCGGCACATCGACGTGCCCGGCCAGGTCCGGCCGCGCGCCGGGGTGGCGCGGGTCCTCGTGCTCGCCGATGTAGTACCAGGGCCAGCCGTAGAAGCCGCCCGGCCTGACGCGGGTGACGTAGTCCGGCGGCAGGTCGTCGCCCAGGCCGTCCCGCTCGTTTACCGCGCACATCACGGTCCCATCCCGCTGCACCGCCAGGCCGACGCAGTTGCGGATGCCGTTTGCCAGGTGCCCGGCCGGGCGGCCCTGCGGATCGAACTGCAGCACGTCGGCCCGGCCCGCCTCGTCCCCCCAGGATGCGCCGCGGCCGGACGTGGCCTCGAGCGACGCCAGCCGGGGCAGCGGCACCGCCGGCGGCGCGTCGTCGTTGGAACCGCTGCCGACCGACACGTACATCCGCGCGCCGTCCGGGGAGAACGCCACGTCGCGCGTCGAGTGCCCGCCCTCGGGCAGGGACGGCACGATCACCTCCGCCGGGCCAGGGGCATGCAGCGCGCCGGCCTGATAGGGGAAGCGCACCACGCGCCCGGTCTCCCCGACATAGACGTAGCGCGGCTCCGGCCCCGGCGGCCAGAACGCAATGCCGAAGGGCCCGTCCAGCCCGGCGGCGAACACCTCGCTGGCGGCAGGGGCACGCCCGTCCGCCGCAGGCCGCAGCACCCGGATGCGTCCAGCGTCGGTCTCGGCCACGAAGATGTCGCCGTTCGGCGCGGTGCGCAGGATGCGGGGGCCGCCCAGCCCCTTGGCGAACAGCGCCACCTCGGTCCCCGCGGGGCCATGCGGCACGGCGCCGGCGGGGGCCGGGGCGACGCTCGGCCCGTTGCTGCGGGAACGCGTGGCGAAGGGAGCCGCCAGGTCGTCCGGGCGGATCAGCCGCACCACGCCGGGCGCATCGCCCCGCCAGTCGCCCATCGCGTCCCGCCCGGTGCGCGGCGTTTCGGGGGCGGCAAGGCTGGTCAACGGCGTCAAGATGGTAAGAACAAAGATCGCTTTATCGAAACGACGCATGAGGTTAGGTTCCATCATCTATGCAAGCCCGACGAGGCCGCAGCCCCGCACGGCCCTAGCTAAGCAGCATCTTGGGGGCGGCGACTCCGGGGAGTTAGGCAGCCTGCGGCCCGGGCCAAGGCGGCTGCGGCGAACGTGAGAGGAGTTCACACCGGTTTGGACATGCACGGGCCAGGCGCCACGCAGGCAGGGCAGGATCGGGACGGCGCTGCGGTCCGGTCCACCCGGCCCGGTTTCCAGCCAGGCCCGCCGCCGCCGTGCGCCCCGGCTGGCGGACCGCCTGCCACCGCCTGGACCCTGACGCCGCCGCGTTTGGACGAGGTGGCGGCCGTGGTCGCCGCGGAATTCGATGCCGAGTTCTACCATGCCAGCCACCAGGACGTGCGCGAGTCCGGCATGGACCCCCTGCAGCACTTCCTGCTGCACGGCGCCGCGGAGCTGCGCAACCCGAACCGCGAGTTCGACAGCCGCTTCTACACGGAGGCCAACCCGGATGTGCAAGACACCGGGGTGAACGGGTTCTGGCACTTCCTGGTCCAGGGCCGCGCCCAGGGCCGCGCGCCCCGCCGCAGCCGGGAGGCGGAGCGGCAGGCGTTCCTGCGCGCCCGCCCGCCGTCCGAGCGGCCCGGCGGCCAACTGCCCCCGGTCGTCGCCTGCATGACCCCCGCCGCCCTGCACGACGCCCTGCAGGCGCGGCTGCCCGGCGCCCGGGGCCTGACCTTGGCCGTCAGTCACGACCGCTACACCCGCCATGTCGGCGGCGTGCAAATCCTGGTCGCCGACGAGCAAGCCGCCTTCAATGCCCGCGGCGAGGCCTACTTGCACATCGCGCCCGTCGCCTCTCGCCTGACCCTGGCGCCGGAGGGCACGGGGCCGTTCTACATCCATGCCACCCTCGACGGCATGCACCTCGGCATCACCACCTACGCCGACCTGCGGCGCATCCTGGCCGAGCTGCTGCCGGCGCTGCCCGCCGCGCGCCGGCTGGTGCTGCATTGCCTGCTGGGCCACGAGGTCCACGCGCTGGTTGCCCTGCATGAGGCGTTGGCGCCGCGCGATGCTGTGTTCTGGGTCAACGACTACGAGGCCATCTGCATCGGCTTCAACCTGTTGCGGAACGATGTCGCCTACTGCGGCGCGCCGCCGCCGGGCAGCGGAGCGTGCCGGATCTGCGTGTATGGCGCCGAGCGGGGGGAGCACCTGGCCCGCATCCAGGCTCTGTTTGCGGCGGTGCCGCTGCACGTCGTCGCGCCCTCCGCCGCTGCGCTGGCGGTGTGGCGGCGCGGCGCAAACCTGCCGCACCTGTCGGCCCAGGTGCACGAATATGCCGCGGCGAAGGTCCGCGCCGTCCGCAGCGCCATGCCGGACGCCCCGCCGCGCGGCACGCTTGCGAATCCGGTCCGCGTCGCCTTCGTCGGCTACCCCGCCGCGCACAAGGGCTGGGACGCCTTCGCCGAGCTGGCGTTGCGGATCGGTGGCCAGACGGCATACAAGCTGTTCCACTTCACTGCCGCGCCGCCCGAGCCGCCGCTACCCGGCGTCGCGACGCTCGTCGCCAGCGTCACCCCCGCGGCCCGCGGCGCCATGACGGAGGCGCTGGTGGCGCAGGGCATCGACTTGGTGCTGGTGCTGTCGCCCTGGCCGGAGACGTTCTGCCTGGTCGCCTACGAAGCGATGGCCGCCGGCGCCGACATCGTCACCCTGTCCGCGAGCGGCAACGTGGCCGACATGGTGCTGGAGGCCGGGCGCGGCCTGGTGGTCCAGGACCTGCCGGCGCTGATCTGGTTCTTTGAAAGCGGGGATGCCATCCGCTACGTCCGGCTATGCGGGGCGTCGGGGTCGGAGATGGGCCAGCTCGAGTCCCTGGGCATGACCGCGACGCTGGCCTTGCCGGTCCCGGCCTGATGCGCAGCCCACCGTGATGCGGACCTGCTGCTACACCAGCTTCACCTACGGCTACTTGCCGCGCGCGCAGGTGCTGCTGCGAACGCTGCGCTCGGCCCAGCCGGACTGGACGGTCTGTGCCGTGATCGTGGACCTGCCGCCGCCGGGCATCGCAGCCGAGGAGATGCTGGCCGGTTTCGACCAGGTGCTGACCCTGGATGACCTAAGCATCCCGCGCGTGCGGAGCTGGCTGTTCAAGCACAACATCGTCGAGGCCTGCACCGCGGTGAAGGGCGCCGCCCTGCTGCGGCTGCTGGCGGAGTACGACCGGGTGATCTACCTCGACCCCGACGTTGCGGTGTTCGGCCCGCTCGACCCGGCGCTGGACAGCCTCGCCGGCGCCTCGGTCCTGCTGACGCCGCACCAGACGGCGCCGAACCAGCGCCCTGCCGCGGTGCGCGACAACGAGGCGGCCTCGCTGCGCTACGGCGTGTTCAACCTGGGCTTCCTGGCGGTGCGGGCCGATGCGGACGGCCTGGTGTTTGCGGGATGGTGGGCCGAGCAGCTCCAACGCGCCTGCTACGACGAACCCGGCAACGGCCTGTTCACCGACCAGAAGTACGCCGACCTGGCGCCCTGCCTGTTCCCCGGCGTCGGCATCCTGCGTGATCCCGGCTGCAACGTCGCCAGTTGGAACATCAGCACCCGGCAGGTCCGTATCGGCCAGGACGGCGTGATCACGGTGAACGGCGTGCCGCTGCGGTTCTGCCACTTCACCAAGGTGGGCGGCGTGGGCGACGTGATGCTGGACCGCTATGCCGGGGACAACATCGAGGCGTTGGAGATATGGGCCTGGTACCGCCGGCAACTGGCGCACCAGCCGCCGCCGGTTCCGCCGGGCTGGTGGGCCTATGGCAGCTTCGGCAACGGGGTGCCGGTCACCGACGCCATGCGCCACCTGTTCCGCCGCCGCCCGGACCTGATGGCGGCGTTCGACGACCCGTTGTTCACCGACGGCGAGGGCTACTTCACCTGGCTTGGCCGCGAGCATCCGGACATGCTGCCCCTCCTGCTGTCGGCAGCGGAGGCTATTCCAGCCGCCACTGCCGTTTCTTGAACACGTCGAGCTGCGGCCGGGTGCGCCGGTCGCTGGGCGGCAGGGCCAGCCAGGCCAGCAGGCGCAGCAGCACCTCCCGCGTGACCACCGCCAAGTCGAGCGCCAGCGCCTCCGCGACGGACAAGTAGCGCAGCCCCTCCAGCTCGCCGGACCCGGCAAGCGTGCCGCCGACCTCGGCCGCGTCCACGATGAGGAAGCGGGCGTTGAAACGGATCGGGCTGCCCGGCGGCGTCACGGCCCGGCACAGGTAGTCCACCCCGTCCAGCCGTGGCGGCGTGCCGAGCGACAGGCCGCTCTCCTCGTGCAGCTCGCGGGCGGCGGCGGCCACCAGGGCGCGGGCCAGGCGGGGCCGGGCGCCGCGGCCGAGCATGGCCAGCACGTCGGGGCGAGGCTCGGCGGCGGCGGGGCTGCGGGCGTCGGCAGGGTCCACGGCGCCGCCTGGGAACACCAGGCGGTTGGGCATGAAGCGGTGTCCGGCGCCGCGCTGGCCCATCAGCACCTCCGGCTCTGTTGCGGCTTGGCGCAGGACGAGGAGGCTTGCGGCATGGCGGGCGAATGCCGGACGGGCCTGGGGAAGGGGTTGCACGCGGTCGTCGCTCCTTGATGCGGCCTCGGCGGTCCGACGCGACGCTTGCGCTGCAACCGGGCCGCTTGCAAGAGCAAGCCGCACGGGAGGCTCGGGGCTAGTGCCGGTCTTCTCCCTTTCCCTCCGGGAGAGGGCTGGGGTGAGGGAGGCCGCCGGAACCGAGACCTCCGGGCTTGAGAACGGGACCACTGCCAATCTTGCCGAGTCCGGCCCTTGCCGCCTTCCTCACTCCGGCCCTCGTCCGGAGGGAGAGGGGGTAGAGGTCATCCGCGGCCGACTCGCATCCCCCTGCATCCACCGCCCCGGATCGGCGGTAACACCTACGCTGGATCGAGTTGGCTATCCCGCCGATGTCAGATCCTTCGGGAAACTCGTTATGAACAACGGGATAAAGGCCGCATTGATCGTGCACGGCCTGTTCGCGGCGACACTTGGCCTGGCCTCCACCGCCTCGGCGGAGGTCATGGTCGGCGGTGCGCCGATGTATGGCAACAGGGACATCATCGACAACGCCGTCAACTCCGGGGATCATACCACGCTGGTTGCGGCCGTGACGGCGGCGGGGCTGGTCGATACCCTGAAAGGCCCCGGCCCGTTCACCGTGTTCGCCCCGGTCAATGCCGCGTTTACAGCACTGCCTGCCGGCACCGTCGATACCCTGCTGAAGCCCGAGAACAAGCCGGCGCTGGTCAAGGTGTTGACCTACCACGTCGTGTCCGGCCGCATCACCGCCGCCATGCTGACCAAGATGATCGCCGACGGCCATGGCAAGGCGACCTTGAAGTCGGTCGAGGGCGAGCCCCTGACCGCCACCGTGATCGCCGGGGTGGTCACCATCACCGACGGCAAGGGCGACATGGCCCATGTGACGACGCCCGATGTGCTGCAGAGCAACGGCGTGATCCATGTGGTTGACCGGGTGCTGCTGCCGTAGCCGTGGCGTCCCCCAGTCGGGCGTCTCCCAATCGGGCGTCTCCCGGTTGGGGCATGATCCGGGACACGGGTCACAAAGGATTTGCCGGGCCGTGTGACGTTCGTGGCCCGGCCCGCCTTGCCGACGCCAGCCTGCCAGTTGATGATCGCGGCATGAACACAGCCGTGACAGCCTTGGACGACGAGGTCGCCATGCTCCTCCTCCGATGCGCCCAGTCCGACGGCGCCGCATTCCGCGAGTTGTACGACCTGCAATCCCCCGCCCTGTACGGCGTGGCGCTGCGCATCACCCGGCAGCCGGCGCTGGCGTCAGACGCGGTGCATGACGCGCTGCTGCAAGTGTGGCGCAACGCCGCCCGGTTCGACCCCGCCCGCGGCACCGCCCGCGCCTGGCTGCTGAGCCTGGTCCGCTACCGCGCGCTGGACCTGGTCAACCGTACCAAGCGGGAGGTGCTGGGTGCCGAGGTGCCGGAGCAGGCTGATCCCGAGCCCATTGCGCTCGACCGGCTGCAGACCACCGAGGAGGGCAAGGCGCTGCACGACTGCCTGCAGACTATCGAGCCGGAGCCCCGCAACCTGGTTGTCCTGGCCTTCATCGAGGGCCTGACGCATATCGAGGTTGCGGCCCGCGCCGGACAGCCGCTGGGAACCGTGAAGTCCGCCATCCGGCGTGCGCTGCTAGCGTTACGTTCCTGCCTTGCCGGGTACGTGGCATGAGCGGCGCAGGCGGCGAGGCTGATCCGGATGACGACACCGACCTGTCCGCTGCCGAGTATGTCCTAGGCGTGCTGCCGCCGGAACAGGCGCGGGCCATGGAGGCCCTGGCGCTTGCCGACCCGGCCGTTGCCGACAGCATCGCTGCCTGGCAGGTCCGCCTGGCGCCGCTGGCCGACACCCTGGCGCCGGTGGCGCCGCCGCCGGAGTTGTGGCAACGCCTGGCGCTGGCCACGGGGGTCGAGAAGCTACGCGGGCGCCGGTGGCGGCAACGGAGCACCGGGGAGCAGATCTGGGGCAGCCTGAAGCTGTGGCGGTTTGCCAGCCTGTTCGCCACCGCGGTCGCCGCCGGGCTGGCGTTTGTCGCGTTTCGGCCCGTGCCGCCGCCGCCGCCGGGCTACCTGGCGGCGCTGTCCCCGGCTGGAGCGCCCGGCGCCACTTTCCTGGTGCGGGTTGCCGCGGATGGCACCGCGGTGGTGGTCGCGGCGGTGCCGCCGAATGTCCCGTCAGGACGCTCGTTGGAGTTGTGGGCGCTGGACGTTGGCGCCACCCTGCCGGTCAGCCTTGGCGTGCTGCCCGGCGACGGCCGCGCCCGGCTGCGCGTGCCGCCCCGTGCCGGCACGCAGTTGCTGGTCAGCCAGGAACCCGAGGGCGGATCGACCACGGGACAGCCAACTGGACCCGTGGTCTATCAGGGCGCAATCGCCCCCGGCGGCTGACCTTCGCGGCTGATCTTACGCCCGGGCAACCTTGACGAACGCCGGGTGGTCCCTCATTTGGGATTAATCAGGACCCAGTGGGTCCGATTACAGGTCTGGTCATGCTCAGGTTGTCAAAGCTTGCCGATTATGCCGTCGTCGTGCTGGTCCGGCTGTCGCACGGGGAGCCGTGCCAGACCTCGCCGGGCATCGCCGTCGCTACGGGTGTGCCGGAGCCGACGGTGGCCAAGGTGTTGAAGGCCTTGGCTTCCAGTGGCCTGGTCACCAGCCAGCGCGGCGCCCGTGGCGGCTACCGCCTTGCACAGCCTTTGTCGGAGGTCTCGGTCTCGGCCGTGGTGACCGCCATCGACGGACCCATCGCCCTGACTGCCTGCGTCGAGGGTTCCCATACCGGGTGCGAGGCCGAGCATACCTGCCCGGTCCGCGGCCGCTGGGACCCCGTCAACATTGCCGTGCGGGAGGCGCTGGGTGCCATCACCCTCGCCGACATGGAGGCTGCGATGCCCCGTGCCCGCCGTCCTATGCCCGCCTTGTCCACCCTCTCTGCCGAATAGGTTCCCCTCATGGTCGCAGTTGCCGAAACCATCGATACCGTCGAGTCCCTCACGCAGTCCGGCTACAAGTGGGGCTTTGAGACCAACGTCGAGATGGACATCGCCCCCGTCGGCCTGACCGCCGACACCGTACGCATGATCTCCGCCAAGAAGGAGGAGCCGGAGTGGCTGCTCGAATGGCGCCTCAATGCCTTTGCCGCCTGGCAGGCGATGGAGGAGCCGAACTGGGCCAAGGTCGGCTATCCGAAGATCGACTACCAGGCCATCCACTACTATGCCGCCCCGAAGCGCCCGGCGCCGAAGTCGTTGGACGACGTCGATCCCGAGTTGCTGGCGATGTATGAGAAGCTCGGCATCCCCCTAAAGGAGCGGGCCATCCTGGCCGGCGTCGAGGGCGCGGGCATGGAGGGCGTCGTCGGGTCCGGCAACCCGAACATCGCCATCGACGCGGTGTTCGACAGCGTGTCTGTCGCCACCACGTTCCGCGATACCTTGTCGAAGTCCGGCGTGATCTTCTGCCCGATCAGCGAGGCCGTGCGCGAGCATCCCGAGTTGGTGCGCAAGTATCTCGGCACCGTCGTCCCAGTGTCGGACAACTACTTTGCGGCGTTGAACTGCGCCGTGTTCACCGATGGCAGCTTCGTCTATATCCCCAAGGGCGTTCGCTGCCCAATGGAGCTGTCCACCTACTTCCGCATCAATGCCAAGAACACCGGGCAGTTCGAGCGCACACTCATTATTGCCGATGAGGGCGCCTATGTCAGCTATCTCGAAGGCTGTACTGCGCCGCAGCGGGATGAGAACCAGTTGCACGCTGCCGTGGTCGAGCTGGTCGTTTTGGACGATGCGCAGATCAAGTACAGCACCGTGCAGAACTGGTATCCCGGCGACGCCGAGGGGAAGGGTGGCATCTACAACTTTGTCACCAAGCGCGCGGCCTGCCGCGGCGCCCGTAGCAAGGTGAGTTGGACGCAGGTGGAGACCGGATCGGCGATCACCTGGAAGTACCCCTCCTGCGTGCTGCAGGGCGAGGGCAGCGTGGGTGAGTTCTACTCGGTCGCCGTCACCAACAACCGCCAGCAGGCGGACACCGGCACCAAGATGATCCACATCGGCAAGAACACCCGCAGCACCATCGTGTCGAAGGGCATCAGCGCCGGTCGGTCGGACAACACCTATCGCGGCCTGGTCCGCATCCTGCCGAAGGCGTCGGGCGCGCGGAACTTCACGCAGTGCGACAGCCTGCTGATCGGCGACCAGTGCGGGGCGCACACCGTGCCCTACATCGAAAGCCGCAACCCGACGGCGAAGGTCGAGCATGAGGCGACCACCAGCAAGATTGCCGAGGACCAGCTATTCTATTGCCGCAGCCGGGGCCTGTCGGAGGAGGATGCCGTGGGCCTGATCGTCAACGGCTTCTGCAAGGACGTGCTGAAGGAGCTGCCGATGGAGTTCGCGGTCGAGGCGCAGAAGCTGCTCGCCGTGTCGCTTGAGGGGTCGGTCGGATAATGCTTTCCATCAGCAACCTGGCCGCGTCGATCGGCGACAAGGCCATCCTGCGCGGCCTGAGCCTGGACGTGCCGGCCGGGCAGATCCACGCCATCATGGGGCCGAACGGGTCCGGCAAGAGCACGCTCGGCTACGTGCTGTCGGGCAACGAGGGCTATGAGGTCACCGGTGGGTCCGTCACCTTCGAGGGGCAGGACCTGCTGGCGATGGAGCCGGAGGAGCGTGCGGCGGCCGGGCTGTTCCTGGCCTTCCAGGCGCCCATCGAGCTGCCCGGCGTCAACAACGCGAACTTCCTCCGCACCGCGCTGAATGCCATACGGCGGGCGCGGGGCGAGGCGGAGCTGGACGCCGTGGGCTTCCTCAAGCTGGCGCGGGCCGAGAGCAAGCGGCTGGGCATGCCGGACGACATGCTGAAGCGCAACGTCAACGTCGGCTTCAGCGGCGGTGAGAAGAAGCGCAACGAGGTGCTGCAGATGGCGATCCTGCGCCCGAAGCTGGCCATCCTCGACGAGACCGACAGCGGGCTGGACATCGACGCGCTCAAGGTGGTGGCGAACGGGGTGAATGCGCTGCGCAGCCCGGAGTTCTCGGCGCTGGTGATCACGCATCATCAGCGGCTGCTGGACCACCTGGTGCCGGACCGTGTGCATGTGCTGTCGGCCGGGCGCATCATCCGCTCGGGCGGGCCGGAACTGGCGCTGGAGCTGGAGGCGAATGGTTATGCCGGCGTCGTCGGCGAAGCGATGGCGGGGGCGGCATGAACCAGTCCCTCCGCAACGGTGCCGACGCCTTCATGCAGCGCTACCAAGGCCTGCGCGCCCGCTTGCCTGGCGACGTGGCCATGCGCGACGCCGCCGCCGAGCGGTTCAGCACGGACGGCTTCCCCAGCACGAAAAGCGAGGCGTGGCGCTACACCAGCCTGCGTGGACTGGCGGAAAGCTCGTTCTACGAGCCGCTGATGGCCGTGTCCTCCAGTCCCGACTTCGGCGACGCCATCCCCGGCCCGCGCCTTGTTTTGATCGACGGGCGCTTCCAGCCTGGCCTGTCCGTGTTGCCCGAGGGCGTCATGGTGAGCAGCTTTGCCGACAACCCCGACTTCGGCCGCCTGGCGAAGGACGGGATGGCGATGGTGGAGCTGAACACCATGCTGGCCGAGGACGGCGTGCAGCTCCACGTGGCCGCCGGGGTGGACGCCGGCACGCTGGTCGTGCTGTCGATGGCGGTGGACGGTCACCGGCCCATTGCGTTCCACCCGCGCCATAGCATCCACTTGGACGCCGGGGCCAAGCTGACGATCCTTGAGGTCACGCGCGGCGCCGGCACCTATCTGCACAACGCGGTCAGCGAGGCCATCGTGGCGGAAGACGCGACGCTGGTACACATCCGCTTGCAGGAGGAGGGTGCCGAGGCCTTCCACGTCAACACCACCTTTGCCGAGATCGCGGAGCGTGGGGTGTACGATGCCTTCGTGCTGACGCTCGGCGCCAAGCTGGCGCGGACGGAAATCCATGCGCGGCTGCTGGGGGCGGGCGGCGCGGTCCACCTGAACGGGGCGCAGTTGCTGGGCGGCCAGCAGCATGGCGACATCACGACGGTGGTGGCGCACGACGCGCCGAACTGCGCGTCGCGGCAGACGGTCAAGAACGTGCTGTCCGACCACTCGCGCGGGGTGTTCCAGGGCCGCATCGAGGTCGCGCGCATTGCCCAGAAGACCGATGGCTACCAGATGAATCAGGCGCTTCTGTTGTCGCCGACCGCCGAAATCGACTGCAAGCCGCAGCTCGAGATCTACGCCGACGACGTGAAGTGCAGCCATGGCGCGACGGTGGGCGAGCTGGATGCCGACCAGCTTTTCTACCTGCGCAGCCGTGGCATCCCGGACGCGGAGGCACGCGCGATCCTCGTGCGGTCCTTCCTGTCCGAGGCGATGGACCCGATCAAGCACGAGGGCGCCCGCGCCCTGCTAGAGCGGGCAATTGAACAGTGGTGGGAGCGCCGGCCAGCATGAACGCCTTCACGAAGCCCGTTTTCGACGTTGAGCGCATCCGGGCCGACTTCCCGATCCTGCGGCAGCAGGTGCGCGGCAAGCCCCTGGTGTTCCTGGACAGCGCCGCCAGCGCGCAGAAGCCGCGCCCGGTGATCGACGCCATGGTGCAGGCCATGGAGACCCAATACGCCAACGTGCACCGCGGCCTGCACTGGATGAGCGAGCGCACCACCGACGCATATGAGGCCACCCGCGACTCCGTCGCCCGGCTGCTGAATGCGCCGAGCCGTGATGAGATCGTGTTCACCAAGAACACCACCGAGGCGATCAACCTTCTGGCTCACAGCTATGGCCGGGGCGTGATGCACCCCGGCCAGGCCGTGGTGATCAGCGCCATGGAGCACCATGCCAACCTGGTGCCCTGGCAGATGCTGCGCGACGCCACGGGAGTCGAGTTGCGCGTCGCGCCGATCACCGACGCCGGCGAGCTGGACATAGCTGGGTTGGAGGACTGCCTGCGCGACGGCAGGGTGGGCCTAGTGGCGGTCACGCACATGAGCAACGTGCTGGGCACCGTCGTTCCGGCTGCCCGTGTGGCGGCGCTGGCGCATGAGTATGGCGCGCGGGTGATGTTCGATGGCAGCCAGGCCGTGGTGCACCGCGCCGTGGACGTGCAGGCCATCGGTGCGGACTTTTACACGTTCACCGCGCATAAGCTGTATGGCCCGACCGGGCTGGGCGTGCTGTGGGGGCGCAAGGAGTTGCTGGAGCGGATGCCGCCGTTCATGGGCGGGGGCGACATGATCGGTTCCGTCAGCTTCGAGCGCAGCACCTGGGCCGAGGTGCCGCACAAGTTCGAGGCTGGGACGCCGCCGATCATCGAGGCCATCGGCCTCGGCGCTGCCATCGAGTATGTTGAGCACATCGGCTTCGACGCCATCCAGGCACATGAGGCGGTGCTGACCGATCATGCGTTGGCCCGGCTGTCTGAAGTGCCCGGCCTGCGCGTGTTGGGATCGGCGCAGGACCGTGGGGGCGTGTTCAGCTTTACGATGGAGGGTGCCCATGCGCACGACATTGCGACGCTGCTGGACCGTCAGGGCATTGCCGTGCGCGCGGGCAATCACTGCGCCGAGCCGTTGATGCGCCGCCTTGGCGTGGACAGTAGCGCCCGCGCCAGCACCGGCATCTATACGACGCTGGGCGAGATCGATGCGCTGGCCGATACCCTGCACCGGGTGCGGGAGTTCTTTGCGTAGTGTTCGACGACCTTCGCGACCTCTACAGCGCCGAAATCCGCGCCCATGGCCGCAGCCCCACCCATGCCCGGCGGCCCGACGGCTTCGATGCCGCGGCAAAGGGCGACAACCCGATGTGCGGGGATCGCGTGCAGGTGTTCGTGCGCCGTGCCGGGGATGCTGTGGCTGAGGCCGGGTTCGAGGCGCGCGGCTGCGAGATCACCGTCGCCAGTGCAGACCTGATGTGTGAGGCGGTGCAGGGCCAACCCCAGCACCACATCAGGGCGATGGCGGAACAGGTGACGGCAATGGCGCGCACTGGCCGTTGCGAGGCCTGCGACGCGGCGTTGCAGCGGCTGCACCCGCTGTCCGCCGTGCATGAGTTCCCGTCGCGCGTACGTTGCGTGACCCTGCCATGGGATGCCCTGCTGGCGGCCCTGGATGGCGACAAGGAGGCGACCCCGTGAGTGAAGCTGCAAACGTGAGCACCTGGACCCCCGAGGGTGAAGTCTTGGCCAAGCCGACCGAGGATGCCGTGCTTGCGGCCATCGCCACGGTGTATGATCCGGAAATCCCGGTGAACATCTACGAGCTGGGCTTGATCTATGCCGTCGAGATCGACGATGCGAATGCGGTGAAGGTAGAAATGACCTTGACTGCGCCGGGTTGCCCGAGCGCGCAGGAGCTGCCGGTGCAGGTGCAGGATGCCATCATGGCGGTGCCCGGCGTTGCGTCCTGCGTGGTGGACACCGTTTGGGACCCGCCGTGGGACCCCAGCCGCATGACCGAGGACGCACGCCTGGCGCTCAATATGTTCTAGCCTTTTGCCTGCTTCCTTTCCCTTTCGGGAGGGGCCGAGGTGAGGGAGGCGGCCAGCACCGTTCCGCACCAAAGCAAGCACTGTTCTGCCTACGACCGAGGGTGGTCCCTGTGGCTTCCCTCACCCCGGCCCTCTCCCGGAGGGAGAGGGAGACGATGGAGACTTTGATGGAAACCCAGACTGCCACCCGCCCCCGTCGTGCCCTGCCACAGTTGATGACCATGACGGATGCCGCCGCTACTCGCCTGCAGGCGATGTATGCGAAGGGCCAACAGGGCATGCTGCTGCGCATCAGCGTCAACACCAAGGGTTGCTCCGGCCTGTCCTATGACATGAGCTGGGTGCCGGCGGCTGGGCCTGGTGACGAGGTTGTCACCGACCATGGCCTGACGGTGCTGGTGGACCGCAAGGCCAGCCTGTTCCTGATTGGCAGCGTCATGGACTACCAGGTCAAGGACCTGACCAGCGGCTTTACGTTTAGCAACCCCAATGAGAAGGGCCGGTGCGGGTGCGGCGAGAGCTTCCACGTCTGATCCGCTATTAGTCCAGCATGAAGCGGGCAATGCCCTTCGCCAAGCCGTTCGCTAAGGGTAGGTCCGGGTCAGCGTAGGTGGTCAAGTTGGCAGCACGGCCCTCCGCTGGCGCCTTCATCACGTGGTTCATCCCGGGAACCAGCAGCAACGCTACGCCTCGCCGTGAAGCCGCCAACAGGCGCGCATCTGAGACCTGGATTTGCAGGTCTGCCGTCCCCTGTATTACCAGTATAGGGCATTGTAGGGATGTCAGCTCGGCCGGCGGGTCCCGCACCAGCCAGGATGCTACGTAGGGCTGCACGGATGGGCGGAATAGCCCCATCAAGGGAGGCGGCACCTCCGCCACGGCCTCGCCTCGCAGCAGCCGGCCGATGATGCCGCGTGCCTCGGCCACATGGTCGAACGGCACGCCGCCTGCGGCAAGCTGGCGCAGGATCAGCGGCCCCGCGGGAACCCCGGCGCCGGCCAGCAGCACCAGCCGGTCCACCGCGACCGCTTTCGCCGCAAGGGTCGCGATCAGCGCGCCCTCGCTGTGGCCGAGCAGGCCCGCCCGGCTGACCCCAGGATCGCCGGACAGGGCATGCCACCAGCGGGCCGTGTCGGACACGTAGGCATCCAGCGTCAGCGCGGCCTCATTCGGCGCAGCGGCGTGGCTGGCGCCGACACCGCGCTTGTCTGTCCGCAGGGTCGCCACCCCGTATTCGGCCAGGCCCTCGGCCAGCAATCGCAGGCTGTTGTTGACCAGCCCCGGCAGGTTGCCGTCCCGGTCCACCGGACCTGACCCGGCCACCAGCAGCAGCGCCGGATGCGGACCGCTGCCGTCTGGCAGCAGCAGGGTGCCGTATAGTGGCGCCGGCTCGGCGGGAACGCTGACGGGGTAGCTACGGCTCAAGGCTGATCTTCATCCCGGCATGGCTGTGTGAGAAGCCGAGCTGAGCGTAGAAGCCCTGCGCTGCTGTCCGCTCCCGGTTGGTGGTCAGTTGCAGCGCGGTGCAGCCTGCCGCGCGGGCCTCGGCCATGGCGTGCCGCATCAGCCCTGTGCCGACCCCGCCCCCGCGCCGGGAGCTGTCCACGCGGACGCCCTCCACTTGCGCGCGGCTCTGCCCTTGGTGCGACACGCCGTGCAGCACGTTCAATTGCAGGCACCCCACGATGGTCCCGTCCTGTACGGCCAAAATGATCCGTCCGCCTTGGGCCAGCATGGCTTGGAAGCCCGTGAGGTAGCATGGCGGCAGCGGCGACACGTCGCGCTCCCGCCCAGCGCCCCACCGGTCGTCGGCGAGCAGGTGCACGATCACCGGCAGGTCGGCTTCGGTGGCGTCGCGATACTGCATCAGCGGCCCTTCTGGAAGCCGACCACGCTTTCCACGCGGGCGGACCAGAGGAACTGGTCGATGGCCGCCACGGACGACACGCGATACCCGGCCTGCAACAGCATCCGGCCGTCGCGCGCCAGGGCGGCTGGGTTGCAACTGACGTAGACGACCGGCATGCCGCTCCCGGCCAATGCCGGCATTTGCGCCAGGGCGCCGCCATGGGGCGGGTCGAGCACGATGGCGTTGGCTCCCTTCAGTTCCGCGGCCTGCAATGGCTGCCGGGCCAGGTCGCGCTGCGTGGCCAGTACGCGGGGGTTGGCCGCCCGGCGCAGCGCGGTGTACGCCGCTAGGTCGCCCTCATAGGCCTGCACCCGGCCACGCTGCGCCAGCGCATGGGTGATGCTGCCGCAGCCCGCGAACAGCTCCAGGATGCGCGCCTTGGCTGGCAGCGGCGGCAAGGCGGCCAGCACGGCGGCGACGATGGCAGCCTCGCCCTCGCGGGAGGCTTGCAGGAACGCGCCGGGCGGGATGGCGGTCTCGATGCCGCTGAACGCCGTCGTGGCGGGGCGCAGCAGGCAGGCTGGCTCCGGCTCGCCTTGGCTGCCGCGGGCGAGGCCCGGCGCCCAACTGATGCGCGGCAGGCCGTGCGCGTTGGCCAGCGCCGTCAGCAGGGTGCGGTCCCCAGAGGTCAACTCGCCATCGGTCCGCAGCAACAGGTCGGGGCCGCTGTCGAGCAGGTTCACCACCGCCGACCCGTCCCGCCGCAGGCCAGTCAGCCGTTGCAGCACCGGGCGCAGCGCCTGGATCAACGCGAACAGCGCAGGGTGCAGCACCGGGCAGGCGTGCATGTCCACGATGTCGCGCGACCGGCGGCGGTGCAGCCCGATGCGTACGGCGGGACCGTCGCGGCGAATGGCCAGATCCATGCGGCGCCGGGCCGTCGGCGGAGTGCGGGCCAAATCCGGCGTTGGCACGGCGGATGCCCCCATCCGGCGCAGCGCGTCCACGATCTGGCCGGCCTTCCATGTTGCGTAGCTGTCGTCGCGCCAATGTTGCAATGTGCAGCCGCCGCAGGGGCCGAAGTGCGGGCAGGCCGGGGTGATGCGGTCGGCTGCGGCCTCCATGATGACGGAGGCCGCGGTCCAACCCTCGCCGCGGCGGGCCAAGGCGCCGGGTTGCACCAGCTCGCCGGGTAGGGTGTCAGGGAGGAAAAGCGCGGCGCCGCTCGGCAGGGCAGCCACGCCATCCCCGTCCGCACCCATGCGTTGGATACGGACGGGCGCCGGGGCGCTATCCGCCGAAGGCGGAGAGGCCGGTCTGGGCGCGGCCAAGGATCAGCGCATGCACGTCGTGCGTGCCCTCGTAGGTGTTCACGGCTTCCAGGTTCATCACGTGGCGGATGACGTGGTACTCGTCGGCGATGCCGTTGCCGCCATGCATGTCACGCGACACCCGGGCGATGTCCAGCGCCTTGCCGCAGTTGTTGCGCTTCATCAGGCTGATCATCTCCGGCGCGGCGCGGCCCTCCTCCATCAGCCGGCCCAGCCGCAGCGCGCCCTGCAAGCCCAGGGTGATCTCAGTCTGCATGTCGGCCAGCTTCTTCTGGATCAGCTGCGTCGCGGCCAGGGGGCGGCCGAACATCTGCCGCTCCATCGTGTAGCCCCGGGCGGCGTGCCAACAGAACTCCGCCGCGCCCAGCGATCCCCATGAGATGCCGTAACGCGCGTTGTTCAAGCACGAGAACGGCCCGCGCAGCCCCTTCACATGCGGTAGCTCGTTGCCGGCCGGCACGAACACGTCCTGCATCATGATCATGCCGGTGATGGAGGCGCGCAACGCGAACTTGCCCTCGATCTTCGGCGCGGTCAGCCCGGCCATGCCCTTTTCCAGGATGTAGCCGCGGATATCCCCGGCGTCGTTCTTCGCCCACACCACAAACACGTCTGCGATGGGCGAATTGGTGATCCAGGTCTTGGACCCGCTCACCAGGAAGCCACCATCGACGGCGCGGGCGCGAGTCCGCATGCTGGCCGGGTCCGATCCGGCGTCCGGCTCCGTCAGGCCGAAGCAGCCGACGAACTCGCCCGAACGCAGCTTCGGCAGGAAGCGGTCCTTCTGGTCCTCGCTGCCGAACGCCCAGATTGGGTACATCACCAGGGAGGACTGCACGCTGAAGGCGCTGCGGTAGCCGCTATCGACCCGCTCCACCTCGCGGGCGATCAGGCCATAGGCGACATAACCTACCCCGGCGCAGCCGTGGCTGTCGAGCGTCGCACCCAGGAACCCCATCTCGCCCATCTCGGTCATGATCGAGCGGTCGAACCGTTCGTGCCGGTTGGCCTCCAGCACCCGGGTCATCAGCCGGTCCTGGCAGTAGTCATGCGCGGCGTCGCGCATCGCCCGCTCATCTTCGCTGAGCTGGTCCTCCAGCAACAGCGCGTCATCCCACTGGAACGGCCCCATCTTGCGCGCCGCGGCCGGGCGGTCCTGGGTCAGTTTAGCCTCGGCGGCCTCGGGCTGCTGGATCGGTGCAACGACGTTCATGGGTTCCCTCCGGGGTCAGGTCCGAGATCAGGTATTGTCTGTTGCCGGCTCCAACGCCGAACGCCGCGCGCCGTTCGAACGTAGCAGCATGAACGCCGGCACGTCGTCCCCGAAGCCGAGCACGGCCGGACCCAGATCCTCATCGCGGCGGCGACCATCGCGGGGACGGCGCTCGTTCCACGGGCGGGTATCGACAGGACGAGCCTCGTCACGCGGCGCCTCGCGGCGCGGTTCGTCACGGCGCGGCTCATCGCGGCGAGCCTCCGAACGGCGCGGCTCCCCACGGTTGCCGCGGCGCGGCTCTGGTGCGGGGGACACGGACGGCTCCGGCTCGGCATAGGCGGTGATGGTCTCGGGTATGGTCTCGACCGGGGCCGGGTAGGCTTCGACTGGCGCAGCGTCGGACTTCTTGGCCCGGCTGCGACGCGGCTTGGCAGCCTTCGGCGCGTCTTCCATCTCGGCCTGCGGCTTGACGGCCCGCGACGCAACCTTGGTTCCACGCCCGCGGCCACGGCGGCGTCCGTCGCCCTCGGCAAACGCCAGCACATCGAGGCCCTCGACCTGCATCCGCGGGATTGGCGCGCCCACCAGCTTCTCGATGGCGGCCACGAACGGCCCGTCATCGGGGGTGGCGAGCGTGAATGCGTGCCCGGTCATGCCCGCCCGCCCAGTGCGGCCGATGCGGTGAACGTAGTCCTCCGCATGGATCGGCACGTCGAAGTTGAACACATGGCTCAGCCCGCCGATGTCCAGCCCGCGTGCGGCGACATCGCTGCACACCAGCAACCTGATTTCGTTCGCCTTGAACTTCCCCAGGGTTGCGAACCGCTCCGGCTGGCTCATGTCGCCGTGCAAGGAGCCGACGCTGAACCCGTGCTTCTGCAGCGACTTGAACAGCGTATCGACGTCCTTCTTGCGGTTGCAGAAGATCAGCGCGTTCTGCACGTCCTCGCTGCGAATCAGCCGGCGCAATGCCTCCCGCTTCTCCAGCGCGTCCACCACCGTCAGGCCCGCCACGATCGTTGAGGCGACGCTGGCCGGTCGGCTGACCGTGATCTCCTTCGGGTTCTGCAGGAAGGCGTCGGCCAGGCGGCGGATCTCCGGCGCCATGGTGGCGCTGAAGAACAGGGTCTGCCGGGTGCGCGGCAGGAAGCCGACGATCTTCTCCACGTCCGGGATGAAGCCCATGTCGAGCATCCGGTCGGCCTCGTCGATCACCAGGATCTTGGTATCGGTGAGCAGCAGCCCGCCGCGGTCGAACAGGTCCATCAGCCGGCCCGGCGTGGCAATCAGCACGTCCACGCCCTTCATCAGCGCCTCCTTCTGGTCGGACAGGCTTTCGCCGCCGATCAGCAGGGCGTGGTTCAGCTTGAGGTACTTGCCATACTTCACGAAGTTCTCGGCCACCTGCAGCGCCAACTCGCGCGTCGGCTCCAGGATCAGGCTGCGCGGCATCCGGGCGCGGGAGCGGCTGCCGGACAGGATGTCCAGCATCGGCAGCACGAAGCTCGCCGTCTTGCCCGTGCCGGTCTGCGCGCAGCCCAGCACGTCGCGGTTCATCAGGACGGTGGGGATCGCCTGCGCCTGGATGGGGGTGGGCGTCAGATAACCCATGTCCTCCACCGCGCGCAGGATCTCCGGCGACAGCCCAAGATCGGCGAAGCCATTCGTTTCAGGCTCGCCGGCGTCATTGTAGGCAGCTTCGGCGTCGCTGATGCCGGCTGTTTCATTGGCCTCTGCCGCAACCGGCTGCGGCTCCGGAGCGGAACCCTCGGCATTGAGCGGATCGGGCTGAGTACGATCGACGTCCAACCCGGCGGGGTCTGGATGGGCCGGAGCCTCGACGACCTCATGTCCCGTCGCACCTTCGACATGCATCCCGGGACCCTGCAACTCTGCCGCTTCAGGCTCGGCAACAGGCTCCGCCAATCCGGCGCCCGGCGCGTCGGGCTGGATTGCATCCTGGCCATGGTGTGCATTATCGTCCGCGGCGGCGGTCGTGATGTCCGTCAAACGTAAATCTCGATACAGAATGGGTTAGATGCGCGGCGGGGCATAGCGAACGCGCAATGCGGCGCGGCGATGCGGATATCGGGAAATCCTGCCAAAAAGTCAAGGTTTGCGGCATGCCATGCCCGCTCCGTTTTCTTGAGTCCGTGGCCGTATCACAGGAAGCAGCAGGCGGGATCAACCAGCCGCTTGCTCCCGACCGCTTGCTCCGTGTGTGACTCGACATCAGGGCAGCCGCAACGGATGGTGCTGCCGAGCAGAAGCGCTGACGTCGCTGGCTGCCCTCCTGGCTACACTGGCGAAACCAGGCTAGTGACGCAACCGCGATCACTTTGAAGCATTACTGCGCCCATGAATGACATCCCGCCGGACCGGATTGAAGATTACGCGCTGATCGGCGACTGCATCACCGCCGCCTTGGTTGGCCGGGATGGCAGCATCGACTGGCTATGCTGGCCCCGGTTCGACAGTGGTGCCTGCCTTGCCGCCCTGCTCGGCGGACCGGAGCACGGCCGTTTCAAGATCGCCCCGGCAATGCCAGCCGTCCCGGCCACCCGGCGCTACCACGACGACAGCCTCGTGCTGGAGACCCTGTTCGACACCCCGGACGGCCAGGTTGCCCTGATCGACTTCATGGTGCCCGGCGCGGCCAACAGCTGCATCGTCCGCATCGTCGAGGGCCGTAGCGGCGATGTCACCATGCGCATGGAGGTCAGCCTGCGGTTCGACTACGGCAAGTCGATCCCCTGGGTCACCAAGCGGAACGGCGGCAACGGCATCATTGCCGTCGCCGGGCCGGACATGGTGGTGCTGCGGACCCCGGTCTCGCTGCGGGGCGAGGACATGAACACGGTCGCCGACTTCTCCGTGCGCGAGGGCGAGCGGCTGACGTTCGTACTCACCCATGGCGCGTCGCACCTGCCGATGCCGATCAGCCTGGACGCCGAGGACGCCCTGTATGCGACCACCGCGTTCTGGTCCACCTGGGCCGCCCGCAGCACCTATTCCGGCCCTTGGGCGGATGTGGTCAAGCGTTCGCTGCTGACGCTGAAGTGCCTGACCTATGCGCCGACCGGCGGCATCGTTGCGGCGCCGACCACCTCCCTGCCGGAGGCGTTGGGCGGGGTGCGGAACTGGGACTACCGCTATTGCTGGCTGCGCGACGCCACCATCACGCTGTTCTCGTTCATGGCCGCCGGCTACACCGAGGAGGCCAGCGCCTGGGCCGACTGGCTGCACCGCAGCATCGCCGGCAGCCCGGACCAGGTGCAGATCATGTACGGGATCGGCGGGGAGCGACGGATCGACGAGGCGGAACTGCCGTGGCTGCCGGGCTACCAGGGCGCTGCGCCGGTGCGGATCGGCAACGCCGCGGCCACGCAACTGCAGCTCGACGTGTATGGCGAGGTGATGGAGGCGCTGTACCAGGCCCGCGCTGCCAAGCTGCTGACCAACCCGCAATCCTGGGCGCTGCAGCGCGGCCTGCTGGCGCACCTGGAAACCGCCTGGAAGCAACCAGACGAGGGCATGTGGGAAACCCGCGGCGGCCCGAAGCACTTCACGTTCAGCAAGATGATGGCCTGGGTGGCGTTCGACCGCGCCATCCGCGATGCCGAGAAGAACGACTTGCCCGGCCCGGTGGACCAGTGGCGCAAGGTGCGCGACGAGATCCACGAGACGGTGTGCCGGGATGGCTACGACAGCGAGAAGGGCAGCTTCGTGCAGTTCTTCGGCAGCGACAAGCTGGACGCGACGTTGCTGCTGGTCGGGGCGACCGGCTTCCTGCCGCATGACGACCCGCGTGTCCAGGGCACTGTGGCGGCGGTTGAACGTGAGCTGCTGGTGGATGGCTTCGTGCTGCGTTACCGCACGGACGATGGCGGTGACGGGTTGCCGGCCGGGGAGGGCGCGTTCCTGGCGTGCAGCTTCTGGCTGGCATCGGCCTGGTTCCACCAGGGCCGCGTCGATGAGGCCGTGGCGCTGTTTGAGCGGCTGATTGCGCTATGCAACGACGTGGGGCTGCTCAGCGAGGAGTACGACCCGAAGGAGAAGCGCTTTACCGGCAACTTCCCGCAGGCGTTCAGCCATGTCGCCTTGATCAATGCTGCGCTGACGCTGGCGGGTGCGGCGCAGGACCGGATGAAGCCGGCCCTGCCAATGCGCCAGGCGGCGGAGTAGCCCCGCTTCGCCTTCTCCCGGAGGTAAGGCGGGAAGCGGTCATTCGGCTGCGACCCGCTCTGCCCTGATGCGGCGCTTGAACAGCCGCACGCGTCCCAGCCGTTCCATCGCCAGGTAAACCACCGGCGTCGTGTACAGGGTCAGCACCTGCGACACGATCAATCCGCCGCAGATGGCGATGCCCAGGGGACGCCGGTACTCCGACCCCGTGCCTGACGACACCGCAAGCGGGATCGCCCCCAGCAGGGCCGCCATCGTCGTCATGATGATCGGGCGGAACCGCTCCTCGCACGCCTCCAGGATGGCCTGGCGCGGGGTCAGGCCGCGCTCCCGCTCCGCCTCCAGGGCGAAGTCGATCAGCATGATGGCGTTCTTCTTCACGATGCCGATCAGCAGGATGATGCCGATGATCGCCAGCACCCCCAACTCCGAGCTTGTCACCAGGATCGCTAGCAGCGCCCCCAGCCCGGCCGGCGGCAGGGTGGACAGGATGGTCAGCGGGTGCAGCAGGCTCTCATACAGCACGCCGAGCACGATGTAGATCGTTACCAGCGCGGCCACGATCAGCAGTGGCAGGCTGGACAGCGACTTCTGCAGGAACTGCGCGTTCCCCGCGAACTCCGTCCGCATCCCGGCCGGCAGCCGCAGGTTGGCCGCAGTCTGCGTTACCAGATTGACCGCGTCGCCCTGCGTCGTCCCTGGCAGCAGGTTGAAGCTGATGCTGCTGGACGGGAACTGCCCCTGGTGGCGCACTGCCAGCGGCCCGGTGTCGCGCCGCAGCTTGACGACGCTGCTGATCGGCACCTGCTTGCCCGCGGTGCCGGGCACCCACAGGCGGTCCAACTGCACGGGGTCCAATTGCAGGTCCGGCAGCGTCTCCAGCACCACGCGGTACTGGTTGCGCTGCGTGTAGATGATCGACATCTGCCGCTGCGAGTAGGCGTTGTCCAGCGCGTCGTCGATGCTCGCGATGGACACGCCCAGGCGCGCCGCCGCCTCCCGGTCGATCACCACGTCGGCCTGCGGCCCCGGCTGGTCCTGGTCGCTGCTGACGTCGGAGATGCTGTGGACGCCGCGCAGCGCCTCCTCCAGCTTGCGGGTCCAGGTGCGTAGTTCCGCGATGTCCTGGTCCAGCACGACGAACTGGAACTGCGTGCCCTCGGAGCGCCCGCCGCCGCGCAGATCCTGGGCGGAACCTAGGTAGGTTTCGATGCCCGCCATCTCCTGCCAGCGGGGCCGCAGGCGGGCCAGCACCTCCTCGCTGCTGATCTTGCGCACGCTCAGCGGCTTCAGCGACACCGTGAGCTGGCCGCGGTTGATGCTGGACCAGCCGGAGGTGATGCCGATGGTGCTGCCGACGCTCTCGACGGCGGGGTCGGCCAGCAGCACGTCCACCACGCGCCGCTGCCGCTCGGCCATGGCGGCGAAGCTGAGGTCCGGGCTGCCGACGGTGCCGCCGCTGAGCAGCCCGGTGTCCTGAATCGGCAGGAAGCCCTTGGGGACGTAGCCATACAGCTTGATGGTGCCGATGGTGATGGCGAGCGTCAGTAGCAGCATCGGCCAGCGCCAGCGCAACGCGGTGCCGAGCGTGCCGACGTAGCCCCGCTGCGTGGCTTGCAGCGCCCGGTCCACCACGCGGTCCACGGTGCCCCATGCGCCCTTGGGCGCCGCGTGCCGGCCCATGTAACGCCCGCACATCATCGGCGTCAGCGTCAGCGACACCACGGCCGACACGGCAATGGCGATGGCGATCACCATGGCGAACTCGTGCAGCAGCTTGCCGAGGATGCCGCCCATGAACAGGATCGGGATGAACACCGCGATCAGCGAGACGCTGATGCTGATGACGGTGAAGCCGATCTGCCGCGAGCCGGCCAGCGCCGCCTGCATCGGGGACAGGCCGCGCTCCTGGTGGCGGAAGATGTTCTCGATCATGACGATGGCGTCGTCCACGACGAAGCCGACCGCGATGGTCAGCGCCATGAAGCTGAAGTTGTTCAGCGTGTAGCCCAGCAGGTACATCGCCCCGAAGGTGCCGGCGATGCTGAGCGGCACCGTCACCGCCGCGGCCAGGGTCGGCACCAGCCGGCGCATGAACAGCGCCACCACCAGCAGCACCAGGCCGATGCTGATGAACAGGGTGGACTGCATGTCGTGCGCGCTGGCGCGGATCGTGGTGGTGCGGTCGGAGATGACGTGCACCGTGATGCCGCGCGGTATCCACTGCAGCAGTTGCGGCAGCACCGCCTGCACCCGGTCCACGGTGTCGATCACGTTGGCCCCAGCGGTCTTGGTGACGGTCAGCAGGATGGCGCGCTGCTTGCCCTCCCAGGCCGACAGCTTGGTGTTGGCGACGCCGTCCAGCACCTCCGCCACGTCGCCCAGGCGCACGGTGGCGCCGTTCACGTACTTCAACACCAGCCCGGCGTAGTCGGCGGCCTGGGTGATCTGGCCGTTGAGCTGCAGGGTCTCGGCGCGTTTCGGCCCCTGGAAGCCGCCGATGGGTCCGTTCACGTTGGCGTTGCGGATCGCGGTATAGACGTCGCCGCTGCTCAGCCCGGCGGCGCGCAGGGCGGCGGGGTTCAGCCGCACGCGCACGGCGGGCTTCTCGGCGCCGTTCACCGAGACGTTGCTCACGCCGTCCACCTGGCTCAGCCGCTGCGCCAGGATGGTGTCGGCGGCGTCATACAGTTGCGCGGGGCTGAGGGTGTCCGAGGTCAGGGACAGGGTGATGACGGGCGCCTCGGCCGGGTTGAACTTGCGGTAGTACGGCCGGGTCGGCAGGTCGCTGGGCAGGTCGGTGTAGGCGGCGTTGATGGCGGCCTGCACGGCGTTGGCCGAGCCCTCGATGGGGCGGTCGATGTCGAACTGCACGACGATGCTGGTGCTGCCGGTGCTGCTGGTGCTGGTGATCTCAGTGACCCCAGGGATTTCGCCCAGGCGGCGTTCCAGGGGGGCGGCGATGCTGGCGGCCATGGTCTCCGGGTCGGCGCCGGGGCGGGCGGCGAAGACGACGATGGTGGGGATGTCCACGCTGGGCAGCGGCGCGACGGGGAGGAAGCGTACCGCGACGATGCCGATCAGCAGCAGCCCGAAGGCGAGCAGGAACGTCGCCACGGGGCGGTGGATGAACGGGGCGGAGATGTTCATGACGCTGCTGCTGCTCCCTCTCCCTCTGGGAAAGGGTCGGGGTGAGAGAGGCAGCAAGCGCCGTCCTGTCCCACGAAGAAAGCGGTTCCCCGAAGGCCGGGGGCAGCCCGTGCGGCTTCCCTCACCCCAGCCCTCTCCCGGAGGGAGAGGGAGATCATTCTGCTGCCGCCAGCCGGGGCCGGGTGAAGCGCTGGCGCAGGCGCTCGAACGCCAGGTAGATCACCGGTGTGGTGTAAAGCGTCAGCACCTGGCTGAGCAGCAGCCCGCCGACGATGGTCAGCCCCAGCGGATACCGCAACTCAGACCCGGTGCCGCGCTCCAGCACCAGCGGCAACGCGCCCAGCAGCGCCGCGGCGGTGGTCATCATAATGGGCCGGAACCGCAGCAGGCTGGCCTCGGTGATCGCCTCCAGGGGCGACAGCCCGCGCTCGCGCTCCGCCTCCAGCGCGAAGTCGATCATCATGATGGCGTTCTTCTTCACGATGCCCATCAGCAGCACGATGCCCACCAGCGCCACCAGCGAAAGGTCCTGACCCGCCAGCAGCAACGCCAGCAGCGCGCCGATCCCGGCCGAGGGCAGCGTGGACAGGATGGTGATGGGGTGGATCGTGCTCTCATACAGCACGCCCAGCACGATGTAGATCACCACCACCGCCG
>CAXTFY010000006.1:0-42528 GCA_964243265.1 uncultured Acetobacteraceae bacterium | reverse complement strand
GACCGCTCGCCGTCCCGCCCCGCCCGGCCGATCTGCTGGTAGTACGCCTCGGGGCTGTCGGGCATGTCCAGGTGCACGACGAACCGCACGTCCGGCCGGTCGATCCCCATGCCGAACGCGATGGTCGCCACCATCACCACAGGCTCCCCGCTGCGGAACCGCGTCAGCGCAACGCGCTTCTCCATCGCCGACAGCCCCGCATGGAACGGCAGCGCCAGCACCTTGTCCTGCTTCAGCCGGGCCGCAGTGCGCTCGGTCTTGGCCCGGCTGCCGCAATACACGATGCCGGCCTGCCCGCGGTGCCGCGCGATGAAGTCCAGCAGCTCGTGCGTCTCCCCCGCCTTGGCCTGGGCGGCGATATGCAGGTTGCTGCGGTGAAAGCTCGCCGTAAACACCTCCGCATCCTCCATGCCCAGGGCGTGCAGGATGTCCCCCCGGGTGCGCGGGTCGGCGGTAGCGGTCAGCGCAATGCGCGGCACACCCGGAAAGCTGTGCCCCAGCCGGGACAACCCCCGGTATTCCGGCCGGAACTCGTGCCCCCAGGCCGACACGCAATGCGCCTCGTCGATGGCGATCAGCGCGACCTCGCGCCGCATCAGCCGCTCCAGAGTGCCCGGCATCAGCAGCCGCTCCGGCGACACGTACAACAGATCCAGCCGCCCGGCGTCCAACTCCCGGCTGATCTCCCGCGCCTCATCCGGCTCCACCTCCGAGTGCAGCGCCCCGGCGGAAATACCCAATTGCCGCAACGCCGCCACCTGGTCGTCCATCAGCGCAATCAACGGCGACACGACGATGGCCGTACCCGTCCGGCACAGCGCCGGCACCTGAAAGCACAGGCTCTTGCCCCCGCCAGTCGGCATCAGCACCAGCGCATCGCCTCCGGCCATCACCCGGGCAATCGCCGCTGCCTGCAGGCCGCGGAACGCCGGAAAGCCGAACACCCGGCGCAGCACATCAGCCGGCGACCCAGCGCCTGCCCTCACGCCAGCCGTCAAGCCGCCGCCGGGATTTGCAAGGTCTGCCGTATCAGAACTCGATCTCGACGCGCCGGCTCTCGATGCCGGGGTCGCCGCCCTCATGGCCCTTCGCCTCCAGCACGATGCGGGAGCTATCGACCCCCTTGGCCGTCAAGCCGGCGGCAACCGCCTGCGCCCGGCGCAGGGTCAGGTCATGCAGGGCCTTTGGCGTTCCCCTCGCGTCGGCATAGCCGGCGACATAAATCTTGTTGCGCGGAACCGTCGCGGCCGCCACGGCCGCGTCGGCGATCACGCCGTACGCCGGGTCATCCAGGCTGGTCGAATCCGGGGTGAAGAACACGACGTAGGTGGGAACCTGCGGGCCATACTGCGCGCACCCTGCGGTGGCGTACAGGGCAACCACCGCTGCGGCGCGGCCGAGCCAGCGGAGGTGGTGGTGACGCGGCGGCATGGCAGCTCCTGCTTTGAACGATGGTGGCCTATTGATGCCCGTTCACCAGCCGATCCGTCAACGTAGCCCCACCCCGCCGGTCCCGCCTGATCAGGCCGCCGCCGCCACCGCCCGCCCGGCAGAGATGCGGTAAATCCGGTCCAGGCGCTCGACCCCGATCAGCCGGTGCACGATCAGCACCACCGTCCGCCCCGGCGCGACATCGTTCAGCGTGGCCAGGAACGCCCGCTCCGTCTCCGCATCCAGCCCGGTCGCCGGCTCGTCCAGGATCAGGATCGGCGCACGGGACAGCAAGGCCCGCGCCAGCTCCAGCCGCCGCGCCTGCCCGCCCGAGACCTGCGTGCCGCCCTGCCCAACCCAGGCGTCCAGGCCGCCCGGCAGCGTGCGCACCAGGTCGGCGATCTGCGCCTGCTCCAGCGCCTGCCACATCTCCGCATCCGTGGCCCCGGGCAGCGCCAGCCGCAGGTTGTCGCGTATGGTATCGCTGAACAGGTGGGTGCCCTGGCTTAGCCAAGCCATGCGGGACCGCACCTCCGCCGCGGACAGCCGCGCCAGGTCCACCCCGCCCAGCAGGATGCGCCCCCGGTCAGGCGCCACGATCCGCAGCAGCAGCGAGGCCAAGGTGGACTTGCCGGACCCGGACGGCCCAAGCACCGCAACCCGGCTGCCGGCGGGGATGTCGAGCGTGACCCCGTTCAGCACCGCCGGCCGGTCAGCCTGCCACCGGAATCCGACCCCCTCGAACCGTATGGCCGTCCCGGGCGGCAAGGCCACGGGAGCCACCGGGTCCACCACCGCGGCGGGGGCGTCCCGGATTGCCAGCAGCCGCGCCGCAGCGCCCGCCGCCGACCCGGCCAGCACCCCGGCCCGCGGCATCCCGGCCACCACCTCGAACGCCGCCAGCGTCAGGAACACCGCCGTCACGAACTGCGCAGCCTGCGCCGCCGGCAACAGCAGCACCACCAGCAGCGCAAGCTGCCCGCAGGCCAAAGCGCCAGCCTGCGCCAGTGCGGCGGACCGGGCAACGCCGCGCTGCGCCTGCAGCAGCGCCGCCTCCCGCGACTGCACCAGCGCGAGCATCCGCCCCTCGGCCCCATAGGCCCGCACCTCCCGCAACCCGTCGAACACGTCCAGCGCCGCCGTCCGCAGCCCACCCGAGGCCGCCGCCAACTGCGCGCCGGCGTTGACCGACGCCGCACCCGCCGCCCAAGGCAGCAGGAAGGCCGCAAGCACGAACAGCCCGCACACCGCCAGCGCCACGCTAGGGCTGCCCTCCCCCAGCACCACGCCCAGCACCGGCAGGATCAGCACGGCCGCCGCGCCCGGCACCAGGATGCGGAGATACAGCCCATCAAGCGACTCCACATCGCCGACCAGCCGCGCCAGCGCGTCCCCCGACCGCAGCAGGCCCAACCCGCCGGCCGAGCGCACCGCCAAGCCGCGGAACAACCAAACCCGCAGCGCCGCGAGCGCCTGGAACGTCGCGGCATGGGTCGCCAGCCGCTCCAAGTAGCGCAGCAAGACACGGGACACCCCAAGCCCACGCAGCACCACTGGCAGCAGCAGCAGCGCGACGATCCCGGTCGTCCCCACGCCCCCGCTCTGTCCCGGGGTAAACGCCAGCGCCCCGGCCGAGACCGCCAGCCCCAGTCCCGCCGCAACCGACAGCAGCGACACCGCAAGCCCAGTCGCCAGGACGCCGCCCTGCCCCCGCCAGACCCCCAGGATACGGAGCAGGTTCCTCATGCCGCACCCCGCTCCAGCGTGGCCCGCCCGCCGGACAGCACCAGCAGCCGCCCCCCGAACGCATGCGCCGCGGCCGAATGGCTGGCCAGGATCACCGTCCGCCCCAGCGCCAGCCGATGCAGGCTATCGAGCACATCGGCCTCGGTCGCCGGGTCCAGGTGCGCCGTCGGCTCGTCGAGCAGCAGCAGCGGCGCGTTGCGGACGAACGCCCGGGCGATGGCGACCCGCTGCGCCTGCCCGCCCGACAGCCCGTACCCGCCCTCGCCAACCAGGGTGTCCAATCCCAGCGGCAATGCATCGGCGAACTGGCCGACCCGGGCCGCCTTCGCTGCGGCCTCGACCTCCGCATCGCCCGCATCCTCCCGCCCAAAGCGGATGTTATCGCGTATGGTGCCGGCGAAGATGACCGGGTCCTGCCCGATCCAGGCCGTCATGCGCGCCAGGGCGGCAGGCACGATGGTGCCGATATCCGCGCCATTTAGGGTGATCCGCCCAGCATCCGCCCGCACGAAGCCGAGCAGCAACTCCAGGATCGTGGACTTGCCCGCCCCGGACGGCCCGACCAGCACCACCGTTTCCCCAGCCGGCACGCGGAAGCTCAGGTCGTCCAGCACCGGCCCGCGCGTCGGGTCCCAGGCATAGCGCACCCCCTCGAAGGCGACCGTCACGCCGTTGGCAGCCACCGTCCGGATCGGCTGCTCCACCGGGGCCGCCTCCTGCGCCGGAAGCCCGGCCAGGTCGCCCGCCGCCGTGCCGGCCTGCAGACGATCCTGGTAGGCAGCCGAGAAGGCCCGCAACGGCGCAAAGAACTCCACCACCAGCACCAGCACGAAGATCGCCGGCGCAAGCCGGAGGCCGTCCCGCTGCCACTCCGCCGCATACCGCACCGCCAGCACCACAAGCGCCCCAGCCGCCGCACAGTCCAGCACCGCCGATGACAGGAAGGCGACGCGAAGCACCCGCATCGTTCGCCCGGCCAGGTCCGCAGCCGCGGCGTGCAGCCGCCGCGCCTCGTCCTCCGCCCGCCCAGCCAGGACGATGGTCGCAATGCCGCGAACCCGGTCCAGGAACCGCGCCTGCAGCCGGTCGAGCGCGGCGAACTGCCGTTGCGACGCCGCCGCGGCACCCACCCCGGCCAGCGCCATGCCGACCGGCACGAGCAGCCCGGCGAGCACCAGCACCAGGGCCGCCCACGGATCGGCTACCAGGACAGCCAGCACTACCAGAGCCGGCCCGGCAACTGCCACGCTCGCCGCAGGCAGCCAGCGGGCAAACAATCCCTCCAGCGCCTCGATCCGGTCAACCGCAATCGCGGCAAGCTCGCCGGCCTGCCGGTTGCGCAGGACACGGGGGCCAACACCCAGCAACTGCACGAACAGCCCGGTCCGCAGCCGCCGGCGCGCCATCGCCCCGGCTGCAAAGGCCAGGTTGTCCGCAACCACGGACAGCCCGCTCCGCGCCGCGATCAGCCCGGCGAACAACGCCGCCCAAGGCCAAGCCACACCCTGCCCCGCCGTCAGCCCCGCCGCCAGCAGCTCACCGATGCACCACGCCTGGCCAATGCCGGCCACCACCCCCAGCAATCCCAAGGCGATGATCGGCCGCGCCGCCCGCCGCCCCTCCCGGCTGTTGCGCGCCAGCCAGGCGCCGCCGGCCTTCCGGTCGCGCGTCATCAGGAAGCGGTGGCGAGGGCCTTGCGCGCCGTCGCCGCGAGCCATCCCGCCGCGACCGGCAGGATAGCGTCGTTGAAGTCATAGTCCGGGCTGTGCAGCTCCCGGCCGCCCTCCGCCGGCCCGTTGCCGATCCAGGCAAACGCGCCGGGCTTTTGCTCCAAGTACCAACCGAAATCCTCGCCAGCCATGCTCGGCAGCAAATCGCGCCGCAACGGCACATCCAGGCCCCTCGCAGCACCTGCGGCAAGCTCCGCCTCCGCAGCCGAGTTGACCGTGCGGGCCACGCCATGCTGGATCTCGACGGCCACTTCCACCCCGAACGTCACGGCGATGCCCGCAGCGACCCGGCGGATCGCCGCCTCCGCCAAGTCGCGCACCGCCGGCTGGTGCGTGCGGAACGTGCCCTGCATGGTCACCAGGTCCGGTATCTGGTTTGCAGCCACCCCGGCCTGCATCATGCACATCGAAACCACGGCGCTTTGCAGCGGGTCCACGTTGCGCGACACCACCGATTGCAGCGCCACTAGCAGGTGCGCCGCCGCAAGCAGCGGGTCGCGCGTGGCCTGCGGCATCGCGGCATGCCCGGCAACCCCGCGCACCTCGATGCCGACCCGCGCCGCAGCCGCCATCACGGCCCCATCGTGCACCGCGACCGTCCCCGCCGCCAGGCCAGGCCAGTTGTGGTAACCAAAGATGCGCTCCATCGGGAACCGCTCAAACAGCCCGTCGGACAGCATGGCCTTGGCCCCGCCGTAACCCTCCTCCGCCGGTTGGAACACCAGTTGCACCGTGCCGCTCCACTCCGGGTCCTGCACCAGCAGCGCCGCGGCCCCGAGCAGGCTGGCGGTATGCCCGTCATGCCCGCAGGCATGCATCACGCCAGGCGCGGTGGACGCCCAGGGCACACCGGTCGCCTCCGTGATGGGCAACGCATCCATGTCCGCCCGCAGGCCGACGCTGCGGTTGGACCCGCGCCGGGTGATGGTGCCGACGACGCCATGCCCGCCAACGCCCGCGGTGAACGGTACGCCCAAGTCCCGCAGCGTCCGGCAAACAAACGCCGCCGTCTCCGCCTCGTGCAGCGAAAGCTCGGGATGGGTGTGCAGGTAATGGCGCCACTGCGGCAGTTGAAGCATCACGTCGGCTGTCATCGAACGCTCCCTTGACCCGGAGGGATGTGCCGTTTGCAGCCCGGTTCCGCAAGGCTGCGCCCCGGCACCAGCCTTCTCAGGACGCGGGCTGGCCCGGCGCCGCCTTCAATGCAGATGCCCGCAGCACCGGGCTGTCGATCCGCTCCCGCCGCAGCGGCAGGCTGACCAGGTAACGGGTGCCGTTGCCTTCCTGCACCTCCAGCGTCGCCCCTAGCTGGCGGGAGAACCCACGGATCAACTGCAGCCCGATGCCATCCCGCGTGCCAGCCTCCGTCTCGACCCGGCCGGCAGGGATGCCGATGCCGTCATCACGCACCTCCAGCTCCGCATGGTCCCCCTCGGCGCTCAGGCGCACCGAGATGTTGCCGTGCCGCCCGAACGGGAAGGCATACTTCACCGCGTTGCTGACGGCCTCGGTGACGATCAGCGAGAGCGGAACCGCCTGGTCGCTGGACATCTTCAGCTCCGGCGCATCGATGTGCAGTTGCAGGCGCCCGCCCGGCGTCTCGCCCATGGCGGCGAACAACTGCCCGCACAACTCTTCAAGGAACTCGCGCATGTCGATCGTGTGCACCTCGCCATGGGCATAAAGGTGCCGGTGCAGGGTCGCCAACGCGCGCACACGGTCGCGCGCCGACTGGAACTCCGCCCGCGCCTCGGGCTGCCGGATGCGGCTGGCCTGCAGGTTCAACAAGCTGGCGACGATCTGCAGGTTGTTCTTCACCCGGTGGTGAATTTCCTGCATCAGCAGTTCCTGCTCCGCGATGGCCTTCTGCAACCGGTCGCTTTGGCGCTCAAGGTTGAGGGTGGCTCGCTTGAACGAGATCGCGAGGCGCCGCAAGTCCTTATGGGAGCGGCGGAATGGCCGGGTGCTGAACGGCTTGCCGATGCGCCAGTCCTCAACGGCGTGGCCCAGTCGCCACAGATGAGGGTTGAGCGACAGCGAAGTCCCAGCGGCGACAATGGCCAGCCCCGCGAGGACGCAAAGCAGGGTCGCAACCGGCTGGGCCGTGTCGGCTAGGGCAAACAGCACCAGGCAGGGCAGCAAGGCCGCAAGGTAAAGCGCACACACCCGCCCAGTGAGCGAGTGCGCCAGCAGCCGGCCGTACCGCGCCATACCCTCCCTCACGCCACGGCTCCCACCCAAGACACGGCTCTCAATAGACCCTGCTCGAAAAGCCATAGTCACCAGTGCAGCCGCCTGAAAAGCCTAAATAAACCTTTGAAGGTTTGCGCGTAGATGAAAATTTAGACAGGCTTGCATGGCCTGCCACGGCCAGAGGCTACTTGCGTGACGGGCCACGCAGGCCCGCTTAGGCCTTACTTCTCCTTATGGTCGCGTATCAGCTTGAGAAGCTCGTCAGGCACCGGCTCGCGCGCAACCTCGTCGAAAATCTCATGCAGACCGCGCTCCAGCCAGGTATCGAACGCCTGATCGGCTGGGCGTTTTAGTGCCGGCACGGCCCCAACTGGCTTCGGCTTGCCCTCTGCCATACCGATCATCTGCATCTGCATAACACCCAACCCTGCGGCGCCTACCCGTGTTCGGGCGGCGCCGCCCCTCGCCAAGTGCCTACTGCAATCAGGACCGGGACGCTGCTGCCGAAACCCCGGCGGCTCCGGCGTCGAGCAGACGGGTCGCGCGCCCGGCGACGCGGGCAGACGGCTTGTCCTCGCCGAGCAGCCAAGCCTCAAGCTGGCGGCGCGCCCGGAACACCCGGCTTTTCGCCGTGCCAACGGCGCAGCCGGTCGCCTCGGCCAGCGCCTCATAGCTCATGCCATGCACCACAACCATCACCAACGCCTCGCGCTGGTCGGCGGGCAGGCGGGTCATGGCCTTGCCAAGTTCCTTCAACGCTAAGCGGTCCTCGTGCGGCGCCTCGGATGCGAACGCGGCCTGCGGCACATCATCGATGTCCGTGGTGTCCCGGCGCTTGCGAAGGTTGGAGATGAAGCGGTTGCGCAGGATGCGGTGCATCCAGGCGGGGAAGTTGGTTCCCGGGATGAAGCTGTTGCTTGCCGACAACGCGTTGCAGACCGCGTCCTGCACCAGGTCCTCGGCGGCGGACCGGTTCCGCGTCAGGGCCAATGCCTGGATGCGGAGCTTGGGAAGGATCGAGATGACTTGGTCGTGGAATGTCGCGCTCATCGTGCCGTCCTGTATGGCTGTATCCCGACAATGGCGATCGAGGGGACAGCGTTGCATCCTCCCGATCACGTCGCCGCGAGGCCTTGGAACGACGCCGCCAGCCCGGCATGGCGGTGCCGGGCGCCGCGACGGCGCGCCACGGCACCGGTCAGACGGCCTCTGCGGCCTGCGCCAGCTTCGCCAGGTGCGCCCGCGCCCGCGACAGCCGGGCCTTCATGGTGCCGACCGGCACCTTGCAGATCGCCGCCGCCTCCTCGTGCGTCATCTCCTGCGCGCCGACCAGGATCAACGCCTCCCGCAACAGCGGCGGCAGCTTCCAGATCAGTGACTGCAGCTCATTGATCTCGGCGCGCGCAAGCTGCGCCGGGCTGGCGCCCTCCTCCTGCTCGAAATGCGCCCCGATGGCATTGGCTTCGCGCCGTTGCCGCCGTGCCTGCTCGTAGAACTGGTTTCGCAGGATTGTGAACAGCCACGCCTTCAGGTTGGTGCCCGGCTCGAATTGGTGCGCCGCAGCCAGGGCGCGCACCAGGGTGTCCTGCACGACATCGTCGGCCATCACGCGGTCGCGCACCAGGAAACGGGCGAAGCCACGCAGGTCGGGCAGCAACGCAGCGATCTGCCCGCACAGGTCGGCCTCGGCTTCTCCCAACATCAGTCCTCCTGCCACACCGTGCGCAGCACGTCTCCAAACACCATGCGCAGCACGTCTCCGAACACCATGCGCAGCACGTCTCCGAACACCATGCGCAGCACCTCTTCAAACACCATGCGCAGCACGTCCCCAAACATCAGGGGCGGCGCGCGTGCCCAACATGGGGCGCAGCGCGCGCATTCAACTCAGCGCAGCGCAGCGCACACGTCGATCTGGCGCGTCGCGGCACACATCCAACTCAGGGTGGCATTGCACTTTTGTCTGCGCCCTGTCATCTCGGCGCGACGTTCCGCAGCGGTGGCCGCAGCCGGTGGCCGCGGTCCGTTGCAGCCGGGACCAGCGCACGATCGATGCAAAAACAAGGATGCCGCATGACCAGCCTGCGCCGCGAGGACTTGATCCGGGCGCTGCCCTACGCCCGACGCTACGCCCGCGCCTTGATCGGCAGCCAGGCCCGCGGCGACGCCATGGTCGCCGACAGCCTGCGCGACCTGCTGGCCGAGGACGCACCGCAGGACCCGTCGGTCAACGAGGCACGCCCCGCCCTGTACCAGGCGATCACCCACCGCTTCGACGGGCTGACCACCTTGAACCCGCCTACCCCGCCCGGCGGGCTGTCCAGCCTGCAGCGCAAGCTGCTCCTGCTGACCTCGCTGGAGGAGCTGCCGGTCGGCAAGGCCGCCGCAGTGCTCGGCATCCCCGCGACCGAGGCTGCGGTGGAGACCGCCACGGCGCGCGACCACCTGCGGGCCGGCGCCGCGACCGACGTGCTGATCATCGAGGACGAGCCGATCATCGCCATGGACATCGAGGAGCTGGTGCTGAACTGCGGCCACCGCGTCGTCGGCATGGCCACGACCGAGAGCGAAGCCGTCGAGATGGCCGAGCGGCACAAGCCCGGCCTGATCCTGGCCGACATCAACCTGGGCATCGGCGGCGACGGCACCGCGGCCGTGTCCCGCATCATGCGCCACCACTACGCCCCGGTGATCTTCGTCACCGCCTATCCCGAGCGCCTGCTGACCGGCGACGACCTGGAGCCGGCCTACGTGATCACCAAGCCGTTCGAGCCGCTGACCCTGGCCATCGCGACCTATCAGGCCGTCACCGGCGGGGTCAGGCTGGATTGACCCGCGATGCAATGCCGATCCCGCCAGCACCAATCCCGCCAGCACCACTCCCCGCCGCCATGCCGCAGCATAGGACCTCAATGACCCCTCCCGAAATTCGCCGGAATGGGGCAACTTAGGATGATGCGGGACGATTCTCCCCGCGACACACGGCTGGCCGGCCGGCGGTTGGGGCGCCTCATGCATCGTTGGACGGAAGCCTGATGGGACTACTCGGATCAGCGCCGCGCATAGGCACTCTGCGCGACAACCAATCGGTCGCCGACGGCGTGGCGTCAGCGGCGTCGCTCGGCTTCGACGCCGTGCTGGCCCGCCTGCCGGAGCGCGGTCCAGCCGAGCCCGGCCGGATCGGCGGCGGCAACGGCCCGGTGGTCCTGCTCGACCTCGCAGTGGACCAGTTCCCGGCCTCCGTCGCCGAGCAGGACGGCATGGCCACCTTGTTCACTGCCCTGCCCGCCCCCTCGCTGGACCCGCGCCAGCCGATGCAGCCTGCCGGCCGCGTGGTGCCCGCCCTGGCCGGGCCCGCCGACGCCGAGGCCTACGCGGATTGGCTGGCAGTCCGTATCCAGACCCTGACCGCGCTGGGCGCAGCGGGCGTCCGGCTGACCGGCTTGGACAGCCTCCCGGGCCACCTCGTGCCGCTGCTGCTCGCCCGGCTGCGCCGCCATTGCAACGGCGCCGTGCTGTTCGCCTGGACCCCCGGCCTGGCATGGGACGTGCTCGGCCGCATCGAACCCGGCGTCGTGGACCTCGTCGCCGTCTCCCTGCCATGGTGGGACGGCAAGGCGGAGTGGATCTGGCACGAGCTGGACCTCCTGCGCCGGATCGCCCCCGTGGTCGCGCCCGTCACCGGTTCCGCCGCCAGCGCAACGGCGATCGCCGCCATGCTGGCCGACGGCTGGATGGCCCCGCTCGACGAGGCCGCCGCCCAGCACGAAGCGGCGCTGAACGCCTTCCGCACCGGCCCGGCCTTCGGTGCCGCACCCGCCCGGCTGCTGTCCGGGCCAGGCGCCGCCGCCGTTGCCCTGCTGCGCACCGACACCCCCGACCCGCGCCAGGCCACCCGCGGCGCCCTGATGCTGGTCAACGCCGACCTCAATGCCCCGGCGCTGGTGGACACCTCCGCGATCTTCCGCGAGGCCGGCACCTCCTTCGCGCCGTTCGAAAGCATCCTGCCGCCGAACGCCCCAGCCCTGCGCGTCGGCTCCCTGCTGACTCTCCAACCCGGCGAAGCCCGGCTGTTCGAAGCGCCCGTGCAGCCAAATCCTGCCGTCCCCCCGCTCGACCCCGCCTCCGCCCTCCTGGCCGCTGAAGCCCCGCGTCTGGCCATCGAGCTGCCGACCCCTTGCGTGGACTCCGGGCGCTTCCCGGCCCGCCGCACGGTCGGCACCCTGGTCGAGGTCCAGGCCGACATCATCGCCGACGGCCACGACAAGCTGGCCGTCGCGCTGCGCTGGCAGTCGCCGGACGCCGCGGACTGGCACGAGACCCGGATGGCGCTGGTCAACAACGACCGCTGGACCGCCGCCTTCCCGCTGGAGCGCCTGGGCCTGCACCGCTACGACATCCTGGCGTGGCGCGACAACTTCGCCACCTACGCCGACGAACTGACCAAGAAGCACCGCGCCGGCGTCCCAATCGCCCTGGAGCTGCAGGAGGGTGCCGCCCTGGTCCAGCGCGCAGCAGCCCGCAGCACCCCGGCGCAGTCCGGCCTTGCCGCCGTCGTCGACCGGCTCACAAAAGTTGCCCCAGACGAACAGCGCGAGACCCTGCTCTCCTCCGAGCTTGCGGCGCTGATGCAGGCAGCCGACGACCGCCCGCACCTGGTCAAGCTGCCCCATCCGGTCCCGGTCCAGGCCGAGCGGATCGGCGCCGGCTTCGCCAGTTGGTACGAGGTGTTCCCCCGCTCGCTGAGCGACGACCCAACCCGGCACGGCAGCTTCGCCGACGTCGAGCGCCACCTGCCGCGCATTCAGGCGATGGGCTTCGACGTGCTGTATTTCCCGCCGTTCCACCCCATCGGCCGCGTCAACCGCAAGGGCCGCAACAACACCCTGACCCCGGCCCCGGACGATCCCGGCAGCCCCTACGCCATCGGCTCCGCCGAGGGCGGCCACGACGCCCTGCACCCCGAACTGGGCACCGTCGAGGACTTCCAGCACCTCCGCGCCGCCTGCGCGCAGCATGGCCTGGAGCTGGCGATGGACTTCGCCATCCAGTGCTCGCCCGACCATCCCTGGCTGAAGCAGCACAAGGACTGGTTCACCTGGCGTCCGGACGGCACCATCCGCTACGCCGAGAACCCGCCAAAGAAGTACGAGGACATCGTCAACGTAGATTTCTACGCCGCCGGCGCGGTGCCCGGCCTATGGGTCGAGCTGTGCAACACCGTGCTCTACTGGGCCAGCCAAGGCGTGCGGCTGTTCCGCGTGGACAACCCCCACACCAAGCCGTTGCCGTTCTGGGAATGGATGATCCAGCAGGTCCAGGCCCGCTACCCGGACGCCGTGTTCCTCGCCGAGGCCTTCACCCGGCCAAAGGTGATGTATCGCCTGGCCAAGAGCGGCTTCTCCCAATCCTACACCTACTTCACCTGGCGCGAGACCAAGGCGGAGTTCCAGGACTACCTGACCGAGCTGACCCAGGGTGCGCCACGCGACTTCTTCCGCCCGCACTTCTTCGTCAACACGCCAGACATCAACCCGGTCTACCTGCAGGGCGCCGGACGCGGCGCCTACCTGATCCGGGCGGCGCTGGCCGCAACGCTGTCCGGCCTCTGGGGGGTTTATAACGGGTTCGAGTTGTGCGAAGGCACCCCGGTGCCGGGCAAGGAGGAGTACCTCGACAGCGAGAAGTACCAGCTCCGCGCCTGGGACTGGGACCGTCCCGGCAACATCGTCCCCGAGATCACCCAACTGAACCAGGTCCGCCGCCGCAACCCGGCGCTGCACACCCACCTCGGCGTGACCTTCCTGCCCGCCAGCGGCGACCGCGTGCTGTTCTTCGAGAAAGCAACACCGGACCGCTCGAACGTCGTGCTGATCGCGATCAGCATGGACGCGGGCGCGCCGCAGTATGCGGAACTGACCGTGCCCGGCGGCGACGGCACCGACCTGCTGACCGGGCAGCCCTTCCGCTGGTCCGACCGCATCCAGCGCGTCACCCTGCCGCCCGACCGCCCCTATGCCATTTGGCGTCTGAACGCCGCGTTGTGAGAAGCAATGAACGATAGTCCCGCGACTGACCTGGCCGCCCCCGAACTGCCAACGCCCGAGCTGCCCACGCCCATCCTGCCGGCGACCGAGGACCCGCTGTGGTACAAGGACGCCATCATCTACCAGCTCCACCTCAAGTCCTTCTTCGACGGCAACAACGACGGCGTCGGCGACTTCAAGGGCCTGTTGGAAAAGCTCGACTACATCGCCGAACTCGGCGTCACCGCCATTTGGATGCTCCCCTTCTACCCCTCGCCCCGGCGCGACGACGGCTACGACATCGCGGACTATGAGGGCGTCCACTCCGACTACGGCGACATGGACGACGTGCGCCGCTTCGTCGAGGCCGCGCACGCCCGCCACCTGCGGGTCATCACCGAGCTGGTCATCAACCACACCTCCGACCAGCACCCCTGGTTCCAGGCCGCCCGCCACGCCCCGCCAGGCAGCCCCGAGCGCGACCGCTACGTCTGGTCCGACACCGACGAGAAGTACGACGGCACCCGCATCATCTTCCTGGACACGGAAACCTCCAACTGGACCTGGGACCCCGTAGCGAATGCCTACTACTGGCACCGCTTCTACTCCCACCAGCCCGACCTGAACTTCGACAACCCGGCGGTGCTGCAGGATGTGCTGGGCATCATGCGGTTCTGGCTGGACCTCGGCATCGACGGCCTGCGCCTGGACGCCGTGCCCTACCTCGTCGAGCGCGAGGGCACCAACAACGAGAACCTGCCGGAAACCCACGACATCCTGAAGCTGATCCGTGCCGAGCTGGACCGCTACGGCTCCGGCCGCATGCTGCTCGCTGAGGCCAACCAGTGGCCCGAAGACGCGCAGCAGTACTTCGGCGACGGCGACGAGTGCCACATGTCGTTCCACTTCCCGCTGATGCCGCGCATGTACATGGCGATCGCCCGCGAGGACCGCTTCCCGATCACCGACATCATGCGGCAGACCCCCGCGATCCCCGCCAACTGCCAGTGGGCGGTGTTCCTGCGCAACCACGACGAGCTGACCCTGGAGATGGTCACCTCGGGGGAGCGCGACTACCTCTGGAACACCTACGCCGCCGACCGCCGCGCCCGCATCAACCTGGGCATCCGCCGCCGCCTGGCCCCGCTCCTGGAGCGTGACCGCCGCCGCGTCGAGCTGATGAACGGCCTGCTGCTCTCCATGCCCGGCACCCCCGTCATCTACTACGGTGACGAGATCGGCATGGGCGACAACATCTTCCTCGGCGACCGCGACGGCGTGCGGACCCCGATGCAGTGGTCGATGGACCGCAACGGCGGTTTCTCCCGCGCCGACCCTGCGCAACTCGTCTTGCCGCCGATCATGGACGCCCACTACGGCTTCCAGGCCGTCAACGTCGAGGCGCAATCCAGCGACCCGCACTCCCTGCTCAACTGGACCCGGCGGATGCTCGCCGTCCGCCGCCGCCACCAGGCATTCGGCCGCGGCACGCAGCGCTTTCTCTACCCCGGCAACCGCAAGATCCTCGCCTTCCTGCGCGAGCACACCGGCGACGACAACCAGACCGAGACCCTCCTCTGCGTCAGCAACGTCTCCCGTACCGCGCAGGCGGTGGAGCTTGACCTCTCGGCCTACGCCGGCCGCGTGCCGGTCGATATTGTCGGCGGCTCGGTGTTCCCCCCGGTGGGGCAGCTCACCTACCTGCTGACCCTGCCGCCTTACGGCTTCTACTGGTTCCTGCTGGCAAAGGCGGCGCAGTTGCCGTCCTGGCACTCCGCCCCGCCCGAACCGCTTCCGGAGTATGCAACCTTGGTAATGCGTGCCGGCCTGGCCGACGTGCTGGGCAAAGAGGGGCGTAGCGTCCTGGAGAACGAGGCGCTGCCGGCCTACCTGCCAAAGCGCCGTTGGTTCGCCTCCAAGACCGAACGCTTGCAAGGCACCCGCCTGGCCTACGCCGCCGCCTTGCCGACCACCGGCGGCGCGGTGATGTTCGCCGAGGTCGAGGCCATCCTCCCCGGCCGCACCGAGCGCTACGTCCTGCCGTTCGGCATCGCCTGGGAAGACGAGACCTCCGGCGCTCTCGCCCAGCAGCTCGCCCTGACCCGGGTGCGCCGCGGCCCGCGCGTCGGCTACCTCACCGACGCCTTCGCCGTGGACGCCATGGCGCGCGGCCTGATCGGCGCGCTGCGCAACAACGCCATCGTCAAGCTCGACGACGGCGAGCTGCGCTACAAGCCGACCGCCAAGCTGATCGAGCTGGACCTCGCGCCAGACGCCGAGATCCGCCGCCTGTCGGCCGAGCAGTCCAACTCCTCGCTGATCGTCGGCGACGCCGTGGTGCTGAAGCTGGTGCGCCGCGTACTGTCCGGCGTGCACCCCGAGGCCGAGATGACCGGCTACCTGACCGAGCGCGGCTTCGCCAACACCGCCCCGCTGCTCGGCGAGGTCGTGCGGGTCAGCTCCGACGGCACGCCGCACACCGTGGCGCTCGCCCAGGGCTTCGTGCGCAACCAGGGCGACGGCTGGGGCTACACGCTCGACTTCCTGGCCAGCGGCGTCGAGGCCGCCGCGTTGACCGGCCAGGAGGACGCCGACACCTTCTCCGGCTACGAGGTGTTCGCCCGCTCCATCGGCACCCGGCTCGGCGAGCTGCACGCGGCGCTCTCGCAACCGACCGACAAGCCGGACTTCACGCCACAACCGGCCAGCGAGGCCGTGCTGGACGAATGGGCGGCCGGGGCAATCGAGCAGATCGACAGCGCGCTGACCATGCTGGGGTCGATGAAGACCTGGCCGGACGAGGCGACCGAGGCGCAGGCCCGCTTCGTGCTCGACCATGCCGACGCGCTGCGTGACGCCGCACGGCGGCTTGCCCGGCAGGGTGCCGGCTCGCTGGAGACCCGCGTGCACGGCGACTTCCACCTGGGTCAGGTCCTGGTGGTGCAGGGCGACGCCTACATCATCGACTTCGAGGGCGAACCCGCCCGCACGATGGAGCAGCGGCGCGCCAAATCCTGCGCGATGCGCGACGTGGCGGGGCTGCTGCGGTCGTTCGACTACGCCGCCGCCGCCGCCGCGCCCGGCCGGGCTGCAACCTCCGAGCAGGCATCGGAGCGGCGCCAGGGCATCCTGCACGAGTTCCGGGAACGCGCTAGCACGGTGTTCCTGGAGGCCTACCGGGCCGTCCTGGAGACCGCCGAGCCAAGGTGGGTGCCGCCCGACGCCGAGGCAGCGCTGCTGGACCTGTTTCTGCTGGAAAAGGCGGCTTACGAGATCAAGTACGAAGCGGCGAACCGGCCAACCTGGCTGGGCATCCCGCTCGGCGGTCTGCACGCCATCGCCGAGCGGCTGATCGGCGCGGAGCAACCGGCGTGAACGACCTGCAGCCAAGCGACATGACCGACCTGAAGCCAGGCAGCCTGGCCGACCTGCCCCCGGCTGCCATCGAGGCCGTGGTGCATGGCCGTCACGCCGACCCCTTCGCCATCCTCGGCCCGCACGGCACCGGCGGCGAACGCCAAGTCCGGGCCTTCCTGCCAGGCGCGGAGCGTGTCACCGTGCTGGACCGCACCGGCGCCACCCTGGGCGTGCTGCAGCGCATGGACCCCGCCGGTTTCTGGGCCGGCACCGCGCCGGGAGGCGGCGGCTACCGCCTGCACGCCGAGGGCAGTGGCGGTACTTGGGAGCAGGACGACGCCTACGCCTTCCCGCCAACGCTGGGTCCGCTGGACCTCTACCTGCTCGGCGAGGGCCGCCACCGCAACCTCGGCCAATGCCTGGGCGCGCACCCCGCAGTGATGGACGGCATCAGCGGCACGCGGTTCGCAGTCTGGGCGCCGAACGCCAGCCGCGTGTCGGTGGTGGGCGACTTCAATTTCTGGGACGCCCGCCGGCACCCGATGCGGCGGCACCCCGGCGTCGGCGTATGGGACCTGTTCATCCCCGGAGTGAAACCCGGCGCCATCTACAAATACGACCTGCTGGGTCCGCAGGGCGAAGTGCTGCCGCAGAAGGCCGACCCGGTTGCCTGGGCGGCGGAACTCCCGCCCGCCACCGGTTCCATCGTCGTCAGCGACGCCGGCTGGCGCTGGACCGACGCAGCCTGGATGGGAAAGCGCGCGGCGGCGCAAGGTCCACGGGCGCCGATCTCGACCTACGAGGTCCATGCCGCTTCATGGCTGCCGGCCGCCGATGCTGGTACCCTGGGCTGGGAAGCCCTGGCCGACCGCCTGGCCCCCTACTGCGCCGGCATGGGCTTCACCCACCTGGAGCTGCTGCCGATCATGGAGCACCCATTCGGCGGCTCTTGGGGCTACCAACCCTTGGGCCAGTTCGCCCCCAGCAGCAGGCTCGGTCCGCCCGAGGGCTTCGCCCGCTTCGTGGACCGCTGCCACGCCATGGGCGTCGGCGTCATCCTCGACTGGGTACCCGCGCATTTCCCGACCGACGCGCACGGCCTGGCCCGCTTCGACGGCACCCCGCTATATGAGCACGGCGACCCGCGCGAGGGCTTCCACCAGGACTGGAACACATACATCTTCAACCTCGGCCGTAACGAGGTCCGCGGCTTCCTGATCGCCAGCGCCCTGTTCTGGCTGGAGCAGTACCACGCCGACGGCCTGCGCGTGGATGCCGTCGCCTCGATGCTGTACCGCGACTACAGCCGCAACCCCGGCGAGTGGGTCCCCAACAAGTACGGCGGTCGCGAAAACCTGGAATCGGTCGCCTTCCTGCAGGAACTGAGCCGCGCCATTGCCGAGCGCTGCCCCGGCGCCGTGCTGATCGCCGAGGAGAGCACCGCCTGGCCCAACGTCACCCGCCCCGCCGACGAGGGCGGCCTGGGCTTCGACTACAAGTGGAACATGGGCTGGATGCACGACACCCTGCACTACATGCACGAGGAGCCGGTCAACCGCCGTTACCACCACGCCGAGATCACCTTCGGCCTGGTCTACGCCTTCAGCGAGCGCTTTACCCTGCCCCTGTCGCACGACGAGGTCGTCTACGGCAAAGGCTCGCTGATCCGCAAAATGCCCGGCGACCCCTGGCAGAAGTTCGCCAACCTGCGCGCCTACTTCGCCTTCATGTGGACCTACCCCGGCAAGAAGCTGCTGTTCATGGGCTGCGAGTTCGCCCAGGACCGCGAGTGGAACCACGATACCGGCCTCGACTGGGATTTGCTGGACACCCCCGCCAACCACGGCGTGCAAACCTTGTTGCGCGACCTCAACGGCGCCTACCGCAGCCTGCCGGCCCTGCACACCGGGGACTGCGACCCGGCGGGCTTCCGCTGGGTGGTGGTGGACGACTCGGGGAACTCGGTGTTCGCCTACTTGCGCCTGCCGGTCGGCGGCGGCACGCCCGTGCTGGTGGTCTGCAACTTCACCCCGGTCCCGCGGTACGGCTACCGCCTGGGCGTGCCCGTAAACGGCGCCTGGGAGGAAATGCTGAACACCGATGCCGCGGTCTATGGCGGCTCCAACGTCGGAAATCTCGGCGTAATCAACGCCGAGGCGGAACCGGCGCACGGCTTCGACGCTTCGATCAGCCTTACCCTTCCCCCATTGGCGACCTTGGTCCTGCGTGCAGGCTAGAGGCGCGCCGCTTCCGAGGTTACCCATGGCCCACTACGCCCACCCGCTGCCGTTCGGCGCGGAGCTGCAAGCCGATGGAACAACGCAGTTCCGCCTCTGGGCGCCGTCCGCCGAGCACGTCACACTGGAGCGCGACGGCCACGTCTCGGAACCGATGCACGCCGACGCCGACGGCTGGCACAGCGTCGCCTGCCCCGCCCCGGCCGGCACCCGCTACCGCTACCGCATGCCGGACGGCTTGGTCGTGCCCGACCCCGCCTCCCGCCAGCAAGCGCCGGACGTGCATGATCCCAGCGTCGTCGTCGATCCCAACGCCTATGAATGGAAGAACACCGCCTGGCAGGGCCGGCCCTGGCACGAAGCCGTGGTCTACGAGCTGCACGCCGGCGCAATGGGCGGCTTCACCGGCATCCGCCAGCGCCTGGGCGAGCTGAAGGACCTGGGCTTCACCGCGATCGAGATCATGCCGATCAACGACTTCCCCGGCGGCCGCAACTGGGGCTACGACGGCGTGCTGCCCTACGCGCCGGACACCGCCTACGGCACCCCCGCCGAGTTGAAGGCCCTGGTCGATGAGGCGCACGGCCTGGGCATGATGATGATGCTGGACGTGGTGTACAACCACTTCGGCCCCGACGGCGCCTACTTGCACGCCTTCGCCAAGCCGTTCTTCCGCGAAGACCTCACCACGCCCTGGGGCGCCGCCATCGACTTCCGCCGCCCGGAGGTCTGCGACTACTTCAAGCAGAACGCCCTGTACTGGCTGATGGAGTATCGTTTCGACGGCCTGCGTTTCGACGCCGTGCACGCCATCTCGGAGGAGAGCTTCCTGCGCGACCTCGCCGCCACGATCCACGCCGGCGTCGAGCCAGGCCGCCAGGTGCACCTCGTGCTGGAACATGAGAACAACCGCGCCGCGCTCTTGCAGGCTGCCCCAGGCGCCCCGGGCTTCAACGCACAGTGGGCGGACGACTTCCACCACTGCATGCACGTCCTGCTGACCGGCGAGACCGAGGGCTACTACGAGGATTTCCAGGACGCGACCAACCTGCTGGCCACCTGCCTGCGCGACGGCTTCGCCTATCAGGGCCAGCAATCCCCGCACCTCGGCCGCACCCGCGGCGAGCCGAGCGGCCACCTGCCAACGACCGACTTCGTAGTCTGCCTCCAAAACCACGACCAGATCGGCAACCGCGCCATGGGCGAGCGGCTGACCACCCTGGCCGACCCCGGCAAGTTGCGGGCGGCCATGGCCACGATGCTGCTATCCCCCTTCATCCCCATGATCTTCATGGGTGAGGAGTACGGCGCCAAGCACCCCTTCCTATTCTTCACCAGCCACAACGAGGACTTGGCCAAGCTGGTGCGCGAGGGCCGCCGCGCCGAGTTCAAGCACTTCGCCGCCTTCCACGACGAGAAGCGCCGCGCCGCCATCCCTGACCCGAACGCCCCAAGCACGTTCGACGCCTCCATACCGGACCAGCCCGACACCGGCATGGCGGAGTTCATGCGCGCATTGCTGGCTCTCCGCCGCGACCGAATTGTACCAATCCTGCCGGGCTGCCGCAGCATCGAGGCCCAGGCGCTGGCCCCCGGCGCCGTGCGTGCAGCCTGGCGCACGAAGGACGGCCAGCAACTCACCCTGGCCCTGAACCTCGGCACCGCCGCCGTGGACGCAAACCTGCCCGACGGTCCGGTATTGTATGCCTACCCCGCCGGAACCGCCTCCATGCTGCCGCCAGGCAGCATGGCAGCCTGCATCACCGCAGCATGAGCGACGCCGATCTGATGACGCTGGCCGAGGCCGCAGGGATCGCGCCACGCTGGCGCGACGTGCATGGCGGATGGCATGACGTTGCGCCGCCGACTCTCCGCGCCGTGCTCGGCGCCCTCGGCCTACCAGCGGACGGCGACCAGGCGGTGCAGGACAGCCTGGCCTCGGTGCGGCAGGAGGACGCCCCCCTACGCCCGCTGGTGACGGCGCAGGCTGGCCGGCCGACCCGGCTCGCTGTCCCAGCCGGCCCGTTCCGCCTGACGCTGGAGGATGGCACGACCCGCGACGGCGTGCTGCACCAGGCGGACGGCGCCGCCGAGCTGCCCTCCATCGATGTCCCAGGCTACCACCGCCTGGAAATCGGTCAGCAGCAGGTCACGCTCGCCGTCGCCCCGCAGCGCTGCTTCACGGTGCAGGATGCGGCGCCGGGCCGCCGCCTCTGGGCCTTGGCCGTCCAGCTCTACGCGCTGCAGCGCCCCGGCGATGGCGGCCTCGGCGACTTCGGCGCCTTGCAGGACCTGGTCGGCCCCGCCGCCGCCCGCGGCGCCGCGGCCATCGCGATCAGCCCGGTGCACGCGCAGTTCTCCGCCGACGCCGACCGTTACAGCCCATACTCACCCTCCAGCCGCACGCAGTTGAATGTGCTGCATACCCGGTTGGACATGGGTGAGGCCGGCGCAGCAGAAGCCGGCCTGGTGGACTGGCCCAACGCCAGCCGCGCGCGGCTGTCGAAGTTGCGCGCCCTGTTCGACGCCGCCGACCCCGCGACGCTCGACGCCCTCGCCGCCTTCCGGGCACAGCGCGGCGATGCCTTGGAGACCCATGCTCGCTTCGAGGCGCTGCACGCCCACCTGTTCACCGCCGACCCCGGCCGCTGGCACTGGCGCACCTGGCCGGAGGAGTATCGCAACCCCGCCAACCCCGCCGTAGCCGCCTTCGCCCGGGACCATGCGCGGGACGTAAGCCTGCATGCCTACATGCAGTTCCTGGCCGACCGCAGCCTGGCCGACGCGCAACACGCCGCCCGCGCCGCCGGGATGCCCATTGGCCTCATCGCCGACCTGGCTGTCGGCGCCGACTCCGGCGGCAGCCACTGCTGGAGCCGCCAGGCCGAAACCCTGCTAGGCCTCTCCATCGGCGCCCCCCCGGACCTGCTGAGCCTCAACGGCCAGAACTGGGGCCTGGCAGCCTTCAACCCGCGCGGCTTGGCGCAGAACGGCTTCGGCGCCTATCTCGAACTGCTACGCAGCGCCATGCGCCATGCGGGCGGCATGCGCATCGACCATGCGCTCGGCCTGGCCCGCCTCTGGGTAGTGCCCGAGGGCGCCTCCGCCGCAGACGGCGCCTACCTCGCCTTCCCAACTGACGACCTGCTGCGCCTGATCGCCCTAGAAAGCAACCGGCACCGCGCCATAGTGCTGGGCGAGGACCTCGGCACCATCCCGGATGGCTTCCAGGAACGCCTGCAAGATGCTGGAATCCTTGGGATGCGCGTGCTCTGGTTCGAGCGCGACAAGCAGGACCGCTTCACCTCCCCCAGCACCTGGACCAAGTCCGCCGTTGCCATGACCAGCACGCACGACCTGGCCACCGTCGCCGGCTGGTGGACCGGCCGGGACATGGAGTGGCGCGGCAAGCTCGGGCTGCTCGGCGACGACGCCAACCAGGCGCACGAGGCCGAGGCACGCCGCCAGGACCACGGCCGCCTCTGGCAAGCCTTCGAAGCTAGCGGCGCCATCCAGGGCAGCGCCCCAGAAACCTGGGACGGCAACCCCATCGCCGACGCCGCAGCCCGGCACATCGGCGCCTCCGCCTGCGACTTCGTGATCCTCCCCGCCGAAGACGCTCTCGCCATCCAGGAGCAGCCCAACCTGCCGGGCACTCTGGGAGAACACCCCAACTGGCGTCGCCGCCTGCCGGGCTACGCCAGCGACCTCCTGCAAGCCCCTGATGTCATTGCCAGGCTGGACAGCCTCAACCAAGCTCGGACCTCCGCATGAAGCCGCTTTCCGCCACCGCCCGCCTGCAATTCCACAAGGGCTTCACCCTCGACGATGCGACGGCGCTGGTGCCGTACTACGACAAGTTGGGCATCAGCCACCTCTATGCCTCGCCGCTGCTGAAGGCCCGAGCCGGCTCCACGCACGGTTATGACATCGTGGACCACAACGTGATCAACCCGGAACTCGGCGGCGAGGAAGCCTTGCACCGCCTGGTGGGAACCCTGCGCGCCCACGGCATGGGCCTGATCCTGGACATCGTTCCCAACCACATGGGCGTCGGCAGCAACGACAACGCCTGGTGGCTCGACGTTCTGGAGTGGGGCCGCGCCAGCCCCTACGCCGAGTACTTCGACATCGACTGGGACCCCACCGACAACTCGCTGCGCGGTCGCATGCTCGCGCCCTTCCTGGGCACCTCCTACGGTGAGTGCCTGGACGCCGGCGAGCTAGTCCTGCAGTTCGACGAAACCGACGGCCGCCTGTTCGTCGGCTACCACGACCACCGGTTCCCCATAAACCCGCGCGACTACGCCTCGATCCTGCTCACCAGCGGCGGCCCGTTGGAGACCCCCGCGCGCGCCTTCGCCGACCTCGGCACCGGCGGCAGCGAAGCCGTCCGCCACGAGGCCGAACAGGCCCGCCAGGAACTGCTGCAGCCGCAATACCGCGCCGCCATCACCGAGTGCCTGCGCGAATACTCCACCACCACCCCCGAGGGACGCGACCGCCTGCACCGCCTGCTCGACCGCCAGAACTACCGCCTGGCCTGGTGGCGGGCCGCAACGGACGAGATCAACTGGCGCCGCTTCTTCGACGTGAATGGCCTGGCCGGCGTGCGCGTCGAGGTCCCGGAGGTCTTCGAGGCAACCCACCGCACGGTATTCCGCCTTTATTCCGAGGGCCTGATCGACGGCGTCCGCATCGACCACGTGGACGGCCTGGCCAACCCCCGCGACTACTGCCGCAAGCTGCGCCGCCGCCTGGAGACCGCCGCCGAATCCCGCCCGTCCGAACTCCGCGAGGCCCCCGCGATCATCTGGATCGAAAAGATCCTAGCCCCGCACGAACGTCTGGCCGCCGACTGGCTGACCGACGGCACCACCGGCTACGACTTCATGAACGACGTCTCCGCCGTCCTGCACGACCCCGCCGGGGAGGAGCCGCTTACCAAGCTGTGGACCACCCTGACCGGCCGCGCCGCCGCCTTCGAGGACGAGGCCAAGCCAGCCCGCCGCCAAATCCTCACGGAAAGCCTGAGCAGCGAGCTGTTCGCCACCGCCACCGCCCTGCACCGTATCGCCCGGCGCAGCCTGACCACCCGCGACTACACCCTAAGCGCCATCCGCGCGACCTTGGTCGAGCTGCTCGTGCATTTCCACGCCTACCGCATCTATGCCGGACCCGCCGGTATCTCCCCCGTGGACCAGCGGGTGATGGATTGGGCCATGGCTGGCGCCCGCCGCACCGTGCGCCCGGCCGATCGCCCGTTGCTGGAGCTGGTCAACCGCTGGCTCTCCGGCGCCGGCCTGCGCGAAATCCCAGCCGGCACGCGCCGCCAGGAATGGGGCCGTGCGATGACCCGTTTCCAGCAGCTCTCCGCGCCGACCGCGGCGAAGTCGGTCGAGGACACCACCTTCTACCGCTACGGCCGCCTGCTGTCGCGCAACGAGGTCGGCACCGAACCCTCGCAGTGGTGCCTATCCCCAGCCGCCTTCCACGCCACCAACAAGGAGCGGCAGAAGCGTTACCCTCTCGCCCTGCTCGCCACCGCGACGCACGACCACAAGCGGGGCGAGGACGCCCGCGCCCGCCTGGCCGTCCTCAGCGAGATGCCCGCGGAGTGGGAAGCGGTCCTGGCCCGGTGGATGCGCCTCAACGCCCCCCTACGCCGCGACCTCGATGGCCCGGCGCCCGACGCCGCCGATGAGGTCATGCTTTACCAAACCCTGATCGGCGCCTGGCCCCTGGACCTCACCGCAGACGACCGTGACGGCGTCAAGGCCCTGGAGGACCGCGTCGCCGGCTGGCTGGAAAAAGCCCTGCGCGAGGGCAAGCGCCGCACCAGTTGGGCCGCCCCCGACCAGGAATACGAGGGCGCCTGCCGCGCCTTCCTGGCCGGCGTCATGAACGTCGAGCGCTCGGCGGACATGGTCGCCGAACTCGCGGCGTTCGCCGGTCGCATCGCCCCGGCCGGGGCGATCAATGGCCTGTCGCAGACCATGCTCCGGATGACCTCCCCCGGCATCTGCGACCTCTACCAGGGCACGGAGTACTGGGATTTCAGCCTGGTCGACCCCGACAACCGCCGCCCCGTCGACTTCACCGCCCGGCAGGCCTCGCTCGAAGCAGCCGGTCAGCCAGCCCATCTGATGGAGACCTGGCGCGACGGCCGGATCAAGCAGGCGGTCATCGCCCGCACCCTGGCATTGCGCGCCCGGGCGCCGGGCCTGTTCACCCTAGGGTCCTACACCCCCTTGCGGATCGAGGGGCCACAGGCCGAGCAAGTCATCGCCTTCGCCCGCGTGCATGAGCAGCATGCCGCGGTTGTAGTCGTGACCCGCTTGCCGCAATCAGCAGATCGTGATGTAATGTTACCGCATGTTACGCTAACTTGCTGGTCAGGAACAACGATTCTGTTGCCGCGTGGCCTGGCCGATCGGCGCTTTGGGCACGTCCTAGTTGAGGGTGAGGACATTATGAGCACTGGCTGTTTGCCGGTTGAAACCCTCCTATCGAAGCTTCCAGTCGCAGTGCTGGAGGCCCGGTGAACCGCCTAGTCGTTGTCAGCAACCGCGTCCCTGCGCCTGCCGCCGCTGGCGCGCAGGCTGGCGGCCTGGCGGTGGCGCTGGAGTCGCTCATGGAGCGGCGCGGTGGCGTCTGGTTCGGCTGGAGCGGCCGCGTCACTGAAACACCGGATACTGTGGCGAAGTCCGTGGACTCCGGCCGCGTGCAATACTCCACCATTGACGTGACGGCCGAGGAGCACGAGCGCTACTACAACGAGTTCTCCAACAGCACGTTATGGCCGTTGCTTCACTCCATGCCTGAGCTGATGACGTTCGACCGCCGCAACGCCTCGGTTTACCGTGCGGTGAACAGCCGGTTCGTGGACGCCCTGCAACCCTTGCTGCGGTCCGGCGACCTGATCTGGATCCACGACTACCACCTGATGGCGATGCCGGCGCTGCTGCGGGAGCGCGGCGTCACGGCGCCGATCGGCTTCTACCTGCACATCCCGTTCCCTTCCGGCGACATCCTGTCGAGCGTGCCCGAGGCCGGCGCCCTGGTGCGCGACCTGCTCGCCGCCGACCTGATCGGTTTCCAGACCGCAAACGATGCCGAAAACTTCGCCGAGGCCGCCTGCCGCCTCGGCGACGCGCTCCGGATGGAGGGCGGCTGGCTGAACGTCGGGCTGCGGCGCGTTCGCCTCGGCGTGTTCCCGGTCGAGATCGAGGCGCAGGAGTTCGCCGCGATGGCCGAGGACGCCTGGCTCGCCGCGCCAACCGAGCGTCTGCGGCGCAGCCTGTCCGGGCAGCGGCTAATCCTGGGTGTGGACCGCATGGACCCGACCAAGGGCCTGCTGCAGCGCCTGGCCGGCTACCGCCGCCTGTTGGAAACCCAACCACGCTGGCACCGCCGTGTCACCCTGCTGCAGATCGCCGCCGAATCGCGCAAGGATGTCGTGGCCTACCGCGACCTGCGCATTGCGGTCGAGGGCGAGGCCGGCAGCATCAACAGCGAGTTCAGCGAGCCCGATTGGACCCCTCTGCGCCTGATCGCCCGCGCCGGTGCCCGCAGCACGATGGCCGGCTACATGCGGGAGGCGCGGGTTGGCTTGGTCACCCCGTTGCGCGACGGCATGAACCTGGTGGCCAAGGAGTTCATCGCCGCCCAGGATCCGCAAGATCCCGGGGTACTGGTCCTATCGCGCTTCGCCGGGGCGGCGCGTCAGTTGGCGTCATCGCTGATCGTCAACCCGCACGACGCCGACGAGGTGGCCGATGCACTCGACACCGCCTTGAACATGAGCCTGGCGGAACGCCAGACCCGTTGGCAAGCGAGTTGGGACGCCCTGAAGGGCACCTCGGCCTTGGCCTGGGGCCGGTCCTTCGTCGCGGCGCTGTTGCGGGCCGGCGCGCAGCCGGGCGTCGGGCTGCGGCGCTCGCTGCTGGAAGGTTCGGTCGATGTCCTCCCGGTCGGCAACCCCGTCATCCCCGCGGCCGAGCAAAACGGCCTCATTCGCCTGAGTTGACCCCAACCCGCCATACCGCACCCGCCGCACTGCAAGGATGACCCCGGCTCACTCCCTCTCCCTCCGGGAGAGGGCCGGGGTGAGGGAAACCGCAACTCCCAAGTCCGCCGCGTCAAGAAGCAGCCTACTTCTTTCGAACCAGCAGCCCAGCCCCATCTAGGCCCCCTCATCTCGCCCTCCAGCGAGATGAGAATGGTAGAAGCCGGCCCTAAGCCACGCTGCTCCGCAACACGATCCGGCCCGTCACGGCACCATCCCGCAGCCGCATCAGGGCAGCATTCGCTTGATCCCTCGGCATCTCGGTAACCGGCAACGGCTCGACCCCGCCATCCTGCGCCAGCCCAATCAGGTCGCGCAGATCACCAGGGCTGCCAACAAAGCTGCCCTGCACCGTCAGCGCACGCATCGCCATCGCCGGCAGCGGCACCGTCAACTCGCCGCCAAACAGGCCGACCTGCACCAGCTTGCCGCCCTTGCGCAGCGCCGCGAAGGCGAACGCCGCCGTCGCCGTGCCGTTCACCATATCGATCACCGCCCCGACCGGCCCGCCGCAGGCCGCCAGGATACGGCCCGTCACCCCCTCGCCAGAGCCGTCCACGACCGTCCCCGCGCCGGCCTGCAGGGCGGCCTGCCGCTTCTCCGCCCCCACCTCCACCACGACGATGTTGGCATGCCCCAGCGCGCGCAGCACATGGATGGCGTTCAACCCCAGCCCGCCCGCGCCCACCAGCACCACCGGCTCCTCCGGCGGCAGCGGCAGCACCTTCCGGATGGCCGACAGCACGGTAATGCCGGAGCAGGCATAGGTCGCCGCCACAGCCGGGTCCAGCGTGCCGGGATCAACCAGGTGCCGCGGGTGCGGCGCCACGACGTGCGTCGCAAACCCGCCATTCTGCAGCACGCCCAACGGCCGCAGGTTCGCACACATATGGTCCTGCTCCGCCAGGCACTGCGCGCAGTGCCCGCACCCCACCCAGGGATACACGACGCGCAAATCCCCCACGGCGACCCCCTCCGCATCCGGCCCGAGCTTCACCACGCGCCCGACGATCTCGTGCCCCAGCGGCTGCGGCAGCACCATGCCGCGGTCGCGCATGTTCAGCCGCTTGCCGCCGCCCAAGTCATAGAATCCCTCCCAAATATGCAGGTCGGAGTGGCAAACCCCGCAATGGGTGACCTCGACCAGCACTTCGGTCCCAACCGGGTCCGGCATCGGCAAGTCCACCAACTGCAAGTCCTGGCCGAACTCCACGACCGCCCATGCCTGCATGGTCCGCCCCTCCCCTTTGTTGCCCCGATACCACCGGCCCGGCGCAGCCGCGTCAAGCCATGGCATCCCAGTGGGTCCGGGGCCTCAAGCCGTTGGAACCACCCGGATGGGCGCCCCGTCCAGGAACGCCACGATGTTCTCCACGCTCTCGCGGTAGAACTGCGCAAACGTGTCCGTGGTCCCATACCCCACGTGCGGCGTCAGCACGCAGTTCGGCGCAGTGCGGAACGCGTGACCCGGCGGCAGCGGTTCGTGCGCGAACACGTCCAGCCCAGCATGGACGTGCCCCGCATGCAGGGCCTCCAGCAACGCCCCCTCATCGACCAGCGGCCCACGCGACGTGTTGACCAGGATGGCCCCAGGCTTCATCGCCGCCAGCTCCGCCGCGCCCAGCAGCCCGCGCGACCGAGCGGACAAAACGACATGCAGGCTGATGACGTCGGACTCCGCCAGCAGCTCGTCTTTCGTCGCCAGGCGGGCGCCCCCGGCCTGCGCGGCCTCGGCGGTCAGGTTGGTGCTCCACGCCAGCACCTGCATGCCCAGCGCCGTGCCATACCCGGCCACCCGGGCGCCGATGCGGCCCAAGCCGATGATGCCCAGCGTCAGCCCGGCCAGCACCGGCCCGACCGGCACGCCCTCCTGGAACCGTCCCGCCCGGATCGCCGCATCACCAGCAGGAATATGCCGCGCCATCGCAAGCATCAGCCCCAAGGCAAGCTCCGCCGTGCCGATCGACGAGCGTTCGCCGCCGGTATTGCTGACCACCACGCCGCGCGCGGCGCAGGCCGCCAAGTCCAGGCTGGCCGATCGGGTGCCGGTCAGCCCGATCATCCGCAGCCGTGGCAGCCGGGCGATCAGGGTGCCGGGCAGCGGCGTGCGCTCACGCATCGGCACCAGGATATCGAAGTCCTGCAGCACCCCCGCCGCGGCGTCCTCGTCCGCAAACGGCTTGGCGAGAAACACCACCTCCGCCCGGGCCTGCAGGGCCGCCCAGTCCGTCGCCCCGGCGGCAACGCCCTGCCAATCGTCCATCACCGCCACACGCATCTTGAATCTCCAGAAATCAGCGGCGGCGCGGGTCCAGCGCATCGCGCAGACCGTCGCCCACCAGGTTGAAGGCCAGCACCGCCAAGAAGATCGCCGCGCCGGGGAACACCGCCAGCCAGGGCGCCTGGCTAAGGAACCGCTGCGCCGAGTTCAGCATGCTGCCCCAGCTCGGCGCCGGCGGCTGCTGGCCCAGCCCTAGAAACGACAGGCTAGCCTCGGCAATGATGGCGGCGGCGATGGCCAGCGTCGCCTGCACCAGCAGCGGCGGCACGATGTTGGGCAGCACATGGCGCACGGCGACGCGCCAGGGCGGGTTGCCCAGGGCGCGGGCCGCCTCGACGTACTCGTGGGTGGCCGCATCCATGGTGGCGCCCCGTGCAACGCGGACGAACACCGGCGCCGCGGTGACGCCAATGGCGATCATGGCGTTGGTCAGGTCCGGCCCCAGGAACGCGGCCAAGGCGATAGCCAGGATCAGGAACGGACAGGCCAGCATGGCGTCCACGATGCGCCCGACCACCGCATCCACCCGCCCCCCGGCAAACCCCGCCAGCAGCCCGACCGGCACGCCGATGCCCCCGGCGATCAGCACCGATACCACGCCGGCCAGCAGCGACGCCCGGGTGCCGAACACCACGCGGGACAGCACGTCGCGGCCGTTCTCGTCGGTGCCCATCAGATGCTGCCAGGACGGAGCCTTGCGTATGGCGGTCCAGCTCGTGGCAACAGGATCATACGGCGACACCAACGGCGCGGCGATGGCGACCAGCACGAACAGCACGATCACCGCCAACCCGAGCACCGCCGCCGGCCGGGCGCGAAAGCGGGCCAACGCCAGCAGGGCCGGGCTGCCGCGCCCCGTCATGCCGCACGCAGCCGCGGGTTGATAACGACATACAGCGCATCCGCCAGCAGGTTCAGCAGGATGAACAGCCCGGCCGTCACCAGAACGACGCCCTGCACCACCGGATAGTCCCGATTGAACACCGCATCCACCACCAGCTTGCCGAACCCGGGAATGCTGAACACCTGCTCCGTCAGCACCGCGCCAGACAGCAGGGTGCCGAGTTCCAGCGCCCCAAGGGTAACGACCGGGACCAGCGCGTTGCGAAAGGCATGGCGCAGCACGACGGTACGCTCCGGCAACCCCTTGGCGCGTGCGGTACGGACATAATCCTGGTCCAGCGCCGTCAGCATGGCGCTGCGGGTATGGCGCATCAGTATGGCCGCAATGGCGTTGCCCAGCACAAAGGCCGGCATGATGGTGGTCGCCAGCGACTGCCGCCAATCCTCGGTCAACGGCACATAACCGGACGGCGGCAGCCAGCCCAGGTCCACCGAAACCAGCAGGATCAGCATGATGCCCAGCCAAAAATTAGGCGTGCTCAACCCGGCCAGCCCAACCAGGTTGGCGATGTAATCCAGCGGCCGGTTGCGCTGCACCGCCGACAGGATGCCCGCCGGCACCCCGATCAGCAGCGCGATCACGAACGCCATCCCGCCAAGCTGCAGGGTAACAGGCAGCTTGGTCAGGATCAGCCCGGCGACCGGCTGACGGATGCGCCAACTGAACCCGAGGTCGCCGCGCACCACGCCACCCACCCAATGCAGGTACTGCACCGGCAGCGACCGGTCGAGCCACAGGTCCGCCCTGATCTGCGCCAGCACGACGGGATCGCCGCGCTCCTCCCCGGCCAGCACCACCGCCGGGTCGCCCGGCATGAGCTGCTGCAGCGCAAAAACCAGCACGCTGACCAGCAGGATGGTCGGGATCACCTGCAGGATGCGTGCGCCGAGGTGGGACCGCATCGCTACTTCGCCAGGCCAAGGCCCTGCAAGCGGACCAAGCCATCCGGCACCGGGCGGAAGCCCTCCACCTTGGCGGACATGCCGACGACGTTCTTCTGCGTCCACAGGTACAGGATCGGCAGGTCCTGCGTCACAGGCTGCCACATGGCGTCATACAGCCCGCGGCGCTTCGCCAGGTCGGCGGTCAGGCGGGCGTCGTCCAGGTTCTTGTCCACGGCCGCATTGGAGTACTTCCCGGTATTCAACGCCCCGCCGGTATGGATGAAGCTGTAAAGGTTACCGTCGGGATCGACCCGGCCCGACCAGGCCAGCATGTACCCCTCATAGTCCCCGCGCGACTCCGCCTCCAGCGACGAGGCGAACTCCATGGCGGTGATCTTCACATCGAAGCCAGCCTCGGCCGCCATGGACTGGATGACCTCCCCGGCCTGCCGCAGGTCCGGATTATTGGGCACCGTCAGCGCAACCGGGACCGGCAGGGTCACGCCGGCCTGCTTCAGCAGCGCCTTCGCCTTCCCAACGTCCCGCCCGGGCGGCTTCACGGCGGGATCGAAGTACGGGCTGCTGGGCGAGATCGCCTGCGCGCTCGGCGTGAACAGCCCGTTATACACCACCTGCACCAGCGCATCCCGGTCCAGCGACAGCTCGAACGCCTTGCGCACCCGCGCGTCGGCGGTGACCGGCGCCTTCGACCGCGGCCCGTTGCCGACGTTGAATGTAACGCCCTGGTATCCCAGGGAGTCCGACACCACCAGCCGGAGCCGCCGGTCCCGCCGCACGGCGTCCACATCGGTCGGCAAGATGTATTCCACCAGATCGACGCTGCCCGCCTGCAGGTTCGCCAGCCGGATGGAGCTATCCGGGATCGGCTGATACACCACCTGGTCCAGCTTGACCGCCTGCGCGTCCCAATACCCGGCGAAACGCCTGAGCACGATGCGGTCCTGCGGCACCCGCTCGGCGAACTGGAACGGCCCCGCGCACACCGGATGCAGGCCGAAGTCCTTGCCCGCCGCCTCCGCCGCCCTGGGCGACACGATCATGCCGGCGCGGTCGGTCAACTGCGCCACGAACGGCGAGGACGGCATCTTCAGCACGATGCGGACCGTCAGGGGATCGACGACCTCCACCCGGTCCATCGCGCTCAGCTCGCTGCGGCGGAAACTACCCTGCATCGTCAAGTGCCGCTCCAGGGTATACTTCACCGCCGCGGCATCGAGGTCCGTGCCGTCATGGAACTTCACTCCCGGCCGCAGGTGGACCACCAGCGTCACCGGGTCCGCCCACTCGTACCCCGTGGCGAGCTGCGGCACGATCTCCAGCTTCTCATTGATATCGAACAGCTTGTCGCACAGCCCGGCAAACACGATGCGCCCGACATACGTCCGCGCCAGCGTCGGGTCGAGGATATCCGGGTCCTCCCGCAACGCCACCCGCAGCGTCTGCGCCGCCGCGGCCTGGGTCAGCACCACGGCGCATGCGGCGGCAAGCAGGGTTCGTCGCATAGGCTGGCTCCACTCGATCATACGCCAGACTGACGGTCCCGGTGCCGGGGTGCAAGCCGGGTGGCCTGCCGGCGCGGACCCGTTTACACCTTGCGGGAACACTGCGGGACACCGGCCATGCGCCATCACAGGATCGCCTCCATCCCCGCCGACGGCATCGGACCGGAGGTGGTGGCCGCCGCGCTAGAAGCGCTGGATGCCGTAGCAGCCCGCGACGGCCGGTTCCGGCTGGAGGTGGAGAACCTCGACTGGGGATCCGACCGCTACCGCCGCACCGGATCACTGATGCCGGCCGACGGCCTAGACCGGCTGCGTTCGGTGGACGCCATCCTGTTCGGCGCGGTAGGCGCACCCGACATCCCCGACCACGTGACGCTGTGGGGCCTGCGGCTGCCGATCTGCCAGGGCTTCGACCAGTATGCCAACGTCCGCCCCACCCGCATCCTGCCCGGCGTGCAAAGCCCGCTCCGCGGCATCGGCCCCGGCGACCTGGACTGGCTGATCGTCCGCGAAAACAGCGAGGGCGAGTACGCCGGCCACGGCGGACGCGCCCACCGCGGCTTCCCCGAGGAAGTCGCCACCGAGACCGCCATCTTCACCCGCCGCGGCGTGGAACGCATCATGCGCTACGCCTTCGACGCGGCCCGGCGCCGCCCGCGCAAGCTGCTGACGGTGGTAACGAAGTCCAACGCCCAACGCCACGGCATGGTGTTCTGGGACGAGATAGCGGCGCTGGTGGCGCAGGACTACCCCGACGTAGCCTGGGACAAGGAGCTGGTGGATGCCATGACCACCCGCATGGTGCGGCGTCCCGGGAGCATCGACACCGTAGTCGCCACCAACCTGCACGCCGACATCCTATCCGACCTGGCGGCAGCGCTGGCCGGCAGCCTTGGCATCGCCCCAACCGGCAACATCGACCCGGAGCGGCGCTTCCCCAGCATGTTCGAGCCGATCCATGGCAGCGCATTCGACATCACGGGCAAGGGGATTGCCAACCCGGTGGCGACGTTCTGGACGGCCTCAATGATGCTGGACCACCTGGGGGAGGCCGACGCGGCGGCGCTGCTGATGCGGGCGGTGGAGACAGTGTGCGCGTCGGGGCTGGTGACGCCGGATTTGGGCGGCACGGCGACGACGGCGGAGGTGACGCGAGCGGTTTGCGAGGCGGTGCGGGGTGGAAATCAGGGCTGAGGCCGAACGGCGCGCGCATCGCAGATGTGTCCGACCGCTTGCTCACCAGTTACCGAAGCAACCACGAAGGGAAGTCTGCAAGAATATCGACTATCAAGTTGCCAATCGTGTTTCTGCGAGCCTCTCTTTTCCCCTTCTCGCCGAGATGCCTCGTGCAAAACTTGAACCACGCCACGAATGGCAGAAGAAAAATTAGCAAGAAGAAACAAACCACAACAGTAGCCAGCACAAAGCTCATGACGCTCCCACCTTAACGAACCGTCGTCCAAAGCTTATGCCAGAAGCGTAAGTGACGCCACCTAACAATCGTCACGCAGGTCAGCCGCCTTCAATACGAAGATGCCGGTGCCCGTGCCTGCCCCGATGGTCCCAGCGGTCGGTAGGGTGGCCACGATGATGTCAAGCGTTCAGGGCCTAATTAGGACAAAGGCGGGCTGGGCAGCGCAATACGATGCGCGTCCAGGTACTCCGCTAAAGTCGCGTCAAGGCGCGTATAAAGCAGTTCGACGAAAGCATCATCCCCCTCCCCGGCCTGCGCTGCCTGTAACGCGGCAATATAAGCTGGCCGGTCCCGCGGGCCGACGGCCACCGGAGGATAGCCGCCGCGGATCAGCACAAGGTTCATCAGCAGCCGCGCAGTGCATCCGTTCCCGTCATTGAACGGGTGGATGTCCACCAGGCGACGATGCGCCGTGAACGCCGTATCCGGCGTATCCGGCGACGCGCGCAGCCACCCCGAAAGATCGCCCATCAGCGCCGGCACCTCGGCCGGGGACGGGAACGCGTGGCGGCCGGTGTCGGTCAGCACGTAGCGGCCCTGGTCGGCATAGCGCCCAGCAATATCCGGGTCCGACCGCAGCATCACCAGGCGGTGCAAGGCGCGCACGTCCATCTCGGTCACCGGCGCAGCCTGCCGGGCGATGTCGCGCACATAGCGGATGGCATCGTAATGGTCGATGGCCTCAAGGTGATCGCGCAACGGCTTGCCGCCGACGGTGATCCCCTGCTCGATGACCAGCGTCGTTTCCGCCGCCGTCAGCGTGTTCCCCTCGATGGCGTTCGAGGTGTAGGTCAGCTCAAGGTCCTGCGAGTGATCGAAGTTGCCCAGCCGCACGGGCGCCAGCCCACGCAACCGATCCACCGCCGCCCGCTTCGCAGCAACGGCGGCAACCAGGTCCTCCAGCGCCATCACCGTCACTCCAGCAATCACCGTTCCAGCCGCCCCAGCATCCAAGCCACCCTCACCCCCAGCAGCGACAATACCACGATCCCCGCCAGCAGGTTGTCCGTGTCGCAGGTTCCCCTCCTGCAGCACGAACGCCGCAATCCTCTTGTCCGCCCGATCATCTCCACCGTCGCCAGCACGACGATCGCAATCCCGGATGTCGCCCGGAACCCGCCGAGGATCGCCGGCAACGCCCCCGGCAGAACGATCTTGCGCAGGATCACCCCCTACAGCAGCCCGAACGCCCAGCCCATGCGGATCAGCCCGCACGGCAACCCCGTCCACCCCGGCGGCGGTGTTCAGCAACGCGGGAAAGAACACGCCGAACCCCGGCGTCGCCACCTTCGACCCCTCGCCGATGCCGCAGACGACGAACAGCGGCACCAGCGCGATCTCCGGCACCGGGAGCAGCGCCGACACCACCGCCATCTCCGGCGACCGCAGCACCGTCGAAAGCCCGATCGCTACCCCGCACACCGTCTCCAGCGCCCACCCCATCGCCAGCCCCTGCGGCAAGGCACCCAGGCGCCGTCACAGCCAGGCACCCAGCCAGCAACGCCCCGCCAAACCGCCCCGGCTTGCACAGCGCCCCGGCCTGCACAGCCCCGGCTTGCACAGCAACCACCGCCCGCCCATACCCTGCCCATGGCCCCGCCCCTCCTTCTCCTGCAAGACATCCACCTCAGCCTCGGCACCGCCCCCCTCCTGCGCGGCGCCGAACTCGGCGTCGGCACCGGCGAGCGCATCTGCCTCGTCGGCCGCAACGGCTCCGGTAAGTCCACCCTGCTGAAGATCGCCGCCGGCCTCCTGCAAGCCGACTCCGGCACCCGCTTCATCCAACCCGGCGCCACCGTCCGCTACCTCCCCCAGGAGCCGGACCTCACCGGCTTCCCCACCACCCTAGACTACGTCGAAGCCGGCATGGGACCCGGCGACGACCCCTACCGCGCCCGTTCCCTGCTCGACCAGCTCGGCATGACCGGCGCCGAGGACCCCGCCCACCTCTCCGGCGGCGAGAAGCGCCGCTGCGCCCTGGCCCGCACCCTAGCCCCTTCCCCCGACCTACTGCTGCTCGACGAACCCACCAACCACCTGGACCTCCCAGCAATCGAGTGGCTAGAGGCCGAACTCAACAGCCTACGCGCCGGCCTAGTGCTGATCAGCCACGACCGCCGCCTACTAGAAACCTTGTCCCGCAGCATCGTCTGGCTAGACGCCGGCGTGACCCGGCGCATCGACCGCGGCTTCGCCCACTTCGAAGCCTGGCGCGAAGAAGTCGAAGACCAAGCCGAACGCGACCAGCACAAGCTAGGCCGCCAGATCGCCCGCGAGGAGGACTGGCTCCGCTACGGCGTCACCGCCCGCCGCAAGCGCAACGTCCGCCGCCTCGGCGAGCTGGGCACCCTCCGCCAAAAACGCCGCGAGCAGCGCAGCAGCGACAGCCCGCTGCGCCTGGTCTCCTCCGACGCCGACCTATCGGGCAAGCTGGTCGCGGTCGCCGACCACGTCACCCGGACCTTCGACGGCGTCCCAGTGGTGCAGGACCTGACGATGCGCGTGCTGCGCGGCGACCGGCTAGGCATCATCGGCCCCAACGGCTCGGGAAAAACCACGCTGCTGAAAATGCTGACAGGCGTGGACCAGCCAGACTCCGGCGAAGTAAAGCTCGGCACCAACTTGGCCGAGGTCACGCTGGACCAGCAGCGCGCCGCCCTGGACCCAAACGCCACCCTGGCCGACACCCTGACCGCCGGCGGCGGCGACACCGTGCAGGTCGGCGGGGAGCGCCGCCACGTGATCGGCTACATGAAGGACTTCCTCTTCAAGCCCGAGCAAGCCCGCACCCCCGTCGGCGTGCTATCAGGCGGCGAGCGCGGCCGCCTGATGCTAGCCGTCGCCATGGCCCGGCCAAGCAACCTGCTGGTGCTCGACGAGCCCACGAACGACCTGGACCTTGAAACGCTGGACCTGCTGCAAGAAATGTTGGCGGACTATCCAGGAACAGTGATGCTGGTCAGCCACGACCGCGACTTCCTGGACCGCGTGGTCACCAGCACCCTGGCAGCCGAGGGCGGCGGACGCTGGGTGGAGTACGCCGGGGGCTACAGCGACATGCTGACCCAGCGGGGCGCGCCGGCAGTTATGGCGGCTACGCGGGCCAAGGCGAGCGGGCCGAAGCCGCTGCCGCAGCGGGCAGCCGGTCGGAAGATGGCATTCAAGGATAAGCACGCGCTGGAAACTCTTCCGAAGCAGATCGAGGCTTTGGGCCATGAAATTGGGCGGTTGCAGCGGCGGTTGTCTGATCCGAACCTGTATCGCAAGAACCCGGCTGACTTCCGCACGCTGACGGAGGCGTTGACCAAGGCGCAGGCGGACTTGGCCGGGGCGGAGGAGCGGTGGCTTGAATTGGAGGTCATGCGGGAGGAGATCGGGGCATGACTTCCCGTCCCTGGATCAAGCTCCGCGGTCAATAGAAGCCCTGCTCTGCGACAGTCTCTGCCCTCCCATGGGTTCGCGGCTGTCATCGCCGGGAGAGGATCGCGGTAGCCATCCCCTATCCCGGTGGCAGGGAATACACCGCAGAGAACAACAATACCTTTACCTGAGCCTTGCTGGAACGATTTCCCGTCGGCTCAACAGGGCCGCGTTCGGTCCGTCAAGCAACATCGCTTGAAGGCCGCTGCAAGGAGCGGCCTGAAGAAACCCCGGTATGCGGTATTCCAGGCAAGGGGCTGATCGGTTTTGTCGGGTGACTCGCCATCTCTGTGCATCACGATGGGAACGGTATCGCAGGCATACAGGGGAAGACGGCAGGCATGGATTCGTAATGGACGCCCTCGCAGTTCTTCCCGCTTCTGTGATCCGCAGAGAGCGCAGACTGTGATGGCGCCGTAGCAGAAGGGCTCTCAGATTGACGTGCCCACATCTGCCTTGACACGCCAGCCTTGACGTAACGCCTCAACAATGTTCTTGTTCCGTTCATGTCTGCACAAGCAACCCAGGCCGAACCTCACGACGACTCCGGCCCGCATGACGCGGACACGCAAGGCCACCGGCAAGTCCTGCACGATCTGATCAGCATGGGCGCCGACTTCGCCCGCTTCCTGCACGGTCACGCCGCCGCCCAGGCCGCTCCGCAAGCTATGGCCCATCCCACCCCGCAGGCCACGGACACTCAGCAGCCCACAGAGCCGCAGCCCGCTCCGGCGTCCGACGCCCTCATCAGCCTCACCCTAGCCTTCGACCGCACCGCCCGTGCCGTCCGCCGCAGCATCCTCCTCGCGCGCAGCTTGGCCGACCCGGTCCAGCCCCCCAGGGACCCGGCCCAACACCGCGCCGCCGCCCGCCGCCGCATCATCCGCGAGGTCGAGGACGCAATCCAGCGCACCAGTAGCATCGCCAACGGCGGATGCGACGGCGCCGAGACCCTTCAGGCCGAGCTACGTGACCGCCTCGACGCCCCCGACCTAGACGACGACATCACCACACGCCCAACCACCGACATCATCAGCGAACTCTGCCGTGACCTGGGCCTAGCCGCACCGCCAGGCGGCGCCCATCCTTGGAAACGCCGCACGCCGCAGGACGTCACCCAGCTCTGTGCCGATGCCGCCGCCCCAAGCGGCACCCGCCAGCCCGGCCCCGAACCGCAAACACTCAAGCGCAATGCCGCGCAGCCCTTCCCCGGCGCCCGGCCGGACAAGCATGCCGCCCGCTCCCACGCCCAGCCCGGCCCCATTCACGCCGGCCCCATCCACGCCGGCAGTGATCCGCCAGGGGACACGGCCGAGACCCTCGCCACGATCTTGCGCCACCCCACCCGCGTTCACGGTCGATGGCGTCCGCCACCTGCACCATAGCCGGGCCATGGCAACGGAGAAAAACAAGCTCGCTCAGCCCGACATCGCATCCTCAATAAAGAAATTTCCAAGCAGATGCCGCGTATAGATTTTCAACCCCGTCTCTTGGTTCTGCCAGACGTTGCCGACCTTGCCTTGGGTCAGCGAGGTAGCATCATAAACTAGAATCCTTAACTGGATGCCATCTAACACTGTAATCGCGGCATCCCCCCAAGGGAAGCTGATTGGCTTTGATTGCCCCTCAGGATCGTTAGAAACCACAAAATGGTACTTAGGATACATTGCAGCCAAATGGATGTAGTCGCCCGACAAGGCTCCAAGAAGTGCCAAAGGGCACGCAACTGTGGCTGCAATCACCAACAAAGCAGATCTCGTCCAAAGGCCCTTCATCAACGCATGAATGATCTGGCAGAGAAGGGTCAGCACCCAAACAGCTACCATGATAACCGCAGAAAGCAGGGCGAGCGCGGCGAACAGACCCGGGAAAAACGAGTAGAATATACTCGTCAAGGCAGCGACAACAAGTGGAAAGCAAGCTACTCGACAGAAAAAGCGTTGCGACATGCGCATCACCTCAGATTTTCAGGTAAAATCGTGCATGTGATGCGAATGCCGTGGCATCGGGTCCATTTAAGACAATGCACCACATCACGGCACCAGCCACCGTGCATCCAAGCCCGCACCAGTCCAGGCAAACGCCGCCCGGCGATGCCCATCCTTGCCCAAATGCAGCCACTCCAACCCGGTCATCTGAACACCGATGACCGCAAAATTGGCAAACGCCGCCTCTTCATCCACCAGGTCCGCATCAGCCACCGCCGGATCGTCCAACGCAGTCCCCGGCATCAGCCGCACCCGATACGTAGCCCGCGACCCCGGATGCAGCCGCTCCCACTCCGCCCGGGCCGCCGCCCCGGTCTGCACGACAGCAGTCCCCCCCGCCTGCACCTGCACCTGCCCCCCTTCATCCCACACATGCAGCATCACCCGAGCATCCCGCCCGATCTCGGCGATCTTCCCCGCCCGCACATCGCTATGCACCACCAGCCGCCGCGCCGCCGGATCAAACCCCCGCAGCACAACAGTCCGCAGCCGCGGCTGCCCATCCACCCCCACGGTCCCCAGCGCCGGCGACCGGAACGGCGACCGCCGGTCCGCCACCCCCCGCGACCAGAGCCTGAAAGCATCGGCCCGAACATCATCCAAGGTCATCATCTCGTCATCCCTCTCGCCATCCCCACAGCACAGGGCCCTCGACACCGCCGCGCAGCAGGGCCAAACACCGCCCAACCCAGGGGACCCTCAACGCATGAACAGAATTGACGCCGCAGGTTTGCAGATCGCGCCAGAATTGCACGCCTTCATCACCGAGGCCGCCGAGGGCACCGGCATCACCCCCGACCAATTCTGGACCGGCTTCGCCAGCCTGGTCCGCGACCTCGCCCCCCGCAACCACGACCTGCTGGCCCGGCGCGACGCCCTGCAATCGCAGATCGACGCCTGGCACACCAGCCAGGGCACCCACGCGCACGACCCCGCTGCCTACACCGAGTTCCTGCGCGGCATCGGCTACCTGCTGCCCGAACCCGACGCCTTCGAGGTCAACACAACCGGCGTCGATGCCGAGATCGCCTCCATCGCCGGCCCGCAGCTCGTCGTGCCCGTGATGAACGCCCGCTACGCCCTGAACGCCGCCAACGCCCGCTGGGGCAGCCTGTACGACGCGCTCTACGGCACCGACGCCCTGCCCGAAACCGGCGGCGCCACCCGCGGCAAGGGCTTCAACCCGGTGCGCGGCGCCGCCGTGGTCGCCCGCGCCAAGCAGGTGCTGGACCAGGCGGCCCCCCTCGCCCAAGGGTCCCACGCCAAGGCGACCGGCTACGCCCTGCACAACGGCACCCTCGTCGTCTCCCTCCCCACCGGCACAACGGGCCTGTCCGACAACGCCAAGCTGGTCGGCACCCGCGGCGACCCCGCCGCTCCCACCGCGGTGCTGCTCCGCAACAACGGCCTGCACCTGGAAATCCGCATCGACCGCGCCCACCCCATCGGCAAGACCGACCCGGCCGGCGTCGCCGATGTGCTGCTGGAATCCGCCATCACCACCATCCAGGACTGCGAGGACAGCGTCGCCGCCGTGGACGCCGCCGACAAGGTCGAGGTATACCGCAACTGGCTCGGCCTGATGCAGGGCACCCTCTCCGCCACCCTGGAGAAGGACGGCAAGACCCTGGTCCGCCGCCTGAACCCCGACCGCGAGTACACCGCCCCCGACGGCTCCCCGCTCACCTTGCCCGGCCGCAGCACCATGCTGATCCGCAACGTCGGCCACCACATGTACACCGACGCCGTCCTGCTCGACGGCAACGAGGTCCCGGAGGGCCTGCTCGACGCCGCCGTCACCTCCCTGATCGCCATGCACGACCTGCAAGCCACCGGCCCGATCCGCAACAGCCGCGCCGGCTCGGTCTACATCGTGAAGCCAAAGATGCACGGTCCCGAGGAAGTCGCCTTCGCCGTCGAGATCTTCACCCGCGTCGAGGCCATGCTCGCCCTGCCCCCCAACACCCTCAAGATGGGCATCATGGACGAGGAGCGCCGCACCAGCGCCAACCTCGCCGCCTGCATCCACGCCGCACGGGACCGCGTGGTGTTCATCAACACCGGCTTCCTCGACCGTACGGGGGACGAGATGCACACCTCGATGGAGGCCGGCGCCATGATCCGCAAGAACGAGATGAAGGGCACCGCCTGGATCAAGTCCTACGAGGACCGCAACGTCGACATCGGCCTCGCTTGCGGCCTGCGCGGCCGCGCGCAGATCGGCAAGGGCATGTGGGCCGCCCCCGACCGCATGGCGGAGATGCTGGAGCAGAAGATCGGCCACCCCCGCGCCGGCGCCAACACCGCCTGGGTGCCCTCCCCCACCGCAGCCACGCTGCACGCCCTGCACTACCACCAGGTGGACGTCGCGGCCCGGCAGGCGGAACTCGCCGGCCACCCCCGCGGCACTCTGGCGGACCTGTTGACCATCCCCGTCGCCGACCGCCCGAACTGGGCGCCGGACGACGTGCAGCAGGAGCTGGACAACAACGTGCAGGGCATCCTCGGCTACGTCGTCCGCTGGATCGACCAGGGCGTCGGCTGCTCCAAGGTCCCCGACGTGCACGACGTCGGCCTGATGGAGGACCGCGCCACCCTGCGCATCAGCAGCCAGCACATCGCCAACTGGCTGCACCACGGCGTGGTGACCGAGGACCAGGTGCGCGAAACCATGCGCCGCATGGCCGCCGTGGTGGACCGGCAGAACGCCGGCGACGCCGCCTACCGCCCGATGGCCAACAACCTCGACGGACCCGCATTCCAGGCGGCATGCGACTTGGTATTCAAGGGCCGCGAGCAGCCAAACGGCTACACCGAGTTCATCCTGCACGCCCGCCGGCGCGAGGCGAAGGCGGCCTAAGTACCCCAGCGGCCGGAACCCGTTGCGGTTCCGGCCGTTACGTTTCCGAGAACCATCGAGCCAAGGAAGCCGCCATGAGCCTCGCCCTGATCGTCATCATCGTCGTGCTGCTGTTCGGCGGCGGCGGGTTCTATGGCTACAACCGCGGCTACTACGGCGGTCGCAGCTATGGCGGCGGCTTCGGGCTGATCCTGCTGCTGCTCATCCTGTTCCTGATCTTCGGCAGCGGACGCAGCTACTACTAACGCCAGCTACTAGCAGTCGCGAACGGCGCGTTGCCAAGCCAGGATGTCATTACAAGCCGGCTTCGGCACGGTGATTTTAGGACTAGGCGCGGTTCTGGTAGCCCGGGATCGCCGAACCGCAAGCACGGCGAAGAGCCAACACCACGAAGGGCTGATAACAC